>NZ_JBXAHA010000001.1:204426-529667 GCF_058794615.1 Cupriavidus sp. GW823-FHT07A04
CTGCGGGGGGTCCGGGGCCGTGCCCCCCCCCCCCCCCCCCCCCCCAGCCCGGCGCTGCCTTACGGCGCCAGCGCCTTGCTCACGATCTCGCGCACGTCGCGGGACAGGTCGCTGGCCGCCGCCACCTGCTCCAGCGCGGCGCGCATGCGGTCGCGCAGCGGCAGGGCGTACTTCTGCCAGCGATCCATCACCCGCGCCAGGCGGGACGCCACTTGCGGGTTGATGGCGTCCAGCGCCAGCACCTGCTCGGCCCAGAAGGCGTAGCCCGAGCCATCCTCGGCGTGGAACTGGGCCGGGTTGGCCGCGCAGAAGCTGAAGATCAGCGAGCGCGCGCGGTTGGGGTTGCGCAGGTTGAAGGCGGGATGCTGCATCAGCGCGCGCACCGTGTCGATGGTGTGCTTGCCCTTGTGGCCGGCGCTTTGCGGCCCTACGGTGCCGCGCTGCGTGCCTTGCAGCGAGAACCATTTGTCGATCACCAGCGGGTCTTGCTCGAAGCGCTGGTAGAAATCGGCCAGCGCGGCCTCGCGGCCGGGGGCAAAGGTGTTGACCATGGCGCTGAGCGCGGCGAAGCGGTCCGTCATGTTGTCGGCGGCCATGTATTGCGCTTCTGCCAGCGCCTGCATGGCGGCGTCACCGCTGTCGGCCAGGTAGCCCAGTGCCAGGTTGCGCAGCGCGCGCTTGCCGGCGGACACCGCATCGGGGCTGTAGGCGCCCGGCGTGGCGTTGGCCTCGTACGCGGCCAGCCAGTCGGCCTTGAGCGCGCGCGCCAGCGCCTCGCGCATGAACTGGCGGGCGCGATGGATGGCCGCCGGATCGGCCACGCCCATGCGCTCGGCGAGGTAAGCCTCGGCCGGCAGCGTCAGGGCCTGCTCGCGGAAGGCGGGGCTGAGCTGCTGGTCGTTGAGCACGGTGCGCAGCGCGGCCACCAGCGCCGGGTCGAGGTGGAGCTCGCGGCCGGCCTGGCTCTGGGCCACCAGTTGCAGCAGCGCGCGCGTGGTCAGGCGCTGGCCGGCCTCCCAGCGGTTGAACGGATCGCTGTCGTGCGCGAGCAGGAAGGTCAGCTGCGCTTCGCTGTACTCGGCGTCGATGATGACTGGCGCGGAGAAGTCGCGCAGCAACGACGCCAGCGGCGGCTCGGCGCCGCGCGGCAGGTTGATGAAGCGGAAGGTCTGCTCGGCCTCGGTGAAATCCAGCACGCGCGTGGTGGCGCCGGGCTGGCTTTCCCCCTCGAGCTGCAGCGCAAGGTCGGCGCCGCTGGCGTCGATCAGGCCCAGTGCGAAGGGGATATGGAAGGGCAGCTTGTCCGGCGTGCCGGGGCGCGTCTCGATGCCGACTTTGGGGCTGGTTTGCGACAGCGTCAGTGCCAGGGTGCCGGCGGCCGCATCCCACGCGGTGCGCACCGCGACCACCGGCGTGCCGGCCTGGCTGTACCAGCGGCCGAACTGTGTCAGGTCGCGGCCATTGGCGTCGGCCATGGCGGCGCGAAAGTCGTCGCAGGTCACGGCCTGGCCGTCGTGGCGCTGGAAGTACAGGTCCATGCCCTTGCGGAAACCGTCGCGGCCTAGCAGGGTCTGGTACATGCGCACGACCTCGGCGCCTTTCTCGTACACCGTCACGGTGTAGAAGTTGTTGATTTCCTCGTAGCTGTCGGGGCGCACCGGATGCGCCATGGGGCCGGCATCTTCGGGGAACTGTACCTGGCGCAGCATGCGCACGTCCTCGATGCGCTTGACCGCGCGCCCGGATTCGGAGCCCATCATGTCGGCCGAGAATTCCTGGTCGCGGAACACCGTCAGGCCTTCCTTGAGCGAGAGCTGGAACCAGTCGCGGCAGGTCACGCGGTTGCCGGTCCAGTTGTGGAAGTACTCATGCCCGACCACGGATTCGATATTGCCGAAATCGGCATCGGTGGCGGTTTCGGCGTTGGCCAGCACGTATTTGGTGTTGAAGATGTTGAGGCCCTTGTTCTCCATCGCGCCCATGTTGAAGTCGCCCACGGCGACGATCATGAAGCGGTCGAGGTCCAGCTCCAGGCCAAAGCGCTGCTCGTCCCAGCGGATCGAGTGGATCAGCGAATCCATGGCATGACGCGTCTTGGGCAGGTCCTGCGGCTCCACCCAGACCTGCAGCAATTTCTCCTTGCCGGAGGCGGACTGGATCCGCTCCTCGATGCATTCCAGCTTGCCGGCCACCAGCGCGAACAGGTAGGCGGGCTTCTTGAACGGGTCTTCCCAGACAGCCTCAAAGCGGCCGTCGGGCAGCTCGCGCTCGCTGATCAGGTTGCCGTTGGACAGCAGCACCGGGTAGGCCGCGCGCTGCGCGCGCAACGTGACCCGGAAGGTCGACATCACGTCGGGGCGGTCCAGGTAATAGGTAATCTTGCGGAAGCCCTCGGCTTCGCACTGGGTAAAGAAGTTGCCGTTGGAAACGTAGAGGCCGGACAGCGACGTGTTGGCGGCCGGCTGGCAGGCGGTGACGATTTCCAGCGTGCCTTGCGCGGGCAGCTCGGGCAGCGTCAGGCTGTCGGGCGTCTGCTGCGCGCCTTCCAGCGGCTTGCCGTCGAGGCGGACCCCGACGAGCTCCAGTGCCTCGCCCGCCAGCACCAGCGGGCCGGGTGCCTGGCGCGTGAAGCGCAGGATATTGGTGACCACCGTGCGCGCCGGGTCGAGCTCGAGGGTGAGGTCGACGTGCTCAAAAGCGAAGGCCGGCGGAGTATAGTCTTTGCGATGGACGGTAACGGGCGTGTCGGTGCGCAGCATGAAGGAATCCTGTCCTCTGAGGGCCACTTGGGGCGGCATGGTCGCCATGGTCACGGCAGGCGGGCAGGGCGGAAGGCGCTGCCGGGCCGCGTGCCACGGCACTGAAGAACCCATTGTAGCCAAGCGCGGGCGCCCCGGCTCGGGCGCGCGGCGCTGGTGGCCGATCGGGACGGAATTCCGCCGGCCCGGCACGGTCAGAGTCACACAACGGACAACGAATCGATGAGGGGCATGATGCCAAAACGATGGCTGGCAACGCTCGGAAAGCTGGTGAAGCTTGGTCAGGATTGGGGCCGGATAGCCGGCGAAGGCTGGCGCGGCAGCCGCCTGATGGCGGGCGCGGCGCTGCTCGGCGTGGCGCTGCTGTCCGGCTGCGCCAGCACCGTCACCACCGAGGTGACGGCCTTCCGCCAGGGCGACTGGCAGAACGATCCGCCGCGCACCTATGCCTTCGATCGCACCGGCGGCCAGCAGACGCAGCTCGAGGACCAGACCTATGAGCAGTGGCTGGCGCAGGCGCTCTCCGGAATCGGCTTCGAGCAGGTGGCCCGGCCACAGGCGCATTACCTGGTCAGCATGGAGTACGACAGCAACTCGCGGCTGATGCGGATCCAGGAGACCAACTACGTCGACCCGTGGGGCCCCGGCTTTTATCCCGGCCCTTACTGGGGGCCTTACTACCGCCCCTGGGGCCCGTACGGCTGGGGTGGCCCGGGCTACTGGCCGCCGGTGACCACGGTGCGCGATGTGCCGGTCACCCAGTCCACGCTGCGCGTATTCTTCAAGGATGCCGCCAGCGGCCGCCGGGTCTACCAGGTCACGGCGAACCACCGCGCAGAGGGGGCGTCCCTGCAGGCGGCGATGCCCTACCTGATCCGCAGCGCCTTCGTGCAGTTCCCGGCGGAGAGCGGCCGGCCACGGCGGGTGACATTGCCGCTGGACCCGAATGACAAGTAGCAGGTGGCAAGCCACAAGCAAGGCATTGCCTGTGCGGTGGTAAAAACTGAATTGCCCGGCGAAAAGCCTTAAATCCCCGGATGCCCCAGTGGGAGGGGCTTCGCGCCGGGCTTGGGTGAGCTAGAATGACGGCTCGATTTTTCGGCCCGAGCCGCCGGAGCCCGTCTTTGAAAGCTGCAATGGAAGATTCCGGCAAGCCACGCCGGATACGACCGGCGCGGCCTCGGCGGGCACTGGCAGGGCCACTTCCTGGACGAGCATAATGACCAGCAAGACCGGCGGTGATGCACCGCAACATGCCCCCAACAGTCCTGAAGCGCAATTGCGCCTGGCCGCGCTGGAATACCACCGCAGCCCGACCAAGGGCAAGATCCAGGTAAACGCGACCAAGGCGCTGTCCAACCAGCGCGACTTGTCCCTGGCCTACTCCCCGGGCGTGGCCTACGCCTGCGAGGAGATCGCCAAGGATCCCGCGATGGCCGCCGAGTACACCTCGCGTGGCAACCTGGTGGCAGTGATCACCAACGGTACCGCCGTGCTCGGCATGGGCGACATCGGTCCTCTGGCCGGCAAGCCGGTGATGGAGGGCAAGGGTTGCCTGTTCAAGAAGTTCGCCGGCATCGACGTGTTCGACATCGAGCTCGATGCGCACGACCCGGACAAGATCGTCGAGATCGTGGCAGCGCTGGAGCCGACGATCGGCGGCGTGAACCTCGAAGACATCAAGGCGCCCGAGTGCTTCTACATCGAGAAGAAGCTGCGCGAACGCATGAACATCCCCGTCTTCCACGATGACCAGCACGGCACCGCCATCATCTCCGGCGCGGCGCTGCTCAACGGCCTGAAGGTGGTCGGCAAGGATATCGCCAAGGTCAAGCTGGCGGTCTCCGGCGCCGGCGCCGCGGCCATCGCCTGCCTGGACACCATGGTGAGCCTGGGCGTGACCCGCTCGAACATCTCGGTGGTCGATTCCAAGGGCGTGATCTATGTGGGCCGCGACGCCAACATGGAACCCAACAAGGCGCGCTACGCGCAAGACACCTCGAACCGCACCCTGGCCGACATCGTCAATGGCGCCGATGTGTTCCTGGGCTGCTCGACCGCCGGCGTGCTGACCGCCGAGATGGTCAAGACCATGGCCGACAAGCCCATCATCCTGGCACTGGCCAACCCTGAGCCGGAAATCCGCCCGGAAGTGGCCAAGGCCGCGCGCCCGGATTGCATCATCGCCACCGGCCGCTCGGACTACCCGAACCAGGTCAACAACGTGCTGTGCTTCCCGTACATCTTCCGCGGCGCGCTGGATTGCGGCGCCACCAAGATCACGGAAGCCATGAAGCTGGCCTGCGTCAAGGCCATCGCCGACCTGGCCGAAGCCGAGCTGAACGACGCCGTTGCTGCCGCCTACGGTGGCCAGGAACTGAAGTTCGGCCCGGACTACATCATCCCGACGCCGTTCGACCAGCGCCTGATCGAGAAGATCGCGCCGGCGGTGGCCAAGGCCGCCGAGGAATCCGGCGTGGCCACCCGTCCGATCAAGGACCTGGAAGCCTACCGCCAGCAGCTCACCCAGTACGTCTACCACACCGGCCTGATCATGAAGCCGGTGTTCACGGCCGCCAAGGCCGCGCCCAAGCGCGTGGTCTATGCCGAGGGCGAAGAAGAGCGCGTGCTGCGCGCGGTGCAGACCGTGGTGGACGAAGGCCTGGCCCGTCCGATCCTGATCGGCCGCCCGCACGTGATCCAGATGCGCATCGACAAGGCCGGCCTGCGCCTGAAGGCCGGCACGGACTTCGAGCTGATCAACCCGGAAGACGACCCGCGCTACCGTGCCTACCACGAGGCCTACCACGCGCTGCGCGGCCGCGACGGCGTCACGCCGGACATGGCCAAGGTGGCGCTGCGCCGCTCCAATACGCTGATCGGCACCATGCTGATGCATATGGGCGACGCCGACGCGATGCTGTGCGGCACCGTGGGCCGCTTCGAAGCCCACCTGGAGCATGTGCGGGACGTGATCGGCCTGGCGCCAGGCGCCAAGGTGTTCGCCGCGATGAACGCGCTGATGCTCGAGAAGTACACGCTGTTCATCACCGACACCTTCGTCAATGACGATCCCACCGCGGAGGAACTCGCCGCCATCACGCAGCTGGCCGCCGAGGAGATCGCGCGTTTTGGCCAGCACCCGAAGGTGGCGCTGATGTCGCACTCGATGTTCGGCTCGTCGGACCGCCCGTCGGCCAGGAAGATGCGCGCGGCCCAGGAGATCCTGGCCCGCGAGGCACCGCACCTGGAAGTGGAGGGCGAGATGCAGGGCGACGCCGCCCTGGTCGAGGACGTGCGCCGCCACTTCCTGCCGGGCACCAAGCTGGCCGGTAGCGCCAACCTGCTGGTCATGCCGACGCTGGATGCAGCCAACATCGCCTTCAACCTGCTCAAGATCACGGGCGGGCAAGGCGTCACCATTGGCCCGATCCTGCTGGGTGCGGCCAAGCCGGTGCACATTCTCAACCCGCAAGCTACCACCCGCCGCATCGTCAACATGACGGCGGTAGCGGTGGCCGAAGCCAACGCGGTGCGCTGATCCGGCGGCGCGGCCGGCTTGCCGGCCGCCACCCAATGAAAACGGGGCTCCTTTGGAGCCCCGTTTTTTTTGACCGGCTTGTGAAGCAGTTCCGCCGGCCCGGAAAACCTGTCCCGCCCTGATCCCGTTGCCGCTATTGCAACATGTTGTACTGCTCGCGCATCACGACGATGATGGACTTGGCTGCTGCCAGCCGGGTTGGCAAATGGTCGTCCTCCTCGCGCGGGAAATCGACTTCCGCACTCCAGTTGCAACCGGTGTGGTCGGGCTGGTGAACTCGCATGGCGTGCAGTTCGCACTCGCCGCACTCTGGATTGTTGTTGAGGAACTGGTTCAGGATGGCCATCAACTCCGACCGGGTCTTTGCATCACGCCGCATGAGTCACCTCGTCCGTTGCCGTCTTGTTGCCTGGAACCTAAATTTAGGCACGCAGGCGCAGGCCCGCCAATTGAATCGCCCTATTAAGCAGCGACTTTCGATCCCGAAATCCGGTAGTTTATCTCTATCGCACTGCAGCAAATCCATGCTGCGTCGCGGCACCGGCGAAACCAGCGGCGCCCAAACCGGTCGAACCGCCATGGTGCGGCGCGCGCTGCCCAGCAGCGGGCGCGAGGCGTGCAATGCGCCGCCGGTCCGGCGGCGAGGCTCCCCTCGGCGCCAGGGCAATCTCGCGAACCTGGCGACCCCTGGCCATCCTCGCGGCCATCCTCAAGGCAATCCCCATGCTGAAGAATCTCTGGTATGTGCTAGGCCACTCAACGGATGTGCGTGCCGAGCCTGTCACGGTGACCGCGCTGGGCCAGAAGCTGGTGCTGTTTCGCGATAGCGCCGGCCTGGCCTGCGTGCTGTCCGACGTTTGCGCGCATCGGGGTGGCTCGCTCAGCCATGGCCGCGTGGTGGCCGGCGACGTGGCGTGCCCGTACCACGGCTGGCGCTACGACGGCAATGGCATCTGCACGCATATCCCGGCCCAGCCGGGACTGCGGGTGCCCACCCGGGCGCGGGTGGACGCTTACCCGACGGTGGAGCGCTTTGGCTGGGTCTGGGCCTTCCTGGGAGACCTGCCGCCGGCGGAGCGGCCGCCGCTGCCGGATCTGTCCTGGGCCGAGGATCCCCGTTTCCGGCTGGTGCGCGGGCATTTCGACTGGGATGCCAGCTGGGACCGCGTGATGGAGAACGGCCTGGATTTTGCCCACGCGCCATTCGTGCATGGCACGGCTTTCGGCGACCCCGCGCATCCCGAGATCGACGACTTCACGGTAGAGGCAGGCGAGTGGCAGGGCGAGGCGCGCATGCGCATGTACCGCCCGCGGCGCCGCTCATGGCCGGCGTGGCTCGCCCGCGGGGCAGCGGGTGGCCGGGTGCCGGTCTACACCACGCCGGGCTACCACTTCTCCGGGCCGTGCACCACGCTGCGGCTCGAGCCCCGTCCCGGCTGGGAGATCCGCATCGTTTCGGCGCACCTGCCGGTCGACGCCAAACGCACGCGCACCCTGTGGATGATGGGACGTACCTTCATGAAGAGCGCGCTGCTTGACGCGCGCACCCGCCGCAGCAACCTGCGCATCTTCGAGCAGGACCATGCCGTGCTATCCCGGGTTTGCCCCCAGCACACGCCCGACGACTGGCAGGAGGAAGTGTCGGTGCGCTCGGACGGCTTGCAGATCGCCTTTCGCAAGACGCTCAAGGCGCTCGAAGCGCGCGGCTGGGAGATCGACCTGGCCCGCGTGGCCAGCGAGTTCGCGGGGCGCAAGGCGTGCGCGATTCCGTGCCCGGCACGGCGTGAATCGTCGGCCTGGGCCATCGCCGGCGTGCCAACCCGGGGAGGCGGCTGAACGTACCGGGCATCGACCTGCGGCGGCTACCTGACGCAGGGCACGCCGCGCACCTTCCAGCTGGCGATGGCGGCGGACTTCTAAGCGCAGCGGCCCGCGGGATCGGCAACCGCCTGATGCCCTCGTTTGCCGGGGGCGAACATCATCAGGCTGAGCAAGGCGAGGACCCAGGCGCCAATCCCGCCATACAGCATCACCCAGCCAAAGCCATGGACCAGCGCCGCATGCAGCGCGGCGCCGGACGCGTCCAGGGCCGGCAGTTGCGCGAAGGCGTCACCGGGCGCATCCAGGTTGCCCACGGCAATGCGCTGCGCCAGCGCGCGCAACTGCAACGCATCGAACGCCCCCGGAAAGGCACGCTTCAGATACGCAGAGATCCCTGCGACCAGGATGAATCCCATCAACGCGATATTGACCGCCAGCGAGATCATCCGCGCGCTCATGTCGATGCCGGAGGCCATGCCCGCGCGGCTGCTGGGAACCGAGCCGGTGGTGGTGTTGGTCACCGGCGTGTTGGTGATGCCCAGGCCGATGCCGGCCAGCAGCGAACCCGGCAGCAGGGTGAGCCAGCTCGCCTGCGCCAGGCTGCTGCCGAGCTTCATCAGCATGAAGCCCAGCCCGATCGTGAACAAGCCCAGGGGAATGACCCTGCCGGCCCCGTAGCGCAGCGCAAGCCGCTCTCCCAGCGGCGGAAACAACAGCGTGGGCAGCGTGTAAGCCAGCAAGGACAAACCGGCGGTCACGCTGCCGTAGCCCAGGCCGCCGTGGAAATAAAGCGGCAGGTAAATCATGAATGGCCAGAAGCTGAAGTTCATGCCCATGGAGCCAAGCAGCGCGCCCGAGAAGTCCCGGCTGCGGAACACCGAAACATCGAACATCGGATTCGGATTGTGTTTTTCCGCAAGCAGGAAAGCCACGAAGCTGGCCGCCGTCGCGGCCGTCATGCCGATCGCGGCGGCGCGGGAAACCCCGGCCTCCGGTCCCTGCGTGATCAGGTAGGCCAGGCCGAAAACGGCCAGCGACAGCGTGACGATGCCCGCGATATCGAGCTTGCCCGCCTGCGGATCGCGCGACTCTTCCACGCCCGCGAAGACCAGCGCCAAGGTCAGGATGGCCAGCAGCACGTGCACCAGAAACACCCATTGCCAGCTGGATACGGCAACGATCATGCCGCCAACGATTGGCCCGAAACCCAGGCCGATTCCGAACACGACGCCCCAGGCGCCAAAGGCCTTGCTGCGTTCCTTGCCTTCCTGGAACTGATGCGACAGGATCGCCACCAGGCAGATCAGCATCGCGCCGCCGGCCATGCCCTGGAGGAACCGGCTGGCAATCAGCACGGCGGCGCTTTGCGCCAGGCCGCAGATCAGGGAGGCGATGCCGAACAAGGCAATGCCGAGGACGAACATGCGCTTGCGGCCAAAGCGGTCGGCCAGCGTGCCGGCCGCCATCAGCACCGTGGTGCAGGCGATGGTGTAGGCATTCATGATCCATTGCATGTCCCCGAAGCCGCCGTGCAGGACGTGCTCAAGGGTGGGCAGAATGACCGGCACACTGGAAATCTCCAGGCCGAACATCAGCGCGGCCAGGCAGACGGCGGCCAATGCCATTTGGTTTTTACGGGAATGAGTGAGGCGCATCGATGGTGCTTTCCAGGCGAATCCGGTTGCGGGGAACGGATGGCGTCATGCTCGACGCCGGTCTTGGCGCACATTGTGGGCGAGTCCTCGTCATGATAGAAATGATCTAATTTCTTCCGATTCATTAGCGTTCATCATAAATAAGGGACCATGGATTTCGATCCGACACTGCTGCGGGCCTTTGTCGCCGTCAAGGAAACCGGCGGCTTCACGCGCGCGGCGCAGCGGCTGCACCTGACGCAGTCCGCGGTCAGCCATCAGATCCGGCGGCTCGAAGAGCAGGTGGGCCGGCCGCTGCTGCACCGCACGACACGCACTCTGACCCTGACCGAGGACGGCAACGATTTTCTCCAGCACGCGGAGCAGATCCTGGCCTCGCTCGATGCACTTTCGCGCCGGTTCCAGCCCTCTCCCGTTTGCGGCGTGGTGCGCTTCGGCGTGCCGGAAACCTTCCTGGGCGAGCGGCTGCCGCAACTGCTGTCACGGTTCTCCAGGGCATTCCCCGCCGTGCGTCTCGATGTGAGCGTGGGCACTTACCTGGACTTGCGCGCGATGATCAAGGCCGGCGAACTGGATCTTGCCGTGGTGTTGTCGGCGCCCGGCGGGGAGGGCGGCACGGTGTTGCAGCAGACGCAGTTCGTGTGGGCCGCCGCCCAGGCCTTCGAGATCGCACCGGGTGCGTCGTTGCCGCTCGCGCTGTCGCCCTCGCCGTGCGTCAACCGGCAGGTGGGCGTGGCGGCACTGGAGGGCACCTCCATACCGTGGCACGTGGCGTTTACTTCGCCAAGCCAGGAGGGCATCCGCACCGCGGTACTGGCGGGGCTCGGCGCCTCGGTGCAAATCCGCGGCGACCTGAAGCCGGGGATGAAGGTGGTCGATGGCCAGTACGGCTTGCCGGCGCTGCCTGCAGCGGATTTTGCGCTGATCTGGAGCGATGGCGAGAAGACGCCGGCCGCGCGCGAGTTCGGGCGGTTGCTGGTGAGCCTGCAGGCGCCGCCGCCCAAGCCCGGCCGGCGGCTCAAGAATCCCTAGCGCTCGCAGCGCCGCGCGCTAGGCTACGCCGGGCCGCGCCGGGAACCCATGCCCGCGCGAGGCCCACGCAATCAGCAGCCCCACAACCAGCAAGACAAGCAGCGCCCACGGGAACGCGCCGACGCCGGCCACGGCCAGTGCGCGGCCCTTGAGGTGATCCGGCACCATGCGCCGCGCATAGCCCGCGAGCATGCACCAGATCAGGCCGCCCGCCATGCCGGCCGGGAAGCGCGCCACTAGTGCCATCACGTAGCCGGGCGCCAGCGCGGTAAGCGTATTGAAGACCAGCAGTCCCGCCAGCGCTGCCAGCAGCAATGGCCGGCGGCGCCAGCCTTGCGTGGCCGCGGTGAGCGGGATGGCCGCCACCAGCGAGCCGATGGCGTAGAGGCTTACGAACTGGCCAGCAAGCGCCTCGGATACCCCCAGCCCCTCGCTGATCGGCGCCAGCTGGACGAAGGCACGCTTGTCAGCGTGCTGGACGACTACAACCAGGACCGCACGATGCTGCGCGTGCTGTGGCCGTCCAGCCGCCAGCTGTCGCCCAAGCTCAGGGCCTTCGTGGACTTCATCGCCGGCAACCTGCTGGCAGCCTGAGCACGGCGCGCCGGCGGGGCATAAAAAAACCCGCCACAAGGGCGGGTTGTTGGGCGGGAGGACGGGTATCCGTTCCCGTTGGCAAGGGGAAAGCGTCAGAACTTGTGGCGCAGGCCCACACCAAAGGTGTCGCCGTGCGACAGGTCGGTGATCTTGTCGTAGAAGTAAGCGGCGTAGACGTCGGTGCGCTTGGACAGGTTGTAGTCGTAGGCGACTGCCACCGTGTTGCGCTTGAAGTCCGCGACCGAGTTCTTGGTCTTGTCGTAAGCGTAGGACGCCAGGATATTGCCATTGCCGACCGGCACCGAAACGCCGACCTGGCCGTTGGTGTGCTTGATGTCGCCGTTGACGTTGTTGTTGATGTCCGACTTGATGTACTGGCCTTGCGCGAACAGCTTGACGATCTTGAAGTCGTAGCTCACGCCGCCCTGCACCGCATTCTGCTTGCTGAAGCCGACCAGCAGCGGGCTGGTCGACGCGGTCACGTCACCCGGCGTGCTGTCGAACTTGACTTGCTGGAAGGCCAGCGTGGCAGCGAACGGGCCGTTGAAGTACATCAGGTTGCCGCCCCACTTGTTCTGGCCGGTGGCGCCAGCTTTCTCGCCAAACGAGTAGATCACGTTGGCGGTCAGGCCGCCGAAGTTCGGCGTGGAGTACAGCAGCGAGTTGTTCCAGCCCGAATCGCCGATGATGCCCGGGTCGTTCACGCGGGCCGTGGAGGCGCCGAAATAGGTGTGGAACACCATCGGCGAGAACACGTAGGAGTCGACCAGCGGGTTGAACAGGATGGTCGACACGAAGAAGGGCGTGGTGTTGCGGCCCAGCTTGATGGTGCCCAGCTTGTCGTTCTGCAGGCCCACGAATGCATTGCGGCTGAACATCGAGTCGCCGTTGAAGCGGCCCGAGGAGCCGCTGTCGGTGCGGAAGAAGCCGTTCAGGTCGAAGATGGCCTTGGTGCCGCCGCCGAGGTCTTCGGTGCCCTTGATGCCCCAGTACGAGGTCTGCATGCCGCCCGAATTGGCGACATAGGCGCGGTTGGCGGCACCGACGTTCTTGACGCCGCCGACGAACATGTCGGCCTGGCCGTACAGCGTGACGCTGGATTGCGCCATGGCCGCGCCGCTGAAAAGGGCTGCCGCCATCGCTGCCAGCTTGAGGGCCGGCTTGATCTGCTTATGCATTGTGGGTTTCTCCGTGGTTGATCCGTTGCGTTCTCTGTGTACTGGGTCCCTGACGGGTTCTATTAGCTCTGGTGTTTTTCTTCGTGCCGGGCAGGCGCCGGACCTGGGCTCGGTCCGGGCAATGCCCGTTACAGCAGCGTGGGTAAGTCAGCGGTAAATCAGAGGTATGGCAGGGCTAACGAACCCGCTGCCTTTTTGGCTCAGCCGGATACTAAGTCGTTCAGGCGGAATTGCGCAATGCGGTGGATCTGGTTGATGCAAGTTTGCAACTCCGCGGCCGGTTCGTTGTTCACGCGCCTTGCGAACTCGCCGATGATGCCGGCGCGGTCGTAGCCGCGCACCGCCAGGATGAAGGGGAAGCCGAATTTCTCGTTGTACTGGCGGTTGAGCGACTGCAGTTGCTCGAACTGCGCCGCGGAGCACTGGTCCAGGCCGGCGCCGCTTTGCTCGCGGGTGGATTCGGCGGTCAGCTCGCCGCGCACTGCGGCCTTGCCGGCCAGCTCCGGGTGGGCGCGCACCAGCTTGATCTGGGCGGCATCGCCCGCGCCGTCCACGATGGCGCGCATGGCGTCGGCCAGCGCGGCAGCATGGGCGAAGGGGCGCTGCGTGGCGGCGGCCTGCGCCACCCACGCGGAGTGTTCATAGATGCCGCCGAGCGCCTGGATGAAGTCGGCGGCCGGCATGGCGTTGAGTTGGTCGAGGGTGTAGGTCTGGCTCATGGTTCGGCTTATCGTTCGGCTTAGGCGTGGTTCTGTGCGGAGTAGGGATGAGTTTCGGCCCAGTGGCGCGCGATATCCACGCGCCGGCAGATCCAGACCTTGTCGTGTCCCTGCACGTAGTCGAGAAAGCGCTGCAGCCCGCGCATGCGGCCCGGGCGGCCCAGCAGGCGGCAGTGCATGCCCACCGACAGCATCTTGGGGCGATCCAGCCCCTGCGGATCGCCCTCGGCGTAGAGCACGTCGAAGGCGTCCTTGAGGTACTGGAAGAACTGCTCGCCGGTGTTGAAGCCTTGCGGCGTGGCAAAGCGCATGTCGTTGGAGTCGAGCGTATAGGGCACCACCAGGTGGGGCTTCTTTTCGCCGCCGGTGACTTCCACCTCGGTCCAGAAGGGCAGGTCGTCGCCGTAGTAGTCCGAGTCGTACAGCAGCCCGCCGTGCTCCACCACCAGGCGGCGGGTGTTGGGGCTGTCGCGGCCGGTGTACCAGCCCAGTGGCAGCGATCCGGTCAGCTCCTTGATGATCTGCATGCCGATGCGCATGTGCTCGCGCTCGGTGGCTTCGTCCATGCCCTGGTAGTGGATCCAGCGCCACCCATGGCAAGCGATCTCATGGCCGAGCTCGACGAACGCGCGGGTCAGGTCCGGATGGCGCTGCAATGCCATTGACACGCCGAAGATCGTCAGCGGCAGCCCGCGCTGCTCGAACTCGCGCAGGATGCGCCAGACGCCGGCGCGCGAGCCGTACTCGTACACGCCCTCCATGCTCATGTGGCGGTCGGGGTAAGCCGCCGCGCCGATGATCTCGGAGAGGAACTGCTCGGAGCCGGCATCGCCGTGCAGCACGTTGTTTTCGCCGCCCTCTTCGTAGTTGAGGACGAACTGCAGCGCAATGCGCGCGCCGCCCGGCCAGCGGGCGTGCGGCGGCTGGCTGCCGTAACCGATCAGATCGCGTGGATAGTTGTGGCTTGTCATCAGGGTCATGGTTCTTCAGGAAACTGTGCCGGCCGCCGCCGGCTGGACTTATTCCGTGCCGTGCGAGTTGGCCGCGGCGTTGCGCATGGCTTCTTCACGCGACTGGATGCCGTTGAAGAAGACGTTGAGCACGACTGCCACGATGGTGCCCAGCACGATGCCGCTGTGGGTGAACGGGTCGGTCCACTTGGGCAGGTACTGGAAGAAGGTCGGCGCCAGCGTCGGGATCATGCCGAAGCCGATCGAGATGGCGACGATGAACAGGTTGAAACGGTTGCGGTTGAAATCGCACGAGCCCAGGATGCGGATGCCGGTGGCGGCCACCATGCCGAACATCACGATGCCCGCGCCGCCGAGCACGAACTGCGGCACCGAGGCCACGATGTGCGCCATCTTCGGGAACAGGCCCAGGCCGATCAGGATGATGCCGCCAGCCACTGCCACATAGCGCGAGCGCACGCCGGTCACTGTCACCAGGCCCACGTTCTGCGAGAACGAGGTGTAGGGGAAGGTATTGAACACGCCGCCGATCACGGTGCCAAGGCCGTCCGCGCGCAGGCCGCGGGTCAGGTCCTCGTTGGACAGGCGCTTGCCTGTGATGTCGGCCAGCGCGAGGAACATGCCGGTGGATTCCACCAGCGTGATCAGCATCACCACGCACATCGACAGGATGGCCGGAAGGTCGAAGGTCGGGATGCCGAAGTGCAGCGGCGTGATCAGCGCGATCGCGCTGGCGTCGCTAAGGCCTTCGAAGGAGACCTTGCCCAGCGCCATCGCCACCAGGGTGCCGATCACGATGCCAAGCAGCACCGCGCAGTTGGAGATCAGGCCGCGGCCATACTTGCTCAGCAGCAGGATCGCCACCAGCACCAGCGCCGCGATGCCCAGGTTGCCCAGGTCGCCATAGGCGAGGTTTGGCACATCCTTGACCACGCCGTCGATCACGGCACGGGTGGTGGGCTGGCCGCCGGCCGCCCAGTTGATGCCCACCCGCATCAGCGACACCCCGATCAGCGTGATCACCGTGCCGGTGACGACAGGCGGGAACAGCCCCAGCATGCGTCCCATCAGCGGCGCCACCAGGATGCCGAACACCCCCGCGGCAATCACCGCGCCGTAGATGCCCAGCAGGCCCACGTTGGGGTCGGAGCCGATGGCGATCATCGGCGCCACCGAGGCAAAGGTCACTCCCATCATGACCGGCATGCGGATGCCGAACTTCCAGAAGCCGAAAGCCTGGATCAGCGTGGCCAGGCCCGCCGCGAACAGGTCGGCATTGATCAGGAAGGCGAGCTGATCCTTGGGCAGCTTGAGCGCGCCGCCGATGATCAGCGGCACCGCGACGGTACCGGCATACATCACCAGCACGTGCTGCAGGCCGAGCGCAAGCAGCCGGCCCGAAGGCAGCCGCTCGTTGGTTTGGTCCGTTGTGACCGTGGTGCTAGCGCTAGTCATGGATGTGTCTCCTCTCCTTTGGATTTGATGGGAACGCTGCCGGGCGGGGTGGCTCTCGGTATGTGACTCCGGCTTCGCGCATCGTCGGGGACGCGTTTCTCATGAGCAGGAATCGGGCCTTGGCCGCAGGTTGGCAACGGGAACAACTTGCTAGGTGGAGTGACCCAGCACGCTGCGAAGATCGAAATTGCCCGGTTCATCGGGCTGCACGCGGTCCGCGCATGCGCCGAGGTGGTGCGCCATGCGGCTCTGGGCCAGGGCGGCATCGCCCTGTTCCAGTGCGTCGAGGATCTCTTCGTGTTCATCGAAGGAGCAGGCGTTATTGCCCGGCGCCTCGACGCTGGCGATCATCAGCGTGGTGCGCGACACCAGCCGGCGCATCATGGTGACCAGCAGCGCATTGCCCGAAAGCTCGGCCAGTGCGGTATGGAACTCGGCCGACAGGCGGATCCACTTGGGCCGCTCATTGGTGAGGAAGGCCTGGCGCTCGGCCTCCACCATCTTGCGCAGCGGCGCGATCACGCGCTTGACGTCGCGCATGCCGGCGAGCTTCTCCAGCACCGCGCGCTCCAGCATCTGGCGCAGCTCGAACATGTCGTGCGCCTCGTCGGTGGAGGGGCTGGCGATGAAGGCGCCGCGGTTGGGCTCCAGGTCCACCATGCCGTCGGCGGCAAGGTGCGCCAGCACCTTGCGCACCGTGTGGCGCGCGGTGGCATAGATTTCGCACAGCGAGTGCTCGGTCAGCTTGGTGCGCGGGGGCAGTCGGTGCTCCATGATCGCGTCATAGATCTCGTGATACATGCGCTCCTCGACGGAACCCTTGCGGGCGGGCTTGATTTCGGTCGGGGCGGCGGTGTCATCGGCACCGGCGATCAGCTTGAGACTCTTGGACATCTTGGCACCAGCGTATCGGTGAGGAGGGGAGCAGCGCGCCGTGTAAGCGGGGTGAAGCAGAGTGGCGCGCCCCAAAAATTGTTGACAATTATTTGGTTAGCACGGCAATATTGTCAACAAAACCGAGCTAGGTTTTCGACAAGTCAGGGTAATTCCTGAGTTGCCATCCGGAGTGGTGCGAAGCATTGTCGCCATGCACCAGTCCAGCGCCGGGATGCGTTAGAAATACGTACCGAGCGGGCACCATTCCCACAAATGGTGCTAGTGAAGGCAGCGGCGCCTCTCACAACCCAAAGCCCTAAGGAATAACAGGATGGGACGCTTGACCACACATGTACTCGACACCGCAGCCGGCACGCCCGGCGCCGGCATGTCGATTACCCTGCATAAAATTGTCGACAATCGTAAGGAGACGCTGAAGACAGTCGTCACCAACCACGATGGCCGTTGCGACCAGCCCCTGCTGGATGGCGACACCATGGCGGTCGGGGTGTACGAACTCGAATTCGGCGCCGGCGATTATTTCCGCACCCAGGGCACCAAGCTGCCCGAGCCGGCTTTCCTGGACGTGGTGACGCTGCGTTTCGGCATCGCCGACACCAGCGCGCATTACCACGTGCCGCTGCTGGTCTCCCCCTGGTCGTACTCGACCTACCGTGGCAGCTAAGCGCGGCAACGGGCAATAAAGGAGACAAGACATGGAAGGCTATATCCTCGACTGGGCCAATCTGCTGCTGCGCTGGGTGCACGTCATCACGGCGATCGCGTGGATCGGTTCCTCGTTCTATTTCGTCTGGCTGGACAACAGCCTGACCCGTCCCGACGACCCAGACCTGCAGGAGAAGGGCGTGGGCGGTGAACTGTGGGCGGTGCACGGCGGCGGGTTCTACAACCCGCAGAAATACCTGAGCGCGCCCAAGACGCTGCCGGAGAACCTGCACTGGTTCTACTGGGAGTCGTATTCCACCTGGATGACCGGCTTCGGCCTGCTGGTGGTGCTGTACCTGTTCAACGCCAGCACGTTCCTGATCGACAAGAACGTGATGGACATGTCGCCGGGCGCGGCGATCGGGTTTGCGCTGTCGTATCTTGGCGTGGGCTGGGTGGTGTACGACTGCATCTGCCGCGTGTTCGGCAAGAGCGACCGCACCGTCGGCATCCTGGTGGCGATCTACGTGGCGCTGGCCGCGTTCGTGGCCTGCCACGTGTTCTCGGGCCGCGCGGCTTTCCTGCTGACCGGCGCGATGATCGCGACCATCATGAGCGCCAACGTGCTGGTGTGGATCATCCCGGGGCAGCGCAAGGTGGTTGCCGCGCTGCGCGCGGGCGATCCGGTGGATCCGGTGCATGGCAAGAACGCCAAGCAGCGCAGCGTGCACAACACGTACTTCACGCTGCCGGTGCTGTTCGCCATGCTGTCGAACCACTACAGCATGACCTACAGCTACAAGTACAACTGGGCCGTGCTGGTGCTGATCATGCTGGCCGGCGTGCTGATTCGCCAGTTCTTCATCCTCAAGCACAAGGGCAAGATCAACGTCGCGTGGCCGGCTGCCGGCGTGGCCGTGCTGGCGGTGGTCGCGGTGATGATCGCGCCGGTGCCGCGTGAGGTGGTCGCCAGCAAGGACGGTGCAGCTCCCGCGCAGGTGAGCTTCACCCAGGTGCAGGAAGTCATCAACTCGCGCTGCATCCAGTGCCACGCCGCGGCGCCAAAGATGATGCCGAGCGCCGCCAAGGGTATCAAGCTCGATACCGCCGACGAGATCAAGGCGCATGCGCAGATGATCTACCAGCAGGCGGTGCAGCAAAAGGCCATGCCGCTTGGCAACGTCACGCAGATCACGGATGACGAGCGCGCGCTGCTGGGCCAGTGGTTCGAGGCAGGCGCCAAGACCACCAACTGATTTGATAGAGATCAACGGGCCCGGCCGAGAGGCGGGCCTGTTACCGAGCATCGGTGATCGGCGGTCCGGTGGCTATGTTGTTGATGGCCGGAGGTCCGGACCGACGAGGGTTTGAGCGGGGCGCAAGCCCCGTTTTTTTATTTGAGAGTTGGTAATTGGGGGTTGGTCGCTGTTTCTTTTTGCGGCGTTGGTTTTTGGACCCAAGTGCCGTACGACATCGCCCTTGCGTGGTTGGTTGCTGTTTCTTTTTGCGGCGATGGTTTTTGGGTGCAAAAACCAACGCCGCTCAAACAAACAGCGACCAACCACGCAAGGGCGATGTCGTATGGCCCCCCAGCCTCCCAAAAACCCTACTGCAAATTAGCAATATAACTAGCAAGATTCTGAATATCCGCATCCGACAGCCCGCGAGCCACGCTAGTCATACTCCCCGCATCATTAGTCCGCTTGCGCGAGCGGAAGTCTTCGAGCTGCTTGACGATATACGCATACTGCTGCCCCGCCACACGGGGAATTTCATTCTGCCCGGTAAAGCCGCCGAGATGGCACATGGTGCAGAGCACTTCCTCGGCCTTCTTCCTGCCGGCTTCCACTTTTTGCCCGTCGGCCTTGAACTGCGAGGCGATGGGTTTTTGCGCGGCAAAATACTCGCCCAGGTCGAGCATGTCCTCGCGCGACAGCGGCGCCGCCATCGGCGTCATCATCGGGTCGCTGCGACGGCCTTCCTTGAAATCCTTTAGTTCCAGGTAGATGTAGCGTGCGGTTTGGCCGGCCAGCACCGGATAGAGTGGATTGCTGGCGTTGCCCATCGGGCCATGGCAGGCGACGCACGATTCGGCCTTGCGCCTGCCGGCGTCGGGATCGGCGTGCGCGCTGCTGGCGACGGCTGCCAGCAGCAGGCCCGCCAGAAGCGCCGGCCCCGGCAGCGCTAACCGCCGGGGCCGGGCCAGATAGGACAGGATACGCATCCCTATTGCCCTATTGCCCTACTGCACCGCGAACACCAGCACGCTGTTGCCGCGCTTGAAGTCCAGTTGCGTATTGCCGCCGGCCGCCACCGCGATGTACTGCTTGCCGCCGACCATGTAGGACACCGCTGGCGCATTCACGCCCGCGCCGCACTGGTACTCCCACAGCTTCTTGCCGGTGGCGGCGTCGAAGGCGCGGAACAGGCCGTTGCCTTCACCATTGAAGACCAGCCCGCCGGCTGTCGCGAGCACGCCGCCGATCAGCGGCTGGTCGGTCTTGTAGTCCCACACCACCTTGCCGGTATCGATGTTCACCGCGGAGAGCTTGCCCCACTGCGCCTCCGCAGGGATGGTCTTGAAGGCGCCGCCCAGCCAGAGCTTGCCGCCCGGGTAGGGCGAGGCTTCCACCTGGTAAGTCATCGGCTGGTGCAGGTTGGCGGCATAGGCCATCCGCGTCTTCGGGTTGAAGGCCATCGGCGACCATTCCACGCCGCCATTGGCGCCCGGCAGCATGCGTGCGCCATTGGCCGTGGGCAGGGTCCACATGTCTTCCTGCGGGATCATGGCTTGCGAGAAGCGGATAAGCCGGCCGTCGCGGCGGTCATGCACATAGACGTGGCCGGTCTTGCCGCCGTGGATCACGCCGGGAATCATCTGGCCGTTCTTGTCGCGCACGTCGACCAGGATCGGCGGGCTGGCGGCGTCCAGGTCCCATACGTCATGGGCGATGTACTGCGAGTGCCATTTGTAGGCACCGGTATCCAGGTCCACCGCGACCATCGAATCTGTATAGAGGTTGTCTCCGGGGCGGATGGCGCCATACAGGTCGGGCGACGGATTGCCGACCACGAAGATCGCCATCTTGTTCTTGCGGTCGATCGCCGGCGGCATCCACACGCCGCCGCCGAGCGCCTTGTAGAAATCGCCGCCCTTGTCCGCGAGCTGTTTCTTCTCGGCCGCGATGTCGCGCTTCATGTCGCGCCCGGTGGCATCCTTGGTGGCCCACACGCCTTCATGGCCCTTTTCGGGGATGGTGTAGAAGGTCCACAGCAGCTTGCCGTCGGTGGCGCTATACGCCTTGAGGAAGCCACGGATGCCGTACTCGCCGCCATTGGTGCCGATCAGGATCTTGTCGTCCACCACCACCGGCGCCATGGTTTCCGAGTAGCCCAGCTCGGGATCGGCGATCTGCGTTTCCCACAGCAGCTTGCCGGTCTTGGCGTCCAGCGCGACCAGCTTGGCGTCGAGCGTGCCCATGAAGAGGCGGTCTGCGCTGACTGCCACGCCGCGGTTGTTCGGGCCGCAGCAGAAGGTCGTGATCGGCCCCATCTTGTGCTTGTAGTGCCAGAACTCCTTGCCGGTCACGGCATCGATCGCATAGACGTGGTTATAGGACGTGGTCAGGAACATCACGCCGTTGACCACGATCGGCGCGGTCTCCATGGACTCGAGCACGGCGGTCTGGAACAGGAACGCGGGTTTCAGCTTTGCCACATTCTTGGTGTTGATCTGGCTGCCCGGGTAGTAGCGCGTCTGCACGTAGGAGCCATTCGAATGCACCCAGTCGTTAGCGTTGCTGCCGGCCGCGTCGAGCTGTGCCTGCGTCACCGGCGGGAGGGGCCGGGTCATGGCCGCGCCCGGGGTGGTCGCGCCGCCCTGGATTTCGTCCGCGCCGAAGGCTGCGGGAATGAGCGCGGCGGCCGCGGCGGCCAGTGCAAGCAACAGCAAGGGGAGGGTCACCCGGGCATGGCTGCGGGATGAGAGCATGGGAAGCTCCTTTTTTGAATTCTTCGTGCCCCGGCTTTCCCAGGGCGAAAGGGCGTGCTTGTCGCACACTGTGGCGGCCCGGGTCACAAGCAGTATAGGCAAGAGTGCAGGCAAAACAACCCGCATCGCGGCGCGCGTCAAACTGGTGTTCGCCGCGCTGCAGCATGCCTGTGGACGCTCCTTGAAATTGCGCGTCCTAACCTCCACACTTAGCTCCACACCTAGCCAGCAACGATGTCGCGATAAGGCTGGCAACGTAGTCAACGGCAGCGGCGGGGGACGGACATGAACGGACGCACTGGGTGGCGCGCGCGGCTTGCCGCTGCGTTGCTATGCGGCATCGGAACGCTGTGCCTGCCGGCCAGGGCCGATGACGACATCAGCCTCAATGCCCGCCTGCTCGCGGCCGCCCGGGCCGGCGACGCGGCGGCGGTGAGCGCGGCGCTGCAGCAGGGCGCGGCGGTGAATGCGCGCAACCGCATCGGCGATACGCCGCTGCTCACCGCGGCCAAACGCGGGCTGACCGAGATGGCGCGCACGCTGGTCGAGCATGGCGCCGACGTCAGCCAGGCCAACGTGCAGGGCGTGACGCCGCTGATGGCCGCGGCCTTCGGCGGCTTTGATGAGATTGTGGCGATGCTGCTGGCGCGCCATGCGGAGCTGGCCGCCACGGATCGCGTCGACAAGACCGCCATGATCTACGCGGCCGGCGAGGGTCATGCCGGCGTGGTGCGGCAACTGCTGGACGCTGGCGTGGACGTCAACACCCTCTACGCCAACGGGCTCACCGCGCTGATGTGGGCGGCCGGCTACGACAAGGTCGATACGGTGCGCCTGCTGCTGTCCAGAGGCGCCCGGCCCGAGCTGCGCGACAACCGCGGGCTGACCGCGCGGGAGATCGCCGATCAGGCTGGCGCGAAGACCGTGGCCGGCTTGTTGAGCGCGCAGCATTAAAGACCCGGATTGCGGCCGCCACGGTACACGCTGTTGCGGCGTCTCCCCCTCTCCCCCGCCTGTTAGACCAAAGTCCCATATCTGCAGTCAGGCAACTGTCATACGCTCAACCTAGCGTCGAATCAGGCTGGGTGCTGCGCTGCCTGTGTGGGGAATGTCGCCATGAGCAAAGTCAAGCCGTTCGTCGCAGTGGTGGATGACGACGAATCGGTGCGCCGTGCCATCAAACGGCTCCTGCGCTCTGTCGGCCTGTCAGCGGACACGTTCAAGAGCGGTGACGAGTTCCTGGACATGTTCGATTCCATACCGGCATATCGTCCGGACTGCATCGTGCTCGATATCCAGATGCCGGGCCTGAACGGGCTTGAGGTGCAACGCCGGCTTGCGGGCAGCGGCATTCCCGTGATCTTCATCACGGCACACGACGAGATCGGCACTCGCGAGCGGGCCTTGGCCGCTGGCGCGGCGGCCTATCTGCGCAAGCCGTTCGACGACGAGATTCTCATCCGGGTCGTGCGTGCGGCCATCCATCCACCTCCGTAGCGCGGCAGCCACCGCGGCGGTCTAGCGGCTATTGGACCAAGGTCCCATTGTTTTAGCCGGTCTCGGATATCACTATGGATCAGACCCCGGAAGAATGCTCGGTGGGCCTGCGCTTTACACAGCGTCGTCAGTGTCGTTAATTCTCATGCTTGGAGCACGCATCATGATCAAGACCCTTCGGTTCATCCTCGCGATTCCCCTGTTGCTGGTCGCGGTGGCCTGCTCTACCCAGCAGACTTCAACCGTAGGGAACAATCCACAGCTCGAAGCTAGTGCGCGCGGTGCACTGCAAAAGCTCAATGATACGAATCCCAAGACCAAGGATCTCCTGGCCCGGTCCAAGGGGGTTCTCGTCTTCCCCGACATCATGAAAGCGGGCCTTATCGTGGGCGCGCAAGGTGGCAACGGGGTGATGTTTGGCCCGGATGGCACGGTGCTGGGCTACTACAACGCCTCGGCGGTTTCGTATGGCCTGCAGGCAGGTGCCCAGACCTTTTCGGAGGCCATGTTCTTCATGACCGACTCGGCTCTCACCGATCTCAACGATCGTAACGGGTTGTCGGTCGGTGTCGGGCCGAGCGTTGTGGTGGTCGATGAAGGCATGGGAAAATCCCTGACCACCACCACGCTGAGTTCGGACGTCTACGCTTTCATCTACGGGCAGCAGGGGCTGATGGCCGGCCTGGGCGTGCAAGGCCAGAAGATCACCAAGCTCAGCCGCTGACCTGGCAGACGACCATGCAACGCACGCTGCGAATCGTAATTGGCCTGATGGTGTGCGCGCTGGCGTTAGCCGCCGGCGCGCAGCAACCCATCATCTATCCCGCCAAGGGGCAGAGCCCGCAGAAGCAGAGTTCGGACACCGCCGCGTGCCAGCAGTGGGCCAAGCAGACCACGGGCGTGGATCCGGTCGCCATCGCGCAGAGAGCCGGCCAGCCTGCAGCGCCGCCACAGCAAGGCGGACGCCTCAGGGGCGCGGCCGGTGGCGCAGCGGCCGGTGCGGCGATTGGCGCGATTGCCGGCGATGCAGGCAAGGGCGCCGCGATCGGCGCGGTCACCGGCACGGCGGCCGGCGGCGTGCGCCAGCGCCGCAAGAACGAGGCCGCGGCCGAGCAGCAGCAGGCGGGGCAGCAACAGGTCTCCCAGGAAATGGCGACATTCAATCGGGCGGTGGGGGCGTGCATGACCGGTCGCGGATACACCGTTCAGTAGAGAACGCAGCAGATGTAGAAGAAAGGCGCGGTCAGCTGGGGATCCAGACATGGCAACGAAACTGATTTCACCTCCGCGGATTGCAGCCGTCGGGCGTGTGCGCAGCCGCGCCTGGTTGCGGTTCGCGTTTGCCGGTGCAGCGTTGTTGCTGCTTGCCGCTTGCCACAAACCGGCGAACGAGTTGCCGCGCGCGACCACCGAGGTGACGGTCATGACCGTGTCGCAGCGCGACACGCCGGTCGACTTCGAATTTACCGCCCAGACGCAAAGCTCGCGCGAGGTCGAGATTCGCGCTCGCGTCGACGGCTTCCTGGAAAAGCGCGTCTATACCGAGGGGCAACTTGTGCATGCCGGGCAGGTGCTCTTCATGATGGACGCCGCGCCATTCGAAGCGGTGCTGCAGTCGGCCAAGGGCCAGCTTGCACAGCAGGAGGCCAGGCTCACCGTGACCAAGGCCAATCTTGCCCGCGTGATTCCGCTTGCCGCTCAGAACGCCCTCAGCCGGAAGGATCTTGACAACGCAACGGGCAACGAGAAGGAGGCGGAGGCCGCCGTGATCGCGGCCAAGGGCCAGGTCCGGACCGCCGAGCTTAACCTGAGCTACACCACGATCAAGTCCCCGCTCACCGGCTTGTCGAGCTTTGCGCGGCAGCAGGACGGCAGCTACGTGACCGCGGCGGCAACGGGCTTGCTGACCTACATCTACCAGCTTGACCCCATGTGGGTGAACTTCAGCATTTCCGAGAATGAGTTGCTGACATACCGGGGCCAGGTGGAGAAAGGCCAGTTGCGGTTTCCGGCGAACAACGATTTCGAGGTGGCTGTCGTGCTTGCCGACGGCAGCGTGTTCCCGGCTCGCGGGCATATCAACTTTACCAACCCCGCTTTCAACACACAGACCGGCACCTTCCTCGTGCGGGCCTCGTTCGCCAACCCGCAAGGCACCCTGCGCCCCGGACAGTTCGTGCGCGCGCGGGTTTCGGGCGCGGTGCGCCCGAATGCGGTCCTGGTGCCGCGCCGCGCGGTATTGCAGGGATCGAAGAGCCATTTCGTCTGGACCGTCGACAAGGATGCGAAAGGCCATCAGCGGGTGGTCGAAGTCGGAGAGTGGCACGGCGATGACTGGTTCATCACCGAGGGCCTGAAGCCCGGAGAGCGGATCGTCGTCGACGGCGCCATTCGCGTGGTTGCCGACACGCCGCTGAAGATAACCCAGGCGCCGGCCAAGAGTGCCGCCGCCGCTGAACCGCGCAGCGAAGAGCAGAGCCTCTCGCAGCGCCAGTCTGCCCCTGGCGCAACGAACTGACCGGGCAGGCCACATGAACATCTCCCACTTCTGCATCGAACGGCCGATCTTTGCGTCGGTCATCTCGATCGTGATCACGCTTGGCGGCGCGCTGGCGATGCTAAGCCTGCCCATCGCGCAGTATCCCGACATCACGCCACCGCAGATCACGATTTCGGCGACATACCCAGGCGCCACCGGCGACGTGGTTGCCAATAATGTCGCCGCGCCGATCGAGCAGCAGGTCAACGGCGCGGACAACATGATCTACATGAACTCGTCGAGTTCATCGACCGGCAACTTCACGCTCAATGTCTTCTTCCAGATCGGCACCAATCCGGAGCTGGCACAGGTCGATGTGCAGAACCGCGTGAACCTGGCGCTGCCGCAACTGCCGTCGTCGGTGCAGGCGCAGGGCATTCAGGTGCAGAAGAAATCTTCGGCGTTCATGATGGTCATCGCCATCTATTCGCCCACCGATCGCTACGATTCGACCTACATCGCCAACTACGCCAACATCTACGTGCTCGATGGGCTCAAGCGCGTGCCCGGAGCGAACCAGTCCAGCATCTTCGGCAACCCCGACTACGCCATGCGCATCTGGCTCAAGCCTGACCGCATGGCGCAGCTCGGCATCACGGCCTCCGACGTGCAGAAGGCCGTCGCCAACCAGAACCAGCAGTTCGCGGTCGGCAGCATCGGCCAGTCGCCAACCGGCGCGGCGGTGGAGCAATCCTTTGCCGTCACCACCACTGGCCGCCTGAGCGATCCGGCCGAGTTCGAGAACATCATCCTGCGCGCGGCAAACGGCGAGGCGGCGATCGTGCGCCTCAAGGACATCGGCCGTGCCGAACTCGGCCGCAAGGACTACTCGATCCGCAGCAAGTTCCAGGGCAAACCGGCAACGGTCATCGCCGTCTACCAGCAGCCGGGCGCCAATGCGCTCGATGTGTCCAGCCAGGTACGCAAGACGCTGGCGGAGATGAAGAAATCGTTTCCCGAAGGCCTTGAGTACAGCATCGCGATGGACACGACCGAGTTCACTCGCGCGTCGATCTCGGACGTTATCCATACGTTCTTCGAAGCCCTCGTGCTGGTCGTGATCGTGGTCTTTGTTTTCCTGCAGAGCCTGCGCGCCACGTTGATCCCGGTGCTGGCGGTGCCGGTGTCGATCGTCGGCACCTTCATGGGCATGCTCATGCTCGGATTCTCGATCAACATGCTGACGCTGTTCGGCATGGTGCTGGCCATCGGCATCGTGGTGGACGATGCCATTGTCGTGATCGAGAACGTCGAGCGAAACATGAACGTCCACAAGCTGAGCCCGAAGGACGCCGCCAAACGGGCCATGGACGAGGTCTCGGGGCCGGTGGTGGCGATCGTGCTGGTCATGTGCGCGGTGTTCGTGCCGGTTGCCTTCCTTGGCGGCATCACCGGGCAGCTGTACAAGCAGTTCGCCATCACCATTGCGATCTCGGTGGTGTTCTCCGGACTGGTCGCGCTCACGCTGTCGCCGGCGCTGGCGGCATTGTTGCTCAAGCCCGGGCACCACGAAAAGAAAGGCTTCTTCAAGTGGTTCGAAAATGCCTTTGCGCGGATGACCGCTGGCTATACGCGCATGGTGAAGCTGATCATCAAGCGCTTCGTGGTGGCGCTGCTGCTGTTCGCCGGCATGATCGTGCTCGCGGTGTTCATGATGCGCTCGATCCCGACCTCGTTCCTGCCGCCGGAGGACCAGGGCTATTTGCTCGGCGCGGTGATCATGCCGGACGCGGCGAGCCTGGATCGCACCGGGGCCGTGTCCCAGCACGTCACCGACTACTTCATGAAGCAGCCGGCCGTGAGCAGCGTCACGGTGGTCGATGGCTTCAGCTTGCTGGATAGCCAGAACAAGAACAACGCGGGAGCCTTCTTTATCGGCTTCAAGAGTTTCGACGAGCGCTATAAATTTGCCAACATCAAGACGCAGAACGCCCGTGCCGTGCTGATCGGCGCGTACGAGAACCTGTCCCAGGTCAAGGAGGGGATCATCCTGCCGGTCAATCCGCCGTCGATCCCGGGGCTCGGCACGACTGGCGGCACCGAGATGTGGATCCAGAGCAAGGGGGATGCCAGCATTCCCCAACTCGCAGGCGTGGTGAACGACTTCATGGCCAAGGCGAAGCAGCGGCCGGAACTCGCTCGCGTCACCTCGACCTTCAATGCGGCGTCCCAGCAACTGCTGGTCAGCGTGGACCGCGACAAGGCGGAGACCCTGGGCGTGCCGATCGAGGAGGTGTACAGCGCCATGCAGACCATGTTCGGCTCGCTGTACGTGTCGCAGTTCAACCGCTCGAGCCGGCTGTGGCAGGTCATCCTGCAAGCCGAGCCCTCGTACCGGCTCAAGCCCGGGGATCTGGATCAGATCTTCGTGCGCAGCAAGACCAACAGCATGGTCCCGCTCAAGGCCGTGATGAGCACCAGGTTCGTCACCGGTCCGGACCTGGTGACGCGCTTCAATAACTTCCCGGCGGTCAAGATTACCGCTAACGCCGCACCGGGCTACAGCTCCGGACAGGTTCTGTCCACGCTGGAATCGGTGGCTGACGAGGTGATGCCGCCCGACTACGGCGTGGGGTGGAGCGGCGAAGCCTATGAAGCCAGGCAGGCTGGCGGTACTTCGGGGCTGGTGTTCGTGTTCGGCCTGATCATGGTGTTCCTGATCCTCGCCGCGCAATATGAGAAGTGGAGCTTGCCGGTCGGTGTGCTGATGGCGGTGCCGTTCGCACTGTTTGGCGCGTTGCTGGCCATCTTGCTGCGCGGCCTCGAGAACGATGTCTATTTTCAGATCGGCCTGACGATGCTGGTCGCGCTGGCCGCCAAGAACGCCATCCTGATCTTTGAGTTCGCGGTGCTCAACCGCGAGGCGGGGGCGTCGGTCTACGATTCCGCCGTCACGGCGGCGGCCGAGCGGCTGCGCCCGATCGTGATGACCTCGCTGGCCTTCATCCTCGGCTGCGTGCCGCTGGCCATTGCGCTCGGCGCGTCGGCCAACAGCCGGCACTCGATCGGCACCGGCGTCATCGGCGGCATGCTCGGCGCGACGGCGATCGCGGTGTTCTTCATCCCGATGTTCTACTACGCGCTGGAGTCGATGTCGGAGCGCTCCGGCGGGGGCAAGAAGACCCCGGGCCCGCAGGGCGGTGCGCCCGGCGAGCCGCCGTCGGGCCCCACCGGCGCGGGCCCGGGTGCTCCGGCGGCTACGCCGTCTGCCAGGCACGAGGGCGAATGACATGCGAACTTCGGCGCTTTCGCTTATCGCCTTGCTGACGCTCGGCGGCTGCCTGCTCGGGCCGAGTTACCAGCGCCCGGCCGTTGACGCGCCACCTGCCTTCCGCTTTGCCGAGGCCGAAGCCAAGGATGTCGTCAATACGACGTGGTGGGTACAGTTCCAGGATCCCGTGCTCAACGACCTGATTACGATAGCGCTGGCCGAGAACAAGGACGTGAAGATTGCAGCGGCGCGCGTCGACCAGTTCCTCGGGCAGTTCCAGAGCACTCGCTCGCAGCTGTTCCCGCAAGTCTCGGCGCTCGCCAACGCACAGCGCGAGCGCGTGCCGGTCGGCTCCGCGCTATTGCCGCCCGGTGTCGGGCCGGTCATCAACCAGTACCAGGCGACACTCTCGGCCTCGTGGGAGCTCGATGTCTTCGGCAAGGTGCGCCGCCAGACGGAATCCGCGCGCGCGCGCTTGCTGGCGAGCGAGGAGGGCCGGCGTGCGACCATCCTGACGCTGGTGGCTGCCGTTGCGTCGTCGTATGTGAACCTGCTGTCGCTGGACCGGCAAATGGAAATTGCCAAGGCAACCGTGGCCAGCCGGGCAGATTCCGTGCACGTCTTCCAGCTGCGCTATAGCGGCGGGGAGGTGTCGCAGATGGAGCTGGCGCAGAGCCAGTCGGAGTACGAGTCCTCGCTCGCGACCATCCCGCAGATCGAACTCCAGATCGCGCAACAGGAGGACGCACTGTCGATCCTGCTGGGGCAGAATCCCCAGCCGATCCTGCGTGGCCGGGGACTGGACGACCTGGCCTTGCCCATGGTGCCGGCTGGCCTGCCATCCGAATTGCTCACGCGCCGCCCGGACCTGCGCCAGGCCGAGCAGGACCTGATCGCCGCCAACGCACTGATCGGCGCGGCGCGCGCGCTCTACTTCCCGTCGATCTCGCTGACCGGCGTGTTCGGCACGGCAAGCGGCCAGTTCTCGTCGCTCTTCACCGGCCCGGCCCGGCTGTGGTCATACGCCGGCGCGGTGACGGTGCCGATCTTCACCGCGGGTAATATCGGCGGACAGGTCAGGCAGGCCGAGGCGCAGCAGCAACAAGCGCTGTTCGCCTATCAAAAGGCGATTCAGGTCGCGTTCCAGGAGGTCGAGGACGCGCTGGTGTCGCTGCAGAAGACGCGCGAGAGGCTCGTCGTGCAGGGCCGCCAGGTCGAGGCGCTGCGAACCTACGCGCGGCTCGCGCGGCTGCGCTACGAGGGCGGATACACCAGCTACATTGAAGTGCTGGACGCCGAGCGTAGCCTGTTCAACGCGCAACTGAGCTATGCGCAGGCGCAGGGAACGGTGTTCGCCTCCAGCGTTGCGCTATACAAGGCGATGGGGGGCGGCTGGGTGATCGACGCTGAGCGCATGACCCCGGTGGCGTACGGTGACGGCGGCGCGCCCATACGGCAAGGGGAGTCCGTCTCCAGCTCCAGCCAGCCACGGCCATGACAACCGCGCGCCTGATCGCCTGCCACGAGTGCGACCTGTTGCAGCGCGAGGCGGCGCTGCCGCCCGGCGGCATTGCGCGTTGCCGGCGCTGTGGCGCGGAGCTCTACCGGAGCCGGCCGGAAAGCGTGGATCGCGCGCTTGCCTTCACGCTCGCGGCAATGGTGCTGTTCTGCGTCGCCAATGCGTACCCGGTGGTGGGGCTGTCGGTGAACGGGGACCTGGTCCAGAGCACGCTCCTCGGCGCGGTCCGGATACTGTACCGCGACGGCATGTGGCCGCTGGCCGGCCTCGTGTTCGTCACCACGCTCATGATGCCGCTGCTGCGGATGGCGGCGATGGTGTACCTGTTGCTGCCGCTGCGCCTGCAACGGCTCCCGCGCCGGCCCGACGTAGCGTTTCGCATCCTGGAGATGGCGGCGCCGTGGGGCATGACCGAGGTCCTGATCCTCGGCATGCTGGTGGCGCTGGTCAAGCTCGCCCATATCGCTACCGTGGTGCCCGGCGTCGCGCTGTGGGCGTTCGGCGGGGTGATGCTCTTGCTTGCCGCCGCCACCGCCGCGTTCGATCCTCGCGACCTGTGGGCGCGGATGGAGGCGGCATCGAGCGTGCATGGAGCGGGTGGTGTGACTACCGCGTCGGCTGCCACGGCGGCCCGGGCGGGGCTTCTCGTTTGCCACGGCTGCGGGATGCTGTCGAAACCGCCCCCGCACGCCCATGAAGGCAGCTGCCCGCGGTGCGGTGCGCACCTGCACTTTCGCAAGCCGGCCAGCATCGCGCGCACCTGGGCGTTCCTGATTGCCGCGATGATCCTTTACATTCCGGCCAATGCGTTGCCCGTGATGGACACAAGCTCGCTGTTTGGCGCGCAGCAGGACACGATCCTGAGCGGCGTGGTCTATCTCTGGACCTCGGACGCCAAGCTGTTGGCCGCCGTCGTGTTCATTGCCAGCATCGCCGTGCCGATGCTCAAGATCATCGCGCTGCTGTTTCTCGTCATCTCGGTCCAGTTCCACTCGCCGTGGCTGCTTGAGAGGAAGACGCGCATCTATCGGTTGGTGGAGCTGGTAGGGCGCTGGTCGATGCTCGACATCTACGTCATCACGCTCCTGGTGGCACTTGTGCAGTTCAGCGCGCTGGCGACGATCAAGGCCGGCCCGGCCGCGGTGGCGTTCGGCGCGGTGGTTGTGCTGACGATGTTCGCCGCGATGTCGTTCGATCCGCGCTTGATCTGGGACGCCACGGAGAAAGATCATGGTTGAGCCGCCCGAACGGCGCGACGAGCCGGGCTCGCCCAATTTCCCCGAGGCGGTGGTCAAGCCGCGCTCGCGCTGGCGCCTGCAGCTGGTCTGGCTGGTGCCGCTGGTTGCGGTGTTGATCGGCGGCTGGCTCGCGGTGCAGGCTGTCTTGCAGAAGGGCCCGACCATTACCATCAGTTTCAAGACGGGCGAGGGGATCGAGGCAGGCAAGACCAAGATCAAGTACAAGGACGTGGACATCGGCGTGGTCAAGAGCGTCGCGCTGTCCAAGGACCACGGCGGTGTGGTTGCGAGGGCCGAACTGGCCAAGGACGCCACCTCCTTGCTGGTCGACGACACTCGCTTCTGGGTGGTGCGGCCGCGCGTTTCCGGTGGCACCGTGTCCGGCCTCGGTACGCTGCTGTCCGGCTCGTTCATCGGCACGGATGTCGGCACGCAGGCCAACGCGCGGCGTGACTTCGTCGGCCTTGAGAACCCTCCCGCCGTCGCTAAGGACGTCCCCGGGCGGGAGTTCGTGCTCAAGAGCGAGGATATGGGCTCGCTCGATGTGGGCACGCCTGTTTTCTTCAGGCGCCTGCAGGTCGGCCAGATTACGGCTTACACCCTCGACGCGGATGGCAATGGGGTCACGCTGCGCGTCTTCATCAATGCACCCTACGACAAGTATGTGCGGGCCGACACGCGCTTCTGGCATGCCAGTGGCATCGATGTGTCGCTCGACACGAGTGGCGTGAAGGTCAATACGCAATCGATGGTCGCGATTCTGATCGGCGGCGTTGCGTTTCAATCGCCTCAGGATTCGGCGGACGGCCCGCCGGCCGAGGCCAACACTGAATTCGGTCTGTTCCACGACCGCGCGGAGGCGATGAAGCGTCATGACAGGTTTGCCGATACCTACGTGCTGATCTTCAAGGAGTCGGTGCGAGGGCTGGCGGTCGGTGCGCCAGTCGACTTCCGCGGCATCGTGGTGGGGGAGGTAACGGGGATCTACACGCGCTTCGACCGGGAGAAGAAAGAGTTCAGCATTCCGGTCGAGATACGAATCTATCCGGAGCGCTTCACCTCCCGCTATGAGTCGGGCACGAAGGGAGGCAGGCTGACGGACGAGCCTCATAAGCTGGCGCAGTTCCTGATCGAGCATGGTCTGCGCGGCCAGTTGAGAACCGGCAACCTGCTCACCGGGCAACTCTACGTTGCATTGGATTTCTTCCCGGCGGCGCCCAAGGCCAAGATGGACTGGGATGCCAAGCCGCCCGAGTTGCCGACCGTGCCCGGTGGCCTGCAATCGCTCCAGGACTCGGTGACGGCGCTGATTGCCAAGCTCAACAAGGTGCCGCTCGAGGGCATTGGCAATGATCTGCGCAAATCCCTGCAGCAAGCGGATGGGCTGCTCAAGACACTCAACACCGACGTGGCTCCGGAGGCGCGCGCCGCCATGGTCTCCGCGCGCGCGGCGCTAGAGTCAGCCAACAACGCGCTCGCGCCCGACTCCGCGCTGACGCAAAGCACGGCGGAGACAATGCGCGAGCTGTCGCGCACGGCGGCATCGCTCAGGGCGCTTGCGGACTACCTCGAGAGCCATCCCGAAGCGTTGCTTCGCGGCAAGACGGAGGACAAAAAGTGATGCGCCCCATTCGTTTAATGGCCGCGGCACTTGGGTTGGCGGTGCTTGGCGGTTGCGCGAGCTCGCCTCGGTCAACCTACTATACGTTGACACCCGCGCGGGCGCAGGAACGCGCGGACGCCGATGTCCCCGTGGCCATCGCGATCGGGCCGGTGGCGGTGCCGGAGATGGTCGACCGTCCGCAACTGGTACTGCGCGTTAGTGCGACCCAGGTCAGGCTTGACGAGTTCGCCCGCTGGGCGGAGCCGCTGAAGCGGCAGATCCCGGCCGTGCTCGGCGCAGACCTGGCCCAGTTCTTCCCGGGAGCGCTGGTGTCCAGCTATCCGCAGTGGGCCGATCCGGGGACGGCATACCTGGTGTCTGTCGACGTCCAGAGGTTCGACTCGGCCCCCGGCGATGCGGCCGTCATCTCGGTAGTGTGGTCCGTACGGCCGCCAAAGCAGGGGCCACTGGTGAGCGGGCGCAGCGACGAGCGGGAGCCCGCCGGCGCCGCAGGGTATGACGCCCTCGTCGACGCGCACAGCCGGGCGCTGGCGGCTGTCAGCCGCGACATTGCTGGCGCGATACGTGCGGCACGCACGGCACGTTCACAGTGACGGCGCAGCGCGGCTGGGGTGGAGGCTGGCGCTTGAGCCTGGCTCGCCGTATCGCGGCAACAGGGGGTGAGACATGAACCACCTCGTCATCGCCTTGATCGTGTTCGCCTGTGTTTTCGGCAGTTCACTGCTCGGCATGTGGGCGCGCGCCATGCTGCCTGAACACCACCTCAGCGATCAGTCCATCAGCGTGGTCAAGATGGCGACAGGCCTGATCGCCACGATGGCGGCGCTGGTGCTGGGGCTGCTGGTGTCGTCGGCGAAAGGCACGTTCGACACCGTGAGCAGCGAGCTTGTGCAGAATTCCGCCAGCGTCATCCAGCTCGATCGGGTACTGGCCAAATATGGGCCGGACGCGCAGGAGGTTCGCGTTTTACTCAAGCGTGTCTATGCCGAGAAAATCCAGATACTCGACTCCGGGGACGAGGCGCAGCTGGCAAAGCTTGGCAATGCCGAGTCTGTCAGCCAGCTGGAAGGCTTTCAGCGCAAGCTGGAGGCGCTTGCGCCGCGCGACGACGCGCAGCGCGAGCTGAAGGCGAAGGCCCTGCAGATTGTCGATAGCGTGTTCGCTGCGCGCTGGCTCGCGTTGCTGCAGACAAAATCCTCGATCCCGATCTCCCTGCTGATCGTGCTGGTGCTGTGGCTGTCCATCGTATTCGGCACGTTCGGGCTGTTCGCCGAGCGCAACGGGACCATCGTCGCCGCGTTGATGATGTGCGCCTTGTCGACTTCCGGGGCGATCTTCCTGATCGAGGAAATGAGCACGCCGCTCTATGGGCTGGTCAGCGTGTCGCTTGCATCCATGCACGACGCGTTCGCCCATCTTGGCCGGTAGCGCAGGAGGCGCCGCGCTCCGCGCGCTGCTGACCTACTCTTGAGCAGAGGACGCGCCGGCGCGAGGCGTCTGTGCTGGCCATAACAAGGAGTCGTGATGAAGATGCTAGCCATGTTGGCATGCGTAATGCTGTGCGCGAACGCCTATGCCGAATGCACCACCAACGCGCGCGGGGCTGTGGTTTGCAACAACGGAGAGTCTGCCGCCGGGTATAACCGGAACACGGGTAACGGCTTTACGTCGGAGAAGAACCAGAACGGCGTGACAACGACGCAGACCACCAAGGGCGGAGAGGTCAAGACCAAGGATGGCAAGGGGGTCTATACAAGCCCGAGCGGAAAGACCTGCGCCAGGACGGCCCGCCATCAGGGCTGCAATTGAAGCGCTGCGGTTGGCGTCAGGGCTCTCCCGGGCTATGTTATGGCGCAGCGGCAGCGGCTGCACCCTGCGGTGGGTGAAGGAGCGGATGGGGGATGCCGACCTTGTCGCTGATGCGCACAAGCTCGGCCAGGGAGTGCGCCTCCATCTTTCTCATCACGCGGGCCCGGTGGACCTTGATGGTCTTTTCCGCCGTGCCCAGCTCACAAGCCATCTGCTTGTTCAGGCGGCCTTCGACGACCAGCGTGAGCACTTCGCGCTCGCGCGGCGTGAGGCGGTCAATGCGGCTGTAGATCGCTTCGATCTCGATGCGGCTCGCGCGTGCTTGCGACGCGCGCCCCAGCGCGGCTTCGATCGCGTTCAGCAGCTCGCTGTCGCTGACCGGCTTGACCAGGAAGTCCGTCGCGCCCGCTTTCATGGCGCGCACGCTTGCCGGGATATCGCCGTGTCCGCTGAGGAAGACGATCGGCAGCGGCCAGCCCGCGCTGCTGAGCTGGCGCTGCAACTCCAGGCCGTTCAGGTCGGGCAGTTGCAAGTCGAGCACCAGGCAGGCGTTGCTCTCGGCAGACAAGACGCTGTCGAGGAACGCCCGCGCCGTGCCGAATCCTTCGGCGCGGTAGCCTGCGCAGCCAATCAGGCGCATCAGCGCCCGGCGCACCGCGTCGTCGTCATCCACCACGAAGACGGTTGGTGTGGAGTTGTTCATGGGTGTTCCCCCGAATGGACGGGCTCTGTTTTGGCTGCGACCGGCAACGTGAAATAGAAAGTGGCACCTTGGTCGCTATTGTTCTGCGCCCAGATGCGTCCGCCGTGCATTTCAACGATGGAGCGGCTGATGGACAGCCCGAGGCCAAGCCCTTCACGCTTTGAGGTGAAGAATGGCTTGAAGACCTGGTCGAGTTTGTCCGCGCTCAGGCCGGGGCCACGGTCCCGCACCGCCACGCGCACCATGCTGGCGCCTTCGCACGTGGCGTCAACCATGACCACGCGGTCCCGCGCCGGGCGGGACTCGCTTGCGTGGAAGGCGTTGAGCAACAGATTCAGTACCACCTGCTGCACCTGGACGCTATCGCCCTGGACGCGCGGCAGCGTGGGCTCGGTGTGCTGGACCACGCGGATTCCGCGTACGATCGCATCGCTGTGCACCAGCAGCGCCACGTCGCCAATGACGCGCTCAAGACTGATGGGCGCGGCTTCGAGGTCGCCCTTCTTGACCAGCCTGCGAATCCTGCGGATCACTTCGCTCGCGCGGTGGTTGTCCTCGACGATATCCTGCAAGATCTCACGCACTTCGGCCAGGTTGACAGGCTGCGTCGACATAAAGCGTTGAGCGGCCTGCGCGTTGCTCAAGATGGCCGTGAGCGGCTGATTCAACTCGTGCGCGAGCGAACTCGCCAGCTCACCCAGCGTGGAGACACGCGTCAGATGGGCAAGCTCGTGCCGGTTACGCTGTAGTTCGTAGCGCTCGGTCCGGTCGATGACGACGGTCAGCAGGAGCGGCTCCCTGTCGAACGAGGCATCGTTGGCGGTGATTTCCGCCGGGAACTCAGTGCCATCCTTGCGTCGCGCGAACTGGTCATGCGTGCCGCCTGCCGGCCGGGACAAGCGCACGGTCCCGCTGTCGCCCTGCAATCCTGGAACGAGCGCGTCCGCAGACGCGCCGATCAGTTCCTCCTGGCGATAGCCGAAGAGCTTTTCCGCGCCAGCATTGGCCAACAGGATCTGGCCGCGCGGATTGGTCATCAGAATGGCAAATGGCAACAAGGCCAGCAGGCCGCGCACGCTTTCATCATGCTGCAATGCTCGCGCGGAGCCGCGGAACCCGTCAGATGTATCGCCTCGGGGATCAAGGGGCCCATCCCGTGGCTCCGGGCGTATGGCGGTGCGCTGGACGCGGCCAGGGGAGAGCATGGCAAGGCGTGCGCCAATGGGGCGCCAGCCCTGACGCCAGCCCTGACGCCAGCCCTGACGCCAGCCCTGACGCCAGCCCTGACGCCAGGACTGGCGAAATCTCGGACCCTTGGCGGGGTGTGGCTGCGCTGCGGGGGAGTCCTCCGCCGGGTAGCGCCACGTTGCACCGTTGGCCCGCGCGCGCCGGAATTGCAGCAGCAGCAACAACAACAGCAGCGCGATGAACGCTGCCTCGAGGAGGGCAGCAGTGCGGATGATGGTCATGGCGCCGTGCTCCCTGTCAATGGTTCGCAGGCAGGCATGCGAACCCGGCGCCGTCGGCAAGCCGGCGAGCGATTGAGCCATTCAGCGTGCATGCGGTGGCATTGGGCAGCTGCGCCGTGGCAGCGAGATGCTCGCCACCGCCTACATGCGCTGGGCTGATCAGCGGACCCGTCTTAAGTGCTTCCTCGCGCTCCCGCGCCCAGGTGGGTAAAGCGTCACTGGCGGGACGGGCGGCCCCACGATCATGTGGCATGGAGGCAAAAAAAGTGTAGGCGCTGGCGTTGCTTTGTAAAAGACATAAGTCGCGATTGTGGAACTTACCATGCGCGGATTCGCGCAAGCGGGGCAGCCTTGCCGGCGGCGCGATCCCGCGATGGAAATGGGACCAAGGTCCCATTGCCGGTGGTCGGTGCGCGGGCATTGGACCATGGTCCCGTATCGCATATCGGCGCCCTCAGCGCATCCAACGCGACAACACGATGACATAGATCGCCGACGCGGTGAGTTGGGCCGCCGTGACTGGCAGTCCATAGCGCATGAACGTGGCGAACGTGACGGGCTTGCCGTGGCGCGCGCAGATGCCAGCGCACACGATGTTGGCCGATGCGCCGATGAGAGTGGCGTTGCCACCGAGCGTTGCCCCGAACATCATGCCGACGAACACCGGAATCGTGGTTGCCGGCCACTGAGTGAAAAGCGCGCCAAGCGCGGCGTCGGGGACGACCTCCGCCGCCACCAGGTAGCCCTTGATCATCAGGATCGACGCGGCTGCCACCGGAACGTTTGCCAGCAGGCTTGAGAGCAGGCCGATGACTGCAATCATCACCAGGGCAACGAGCGTCAGTTGGGTGCCGAACGACCCGTGCAGCTTCAGCGCCATGACTTGCAGCAGGCCGGTCTTGGTCACCGCCTGCACCAGGCAGAAGATGCACCCCAGGAACAACAGCGTCTTCCAGTCGACGTCCCGCAGCACGTCGTCGGTTGGCTCGAAGCGGGCTTCATACCCCACCAGCAGCGCCAGGGCGCTGGCGATCAGCGCGGCCATGGGCGGCACGAGCCGGGTGGGCAGGTGCTCGCCGAAAACGAACAGCCCCACCATCGTCAAGAGGACGGCAAGCGAGAGCCCCGCATAGACGGGGCGCTCGAGCCGTCTGTGTGGCTGGCGCTGCGGCAAGGCACGCCGCATCCGCCACAGGTCCGGCATCAGCAGCGGCAACAGCGGGACGATGACAAGCAGGGCGACCACGCCGCCCAGGCTGACGCGGCGCAGGTACTCGCCGAATGTCATGCCGATCGCGCTGCCGACGAGGAATGTCGCCGGGTCGCCGACCAGCGTGAGCAGGCCGGCAGAATTGCTCACGATGGCGGTCAGCACCATCGGCCCGACAAAGTCCACCTCCAGGGCGATGGCCACGCGGATGATGATAGGGGCGAGCAGGATCACCGTGGTCGCGTTCGGCAAGAAGGCGCACAAGGGTGCAACCATCGCGATCAGCAACAACAGGAAGCGCTTGCCGCTGCCGCCCGTGGCGCTCAGGTACAGGTCGCCGAGGCGGTCGAACAGGCCCGTGGTGGACAGGATGCGCGCCACCACCATGCCACCAAACAGCAAGCCGATGGGGCCGCCGGAGGTGCGGGTGGCGCTCAGCAGATCCTGTTCGTTGAGGATCCCCAGCGCGATCAGCACGCACACGCCGATCAGGGCTGCCACCGCCATGTCCAGCAGGTTCAAGGCGATGACCAGGATCACAGCCCCGAAGACGCCAAGGACGATATAGATCTGCAGCTCACTCATGCGGCGACCTCCGCGGCCCGTTGCATCGATAGCACCTATCCCACCTATCGTATCTACCGCATGGGCGGCGCGTACATCAGGCCGCCCTGCGTCCATGGCCGGTTGAGGCCGCGCTCCAGCTTGAGCGGGCTTTGCGCGCCAAGATTGCGCTCGAACATCTCACCGTAGTTGCCCACGCTTTGCACCGCGCGCACGGCCCAGCCCGGCGCGACGCCGAGCGCCTTGCTGGCGTCGTCGCCGGGCTCGAGGGAGGCGCCCAGCAACGGATCGCGCATGCGCTCGCGCACGTTGGATTGCGTGATCCCGTTTTCTTCAGCGGCAACGAGCGAGAAAAGTACCCAGCGGACCAGTGTCAGCCACTGCTGGTCGTCGTTGCGCACGACCGGTCCGAGCGGCTCCTCCGAGATCCGCTCGGGCAGGATGACGTAGGCTTGCGATCCGCCCCGGCCCCGCAAGCGTACGGCTGCGAGGTGCGAGGCATCCGCGGTATAGGCGAGGCAGCGTCCCGCAAAGAAGGCGTCGGCCACTTCGGTTGCGGAGTCCACGGCGAGCGGGCTCACGCTCAACCGTTTCGCCGCGAAATAGGCGGCCAGATGTTCCTCGCTCGATGTCCCTTTCTCGACGCAGACGGTGGCGCGGTCAAGCGCGGCAATTGACTTCGGCGCGCCCTGCTGCGGCACCATGAAGGCCTGGCCATCATAAAAGAGGATGCCGGCGAACTGCACGCCCAGCGTGCTCTCACGCGCGAGGGTCCACGTGGTGTTGCGGCTGATCAGGTCCACCACGCCGGTGCGCAGGGCCGGAAACCTGGCTGAAGCCTTCAGCGCTACGAAGGTGACTTTGTCGGCCCGGCCCAGCGCCGCCGCCGCTACGGCGCGGCAGAAATCGACGTCAAGGCCAGACCAGCGTCCCGCCGCGTCCTTCGCCGAAAACCCCGCAATGCCCTCGCTGACACCGCAGCGCAGCGTGCCACGCGACCTGGCCTGCGCCAGCGTATCGCCATCCGCGGCATGGGCCGGCAAGGCGGCGGCAGCGAGCAATGGCAACGTACCCAGCCACAGTCGTTTGACGATGCGTCCGACGATGCGCCGAAGGTGGATCATGCTTGCCCCCAAGCCAGGTGCGGCAGCGCGCCGCCGCTGCCGACAGATTCACTCTGGCAGCGATCCCCTGGTGCGTCAATTGGCCTTTCGTCGTACGGGCGAGGGAGATTGGTGGGGGCACCACGTCTCGCCAATATGCAATATAGGAGACTTGGAATGAGGCGCCTGACGATCACCGGCATTCCTGCTGTTGAGGAACGCGATCGGCAAGGGTCTGAGCGCTTTTCTGTTTTGCGTGGACCAAAAGGGCGGCTACGCTATTAGGAGTCCCCGGAGAATTCGCAAACCTTCGACCTACGCTCGTCTGATCTGCGGTGTGGTCCGCCATGCCGGCGGCGGCGAGCCAGCCACCACGGATGGCGGCAAATGACGGGCCGCACCGCCTGGCCCAGCCCAAGGAGACGCCAATGATGAAGGCAATAAGACCGTTTTCTCGCCTCGGCGCGCTGATGGCCGTGCTGGCTCTGCCGTCCTTTGCAAATGCTCAGGCAGCCCAAACTACCCTGGGCAACGAGAAATTCGGCACGGTTCATTTTCCGACCTCGTGCAACCCGGCGGCCCAGCGGCAGTTCGAGCACGCGCTGGCGATGCTGCACTCCTTTTACTATCCAAATACCGTTTCGGCATTCAAATCCGTACTTGAGGACGATCCACAATGCGCCATTGCCTATTGGGGCATTGCGATGAGCCAACGTCCCAATCCATTGCTAACACCCTTCGACGAGACTAGCCTGAAAAACGGGCTGGAAGCGTCGCAAAGGGGCCTGGCGCTTGGTCCGAAGACGGAACGGGAAGCCGACTGGCTGCGCGCGATCGATCTGTTCTACGAGGACTACCGCACGGTCAACCAGCAGCAGCGCACGCTGGCGTACGAGCAAGCGATGGCGAAGCTCTCCGCCAAATATCCACGAGATACCGAGGCCGCCATTTTCTATGCACTCGCCCTCAACGAGGGCGCATCGCACAGTGACAAAACTTACGCCAAGCAGCTTAAGGCAGGCGCCATTCTGGAGAGGATTTATCGCGAGCAACCGGACCATCCAGGCGTTGCCCACTATCTGATTCACAGCTACGACTGTACAGCGCTTGCGCAGCGCGGCCTGCCCTTCGCCGAGAAGTATGCGTCGATTGCGCCCGACGCACCCCACGCGCTCCACATGCCTTCGCATACCTATTCGATGCTGGGGATGTGGCCGGAGTCCGTGAAATCGAACGAGGCCGCCCTGGTTGTCATGGTCGGGGATGCCGCCAAAGCCTGGCCCGGGGCGACGCATCCAAACGCCGCGCACTCGTGGGACTTCATGGAGTACGCGTACCTGCAAATGGGAATGGATCGGCTCGCTTCCAGCGTGCGGGACCAGGCAGAAGCGGCACGGAAGTTCCCCTTTGAGCGGCCCGCTCTATACACGGCGCTTGCCGCCATCCCTGCGCGCTACGCGCTGGAGCGCGGTGCATGGCAGGAAGCCGCGGCATTGCAACCGCGAGGCAGCAGCTATGCGCAAGCCGAGGCGATTACGTATTTCGCACGGGCACTTGGCGCCGCGCGCAGCGGCGATCCGCAAGCCGCGCAGACCGACATCGAGAAGCTGCGCGAACTCCGCGCGAACCTCGAGAAGTCAAAGCAAGCCTACTGGGTCGAGCAGGGCGATGCTCAAATCCTCGCTGCAAGCGCTTGGGTCGAGTTGGATATGGGCAGCAATGAGGAAGCCGTGAGCCATATGCGGCAGGCGGCCAAGCTCGAAGACGCGAGCGAGAAGGATGTGGCCATGGAAAACCGTCTGTATCCGATGCGCGAGCTCCTGGGCGATATGCTGCTGGGACTGAACCAGCCTGGCGCTGCATTGCAGGAATATGAGACGTCCCTGAAGTCCACCCCGAACCGGCTGCGAGGACTGTATGGCGCGGCAAAATCAGCGCAGATGATGCACGACGATGCGAAGGCGGCCAACTACTTCGAAAGGCTGGTCCTGCTGACGGCTAACGCCGATGCCACCAGGGCTGAGATCAAGGAGGCCAGAGGCTATCGCGACAACGCGAAACCGAGAGGATCGTATTGACAGTTCCGTTTTTGTTAACTAACGGCTTGCACGATGCCAGGCTCTGCGACAGGCATCGCCGAGCGCACAATGTCCCCGGCGCCGGCGCGCGCCGGTGGATTCAAGGCGCATCGAGCGTCCCCGGGCTCTTCGGGTAGGTGACAACGCCCCAGCTCAGCGCCACGCCGGCCACTTCGCGCAGCGGCTGGTAGGTCCGCGCGTCCACCACATAGACTGCGTTCGAGCGGCCACAGGCGATCAGCAGCCGCGCGTCGTCGGGGGTGAAGCTGAAGTGCCAGCAGCGTTTGCCGGTGGCGATGTTGGCGATGTTCTCATAGCTGTCGGCATCGAATACCTGGATGGTGTCCGCGCGCGACGCGGCCACGAACAGGCGTTTGCCAGCGCGGTCGAAGGCGGCCCCGTAGGGCCCGCTGCGCGTCGCCACCGTGCGCACGATGTGGTAGTCGGCCGCATCGAGCACCAGGAACGCGTTGGCTGACTCCAGCGTGACGATATAGCGCTGTCCGTCGGGGCTCACCTTGATGCCGCGCGGCCGCGATCCGGGCGGCGTCTTGATCAGGTTGAGGCGGCCGCCGCTGGCGCGCTCGTAGACCGACACCGTATCGTCGCCCTCGTTGGTGACCAGCAGCAGGCGCGCGTCCGGCGAGAATTCGATGCCTTCGGTCTCCAGGCCGCTGGGGATCGCGTGCGTGACGCGCCAGTCCTTGAGGTCGATCACCGCGATCTGCGCCGGGACCGGCGCGTCGTCGCCAGTCTTGCCCGGCTCGCCGGGCTCATAGGTGACGAAAGCCTGCCCGCCGGACACGCGCACGAATTCCGGGTTCTTGCCGATCGGGATGCGCTTGGCCAGTTGGCCATCGCGTGTGTCGATGACGGTAAGGTCACCAGTTCCCTTGTTGGCGGCCAGCAGGTATCGTCCATCCGCACTGATGGCGATGCCGCGCGGACCCTTGCCGCCGGTGTCGAGGGTGTTTGTGATGTCGAGCCGGTCGAGGTCGATCACCGCGATGCCGCCGCTCTCGCTCGACACATAGGCCTTGGCCGCCTGAGCGCCTCGCGGCGCCGGGCCTGGCGCGCAAGCGGCGCAGGCCAGCGCGGCGCATAGCGCCAGCATGATCCGGCCAGATTGGCCATTGCCCTGTCTCGTCGCCATGCACGCCTCCCGCTTGCGTTGCTTGTCGCTGTTCCCGGCCCGATGCCGTCCGGCTGCTTTCCATTCTTGGTGACGGCGCGGCAACTGCCAAGGATTTCCCGCATGCCTGCGGCCGCTAGCGTCCGCCCCATTCATAGCGCACGCCCACCAGGAAGAGGCGCGGGGCGCCCGGTGCGACGAAGCGCTCGATCGGCACCGCCGCGCCGGGCTGCAGCAGCGTGCCGCCCGGAAACACGTTAAGGCCCGCCTGCCCATAGGTTTCATAACGGCGGTCGAACACATTGTCGACGCGCGCGTAGAGCTGCCAGCGTGCATCGACCTGCCAGCTCGCCCGCAGGTTGAACAGCACGAAGCCGGCGGTGCGCGCCAGGCGCGGATCCTGCGCGCTCAGCGCGCCGTCCTCATTGCCGGCCACCGGGCGCGACGACGATACGACCATGGCGCCGCCGAGCGTGACCGATGCGGTTGCACGCCAGTCACCGCTGAGCTTGAAGCTGTGCAGCGGCACGCCCGCCATGCGCGTGCCGGGGCGCACGTTGACGGGCGCCGCGAACGGCGTCTGGATCTGGCCGTCCGCCTGGTAGGTGGCTTGCAGGTAGCTGTAGCTGGCGCGCAGCATCACCGGGCCCAGGCGCTGGCGCAGCCCGAGTTCCAGCCCCTGGCTGCGGGTCTTGGGGAAGTTGGTGAAGTAGCCGAGCGGGCTGACCGGCGAGCGCTGGAACAGGATGTCGTCGCGGTTGTCGCTGCGGTACAGCGCGAGCGTGAGGTCGGTGGCATCGCTGGCCTTCCAGCGCCCGCCGAACTCCACCGTGCGCGATACCACCTGGCGCAGGTACGGATCCGCCTGCAGGCCGGTGGGCAGCTGGCAGGCGTTGGCCGGATCCGCGCAGCCCAGCTCGATGGCGGTCGGCATGCGCGTGCCTTGCGAGGCCGAGGCAAAGACCGTGAGGCCGCTGCGCAACTGGTGCGAGAGCCCAAGCGAAGGATTGAGCTTCGAGAACGTGAAGCGTTCGTCGGATGCATTCGGCAAGGTCAGCACCGTGTGCGTGCTCGAGGTGTTCCAGCGCGCGCTCGCGGTGAGGTAGCTGTGCGGCAGCAGCTTGACGGTATCGGAGGCATACAAGCTGACGGTGCTGGTGCGTCCATCGAGCGAGGCGTTGGTGCCGGGCGTGGCGCCGGGGTCCGCCACCGCCACGCGATCGTCGCTGAAGCCGGCGGGCTGCGTGTCCTGGCGATACGATGCGCGGCTCAGCGCAAAGGCGGCGCCCAGTACTGCGTCGTGGACGTTGCCCGTATGGGACCACTGCCCGGACAGCCCGTAGTCATGCGTGTTGACGGTCGAGGTGTTGAGCACCGCGCCGGCCGGCGCGGCGCCTGGCTCGCAACCCGCATTGCCGGCGTTGCCCTGGCAGCCAAGCAAGGTGTCGAGGTAGTCGTCGCTGACGTCCCCGGTGCTGGCCTTTGCGTGCCCCAGGCGAGCATAAGCCGTCAGCGCGATCTGGTCCTCGGCGTTGAGCTGGTGCGTGCCGTTGAGCGTGACCTGCAGCGAGCGCGTGCGGGTGAGGTCGGGCGCGGTGTAGATGGCATTGCGCTGGCTGCCGTAAATGCTGTCTGGCAGCAGGCCATTGCCGGACAGGCTGCTGCTGCTGCCCAGCACGCTCACGCTCCATTGCGTATCGGTGGTCGAGCGGCCGACCTTGGCGAACAGGTTGCCCAGGCTGCTGCCGGATAGCTGGCGCCAGCCGTCCTCGCGAAAGCCCGTGCCCGCCACGAAGGCGTGCCAGCCATCGCCAAGCATCTTTCCCCCGCTCACGTCGAGCCGTGCGCGGCCGTGGCTGCCGAGGCTCAGGTCGGCCTCCACGCCGGGATGCGTTTCGCCGGACTTGGTGGTCAGCGCCAGCGCGCCGCCAAGCGCGTTGAGGCCGTAGAGCGGATTGCTGCCGGGCACCAGCGTGATGGTGCTGATGGCGGCCTCGGGGATCGCCGTCCAGTCGACCACATCGCCCAGCGCGCCATTCTGGCGTACGCCGTCCAGGTAGAGCGCGATGCCCTGCGCCGCGCCCAGGGTGGAGGACAGGCGGTAGCCGCGATAGAGAATGTCCTTCTGGAACGGGTTGCCCTGTACGTCGTTGATCACCACGCTGTCCATGGTCTCGCCGAGGAACGAGGACAGGTTGCCAGACTTGGCGCGCTCCATGTCGGCGTCCGTCGCGGTTTGCACATTGCCGGGAAACGCCTCGCGCGGGATGGAGAACGACGGCAGCGGCGCGGGCGCGACCACGGTGACCTCGCGCAGGTTGTGGACCTCGTCGCCAGGCGCTGGCTGCGGCGTCTGGGCGGCCACGCCCGCCGGTGCGCCCGCAGCCAGCGCCGCCAGGGCCACCCGCGCCGCCCGCGCCACCTGTGCGCATGCGGCTGCCCTACGCTGCGCGGCCGGCGCGAGCCTTGAGCGGCGCGGACAGGGGAGGGCGGGGGCCATTACCGTCTCCGTGGGGACAAGGACGCAAGGGCGGGGGATCGCGGGTGATGCAAGTGCTACTTACTGTAGTGCACAGGGTGGCAAGCGCCAAATCGATCACGCGGCGGCAACGGGGCGGCGGCGCGCGCTGCATTTTTCGCCTAGAGTTTGAAGGCGTGCCAAGTGCACCGCACCCGCTTGCTGTGTTGCAGCACCACGATGTTTGATGGTCATCGGATCGAGGAGTCCGCCATGCCGTTTCCAGAGCGCATCGAAACCATCAGCCGGCAGCGCCGTCTGCTCACCGGCAGCGTGAGCCTGGCGTTGCTGGCGATGTGGCTGGGGATCTCGCCCTCGCGCTTGCGCGCGCAGGCTAGCCGGGACAGCGCCCTCGTGCCCATCGGCGTGATTGGCTCGGGCCGCATCGGCAGCACGGTAGGCGGCCTGTGGGTGAAGGCAGGCCATCCCGTCCTGTTCTCCTCGCGCCACCCGGATGAACTCAAGCCGCTGGTCGAAAAACTTGGCCCGCTTGCCCGCGCGGGCACGGTGGCCGAGGCGCTGGCGTTTTCCAACGTGATTTTTCTTGCCGTCCCTTACAAGGCGTTGCCTGAGATATCGGCGGAGTATGGCAAGGCCTTTGCCGGCAAAGTGGTGGTGGATGCGACCAACGCCGTGCGTGCGCGCGATGGCGCTGTTGCCGAAGAGGCGATGCGCAAGGGCATCGGCATCACCACCGCAAAGTACCTGCGCGGCGCGCGTATCGTGCGCGCTTTCAATTTCATGGGCGCCACCAACTTCGCCAATCAGAACCACCGGGCCGAGGGCCTGATCGCGGTGCCGATCGCCGCCGATGATCCGAAGGCCCTGCGCATCGGCGAGCAACTGGTGCGCGATGCAGGCTTCGAGCCGGTGGTGGTCGGCCGGCTTGCCACGGCCGACAGCTTCGCCCCGGGCGGGCCGCTGTTCCATCAGATCGGCTCGGCCGACGCCATGCGCGCGCGCATGGCGGAGCAGGGCGGGAAGATGGTGGCGACGCCTAAGTAATCATGCCGGCGCCACCGGGCCTCAGGTCTGAGCCATGCCGCCATGGGCGGCGGGCCCGTGCGGGGCTTAGCCGTGCCAGGCGCCCTTCATCCAGACCCAGCCGCCACCCTCGAAGCGCCAGACCCAATGCCCGGGCACCCAGTAGGCATGCTGCGCGGGCGGGGCAACCGTGATCTGTTCCACGATCACGGGCGGCATCACCGGCACCGCCTGCTGGACCCAGCGGCCGTGCACCCAGAACCAGTCGTTGCCTTCCCACTTCCAGTGGCCCGGCACCCAGTTCCAGCCGTAGGCAGGCGCGGGGCCGCGGTCTTCGTGCACCGGCGGCGGCATGTTGCGGACCATCTGGTGGGGTGGCGCAGGCGCCGGCTGGCGTACTACCACGCGCTCGGTCACGCAGCCGGCAAGGCTGCCGAGCACCGCCAGCGAGGCGAGCGCCGGCAGGGCGGCGCGGAGCAGGCGGCGGCGTGCCGGCGCATGGGGTTTGCTGATTGCCATTTGTCTTTGTCCTGTTTGTCCTGTCGGCGCTGATTTGCGCTCGGGCGTTGTCCAAGGGGCGGCCCCGGGTCGGGATGCGCAATGACCTTGGGACCGATACCTTGCTTAACGAGGCAAGCGCCGCTGTGCGGGACAAGCGCGCGGAAAGACTTTGTAATTGAGTATTACGCGTCCCAAAAGACAAACCGCAGCCAGGGCGGCTGCGGCAGGTGGTGGGGGTGGTGGTGGGTTATGCCGGCACTGGCGCGTTGGCGCTGGTCTGCCGGCCGCGGAAGTCCGTCCAGCAGAGTGCCTTGAAGTCGTACAGCTTGCAGCGGCGCGCGGTATGGAAATACCAGCGCCAGGTGAAGTTCTGGATGATGATGCGGCCCGGCAGCGCATGCTCCAGCAGCGCCTGGGCGCGCTTGAGGCGGTACAGCGGCACGCTCATGTCCACGTGGTGCGCGGTGTGCTCCATGATGTGGTGCAGCGCCGCGCCGATGCCATAGCGAAAGCGCAGGTGCACGGTGGTGGAGACGAAGGGCTGGGCACGCGCCCACATGGCCTTGGTGTCGTACCAGGCCACGCTGGTGTGGGTGTGGTGCACGTAGAGCACGAAGCCCACGGTGAAATTCCAGACCAGGAACGGCAGCCCGAAGCCCAGCCCGACCAGCAGCGCCACCGACTGCCCGGTGGCGATGGCCAGCCACGCCAGCGCACCGATCCAGGCCACGCCGAAGAGCGCCACCAGCGTGCAGTCCCACATGAAGACGGCGCGGCGCGTGGGCATCTGGCGGCGGCTGGGGAAGAACATCTTGAACCACCAGATCTCGACCAGGTAGTACAGGCCCGCGCCAAAGCCGGTGCGGTAGACCCGCTCCAGCGCACGGCGCCAGCGCGGCAGGGCCTGGAATTCCTCGAGCGAGTAAGGCTGCCAGACGAAGTCGAAGCCCTTGAGGTTGGAGTAACCGTGGTGAACCACGTTATGGCCCACTTCCCACAGGCTGTAAGGCGTGAGCGACGGCAGGAAGGTCAGCCGGCCCAGCCATTTGTTCAGGCCACGCCGGGGCGTCAGGCTCTGGTGGCAGGCATCGTGGCCGATGATGAACAGGCGGGCGATGATCAGCCCCGTTGCCACGCTGGCGGCCAGCTTGGCGAGCCAGTGGGAGAACAGCACCACCCCGGCCAGCGCGGCCAGGAACAGCGCGGTGTCCAGCGCGAACAGCGCCAGCGCGCGCGGCGTGCTGCGCGCGCCAAGCGGGATCAGCCAGCCGCGGATGATCTTGCGCGAGGGCAGGGGGACGTCAGGGGAAATCGGCTCCGGAAAGGAAGCTTGCTGCGTGGCAATCATGCAAAAACCTTCAGTTGTCGAACGCGGGGTCGGGCTGGGCCCGAGACTGGCGGTGCACGGCCACAGGGCGGCCGATGATGTGACAGCTTAGAAGTATTGCATGACAGGGGTGTTGATCCGGGTCAAGCCCGCGAGGCCGGACCCGGTGCCATCTTGTTAAAAGTGATGATTAGTGCGCGGCGGAGGCTGGCGCGCTCGCCGGCTCGCCCATCACATACACCTCGCCGATGACGCGGTCGTCACCCAGCATGGCGAAGGCGAACAACTGCTCTTCCAGCGTTTCCGAGCGCTCGCTGCGGCGCGCGATCAGCGGCGTGGCCTGCGGATCGAGCACGATGAAGTCAGCCTCGCAGCCCGGGGTGAAGCTGCCCACGCGCTCGCTCCAGCCCAGTGCGTCGGCGGCGGCGCGGGTGGCCAGGTAGAACATGCGCAGCGCGGTGAGGTGGTAGCCGCCCATGCGCGCCACCTTGTGGGCGGCGTTCATGGTACGCAGCATCGAGAACGAGGTGCCTCCGCCCACGTCGGTGGCGAGCGTCACATTGAGGCGGTGCGCATCCGACTGGTGGAAGTCATAGAAGCCGCTGCCCAGGAACAGGTTGGAGGTGGGGCAGTGCGCCACCGCCGCGCCACTGTCGGCCAGCCGCTTGCGGTCGTCCTGGTCGAGGTAGATGGCGTGGCCGTACAGCGCGCCCGGGCGCAGCAGGCCGTAGTGATCGTAGATGTCCAGATAGCTGCGGGCTTGCGGGAACAGCTCGGCCACCCATTTCACTTCGTCGCGGTTTTCCGCCACGTGGGTCTGGATGAAGGCGTCCGGGTAGGCCTTGGCCAACTCGCCGCAGGCTTGCAGCTGCGCTTCGCTGGAGGTGGGCGCGAAGCGCGGCGTAATGGCGTACGACAGGCGGTTCTTGCCGTGCCAGCGCGAGATCAGGTCGGCCGAATCGCGCGCGCCGGACTCGGCGGTGTCGCGCAGGAATTCGGGGCAGTTGCGGTCCATCATCACCTTGCCGGTGACCAGGCGCAGGTTGCGGCGGTCGGCTTCGGCAAACAGCGCATCGGCCGAGGCCGTATGCACGGTGCTCCAGGCCACGGCGCTGGTGGTGCCATTGCGCAGCAACTCGTCGGCGAAGAAGCCGGCCACGGCCGCCGCATATTCCGGCTCGGCAAAGCGGCGCTCCTCGGGGAAGGTATAGGTCTCCAGCCAGTGCAGCAGGCCGGGCGAGGGCGAGGCGATGATGTCGGTCTGCGGGTAGTGCACGTGCGTGTCGATAAAGCCCGGCACGATCAGCTTGCCGCGGCGGTCGATCACTTCGGCGCCAGCCGGGATCTGGTCGGCCAGGTCGGCATGGTTGCCAACCGCGGCGACATGCCCGGCGGTGACGATCAGCACCCCGTCTTCCCAATACTGATACGCGTCGTCATGAAACTGGGGGTCGCGCAGGAAGTGCAGCACGCGGCCACGGATGGCGCGGGTGATGGACTGGGTGGGGGGCGTGGTCGTCATATCGATGTCTCGTCATGCGCCGGCGCGCGCATGGCGCGCCGGCATCTTGGTGTGAGCCGCGCTTCAGGCCGTGGAGGCCGCGGCGGGCAAGGGGGATTGCCAGAAGTGGTCGACTTCGGCGAGGAAGGCAGTCTTTTGCGAGGCGGGCAGGAACGACGCCTCGAAACTGTTGCGCGCCAGCTTGTGGCCATCGGCCGCGGTCAGCGGCAAGGCTTCGAAAGTGGCTTCCCAGTTCGCGTTCATATAGCCGCCGAAATAGGCGGGGTCGTCCGAGTGCAGCGTGACCAGCACGCCGGCTTCCAGCAGGCGGTGCAGGGAGTGGTCGCGCAGGTCGGGGTAGACCTTGAGCTTCTGGTTGGACAGCGGGCATACCGTGAGCGCCACGCGCTCGCGGGCCAGCCGCTCGACCAGTGCCGGGTCGTCGATGGCGCGCACGCCGTGATCGATGCGCTCCACCTTGAGGATGTCGAGCGCGTCGGTCACGTATTGCGCCGGGCCTTCCTCGCCGGCATGCGCCACCAGGTGCAGGCCGAGCTCGCGGGCGCGGGCAAACACGCGGGCGAACTTCTCCGGCGGGTTGCCCTGCTCGGAGGAATCCAGCCCGATGCCGACGAAGCGGTCGCGGTAAGGCAGCGCGGCTTCCAGCGTGGCGAAAGCGTCTTCCTCGGAGAGGTGGCGCAGGAAGCAAAGGATCAGGCTGCTGGAGAAGTCGTACTGCGTGCGGGCCTGGGCGAGCGCGTCGGAAATGCCGTCGATCACCACATGGATCGGCACGCCGCGCTCGGTATGGGTCTGCGGGTCGAAGAAGATCTCGGCGTGGCGCACGTTGTCGGCGACGGCACGCTGCACGTAGGCCATCGTCATGTCGAAGAAATCGTCCTCGGTCAGCAGCACGCTGGCGCCGGCGTAATAGATGTCGAGGAAGGATTGCAGGTCGGTGAAGGCGTAGGCCTCGCGCAGGGCTTCCACGCTGGCGTACGGCAACTTGACCTTGTTGTGCTGGGCCAGCCGGAAGATCAGCTCAGGCTCGAGCGTGCCTTCAATGTGGACGTGCAGTTCCGCCTTGGGCGTCTGGCGGATACGGTCTGCGAGCGCGGCATCGAGCGTCATGGGGTTCCTTTTGCGGTCTTGGTTTGCGTCGAGCTCGTCGCTTTGCCGCCGCGGCTGGCGACGAGCGCGCCCAGATGGGCGAGGCGCTGGTCGCGAACCTGCAGCAACTGGGCGACGATGGCAACCGCAATCATAGCCGGAGCCTTGTCCGTGATGCCGCAGACGCCCATCGGGCACGTCATTTCCGCAAAGCGGGAAGGGTCAATCCCGTGCTCCGCCATGCGGTGCTCGAAGCGCGCGCGCTTGGTCTTGGAACCGATCAGGCCGAAGTAGGCGAAGTCGTCGCGCCGCAGGATGCGCTCGCACAGCGTCTGGTCCAGCGCGTGGCTGTGCGTCATCACCAGGAAGTAGCTGCCGGCCGGCGCATGGTCGACCACGGCTTCGGGGATGTCGCTGGCTTCCGGGGTGACGTTGTCGGGCAGGTCGGCGGGGAACAAGGTGTCGCGCTCATCCACCCAGTGCACTTGGCACGGCAGGTTGGCCAGCACCTTGACCAGCGCATGGCCCACGTGGCCGGCGCCGAACAGCACCACGTGCAGCGCGTCCGGCACCAGGGTGTCGGTCCAGCCGCCGTCCGCCTGCAAGGCCACCGAGGGCAGCAGCGCTGGCGCTGCGGCGTGTTGCACCGCGCCGGTGCGCGGCACCGTGCGCATCAGCGCGCGTCCGGTGCCGAACGCGGCCTGCACCGCGTCCAGCCACGGCAGGTCGGCTTCGCCCAACACCTCGAAGGCGAGCAGCACCACGCCGCCGCAGCATTGTCCCAGCGCCGGGCCCAGCGGGATGCGCACGATCTGCCGCATCGCGTCGCGCTCGGCCAGCATGGTGCGGGCGATCTCCATGCCGCGCCACTCGAGATGGCCGCCGCCGATGGTGCCGACCAGTTCGTTGGCGGTCACCAGCATGCGCACGCCCGCCTCGCGCGGGGCGGAGCCTTTCACCTCGGCGATGGTGACCATCGCCACCGGCACGCCCGCGCGCACCCAGCGGGTGGCGTCGGCGAAGCGGAAGGGTTTGAGGGGCGCGTCCTGCATGGTGATGCCTTTTTAGGTTGATGCTCTGGGTGAAGCTTGTTACTTCAGCTTGTTACTTCGTTACTTCATTTCGGTCTTCAGTGAAGATGGCCTGTGGGAGCCGGCGGGCGCATCCGCAAGCCGCTGTCTCCTACTGCACCACCCGCACCGCCCGCACCGCGTCCACCGCATCCAGGATTGCCTCGCTGGTCGCGGGCGCCACCAGCGGCGGGTTCACCTTGTAGTCCCCAACGCTGGCCACCGCGTCGCGGATCGCGAAGAACACCGAGAACGGCAGCAGCAGCGGCGGCTCGCCCACGGCCTTGGACCGATGGATGCTGTCTTCCGCATTGTCGTTCTCGAACAGCCGCACGTAGAAGTCTTCCGGGCAGTCGTTGACGGTCGGGATCTTGTAGGTGGAGGGCGCATGCGTCATCAGCTTGCCGTCCTTGTTCCACCACAGTTCCTCGGTGGTCAGCCAGCCCATGCCCTGGATAAACCCACCCTCTACCTGGCCGATGTCGATGGCCGGGTTGAGCGAGCGGCCGGCGTCGTGCAGCACGTCGGCGCGCAGCAGGCGCCATTCGCCGGTGAGCGTGTCCACCAGCACTTCCGAGCACGCCGCGCCATAGGCGAAGTAATAGAACGGCCGCCCTTGCAGCTTGGACTGGTCCCAGTACAGCTTGGGCGTGGTGTAGAAGCCATCGGACCACAGCTGCACGCGTGCCACGTAGGCTTGCCGTGCCAGGTCGCTGAAGTCCAGGCGGAGTTCGCCCGCGACCACCAGGTCGTCGCCGAACTGCACGCTGTTGGCGTCCACGCCGGCCTGGCGCGCGGCAAACGCCGCCAGCCGCTCGCGGATCTGCCGCGCGGCGTCCTGCGCGGCCTTGCCGTTCAGGTCTGTGCCGGTGGAGGCGGCGGTGGCCGAGGTGTTGGCCACCTTGCTGGTATCGGTCGCGGTCACGCGCACGCGTTCGAGCCGGATCCCAAGCTCATGCGCCACCACCATCGCCACCTTGGTGTTCAGGCCCTGGCCCATCTCGGTGCCGCCGTGGTTCACCAGCACCGAGCCGTCGTTGTACACGTGCACCAGCGCGCCGGCCTGGTTGAAGTGGGCCACGTTGAAGGAAATGCCGAACTTCACCGGGGTGATGGCGATGCCCTTCTTGAGCACCGGGCTGGCAGCGTTGAACGCGCGCGTGGCCTCGCGGCGCGCGCGGTAGGCGCTGGTCGCTTCAAGTTCGTCGAGCAGTTCGTGGATGACGTTGTCTTCCACGGTCTGGCCGTAAGGCGTGACGTTGCGCTCGGTCTTGCCGTACAGGTTGGCGCGGCGCACGTCGAGCGCATCGCGGCCCACGGTGCGTGCCACGTTGTCGAGGATGTACTCCATGGCAAAGGCACCCTGCGGGCCGCCGAAGCCACGAAAGGCAGTGTTGCTCTGCGTGTTGGTCTTGCCGCAGTAACCGTCGATCTGCACGTTCGGCAGCCAGTAGGCGTTGTCGAAATGGCAGATGGCGCGGGTCATCACCGGGCCAGACAGGTCGGCCGAGAAGCCGGCGCGCGAAACCATCTCCACCGACACGCCGTCGAGGCGGCCGTCGGCATCGTGGCCGACTTCGTAGTCGAAGACGAAGTCATGGCGCTTGCCGGTGATCATCATGTCGTCATCGCGGTCCGGACGCAGCTTGACCGGGCACAGCAGCTTCCAGGCGGCCAGCGCGGCGCAGCAGGCGAACATGGCCGATTGCGATTCCTTGCCGCCGAAGCCGCCGCCCATGCGGCGGCACTCCACCAGCACCTGGTGCGCGTGCCAGCCCAGCATATGCGCCACCGCATGCTGCATTTCGGTGGGATGCTGGGTCGAGCACCACACATGCATACCGTCGTTTTCCTTGGGCGCGGCGTAAGCGATCTGGCCTTCCAGGTAGAACTGCTCCTGGCCGCCCAGGCGGATATTGCCCTTGTCCCGATGCACGGCGGCGGCGATATGGCTGGCCGGCTCGCCGCGCGTGAGGTGCATCGGCGGCAGCACATAGCTGCCGGCCTGGTGCGCGGCCTCGGGCGACAGCACCGGCGCCAGGTCTTCATACTCGATCGCACCCAGGCGGGCGGCACGGCGCGCGGCATCGTGCGAGGTGGCCACCACCACGAAGATCGGCTGGCCGATGAACTGCACAAGGCCGTTGGCCAGGATCGGGTCGTCGTGGATGATCGGGCCGCATTCGTTGGCGGCGGGAATGTCCTCGGCGGTCAGCACCGCCACCACGCCCGGCGCGGCGCGCACCTTGTCGAGCGAGATCGACTTGACGCGAGCATGGGCGCGTGTGCTCATGCCGAGCGCGGCATGCAGCGTGCCTGCCAGCTCGGGGATGTCGTCGGTGTAGGTTGCCGTGCCGGCCACGTGCAGGTGGGCTGATTCGTGCGGGCGCGAGACGCCCACTTGCTGCGTCGAAATGGCGGTCCTGGCTTCGCTCGCGGCGTCGAGCAGGAAGGGTTCGGTTTGCTTGTTCATGCCGATCTCTCCTTACGCGGTAGCGGTGGCGGTGGCCGCGCCCGCGCCGATGGCGCGGACATTGACGGCGGCGGCGGGCAGCGCGTCGGCGCGCGTTTCCAGCCAGAAGCGGTACAGCAGGTTGGCGGCGCCGCGGCTGCGGTACGCGGCGGTGGCGCGCATATCGGACAACGGCGTGAAGTCCCGCGCCAGCGCGCTCATGGCTGCGCGGGCGCTGGCTTCGGTCCAGGGCTGGCCGATCAGCGCGGCTTCCGTCAGTGCCCCGCGCTTGGGCGTGGCAGCCATGCCGCCGAAGGCCACGCGCGCATGGCGGATCACGCCGTTTTCCAGTGTCAGCGCAAAGGCCGCGCAGACAGCGGAAATGTCTTCGTCAAAGCGTTTTGACAGCTTGTAGGTACGGAAGTGCTCCGGCCCGGCCAGCGGCACGCGCAGCGCCGCGACGAACTCGCCTTCGGCCATGGCGGTCTTCTGGTAGGCCAGGTAGAGGTCTTCCAGCGCAAGGGTGCGGCGCACGTCGCCGCGCTGCAGCACCACTTCGGTGCCAAGTGCGATCAGCGCGGGCATGGAGTCGCCGATCGGCGAGCCGTTGGCGATATTGCCGCCCAGCGTGCCGGCATTGCGGATCGGCAGGGAAGCGAAACGCTTCCACAATTCCTCCAGCTCGGGATGGACGTCGTTCAGCGCGGCGTAGGCGCGCTCCAGCGAGACCGCCGCGCCGATTTCCAGGGCGCCATCGATTTCGCGGATGCCGTTCAGGTCAGCCACCTGGCCCACGTACAGCAGGTTGCCCAGTTCGCGGAACTGCTTGGTCACCCACAGCCCCACGTCGGTGCTGCCGGCCAGGATGCGCACGCCGGGCTCGGCGGCCTTGATGGCGGCAAAAGCCGAGGCGGTGCGGGGCGCGTAGAAGTGCTGGCCTTCGGCGCTGTAGTGGAAGGTGTCGTCGCGCTGCAGCGCGCGCAGCGTGTCGGCGATCTGGCGCGGGTCCAGCTTGCTGGCCTGCGGCGCAGGCAGCGCCATCATGCGCTGGCCAGCTTCGATGATGGGGCGGTAGCCGGTGCAGCGGCACAGGTTGCCGGTCAGGGCGTCGCAGATGGCCTCGCGCGCCGGGGCGCGGCCGGTGCCGGCGTCCTCGGATTTTTGCTGGTACAGCGCCCACAGCGACATCACAAAGCCGGGGGTGCAGAAACCGCACTGGGAGCCATGGCACTCCACCATCGCCTGCTGCACCGGGTGCAGCGCGCCGTCGGCCTGGCGCAAGTCTTCCACGGTGATCAGCGCGCGGCCGTCCAGCGTGGGCAGGAACTGGATGCAGGCATTGACCGCCTTGAACTCGACCTGGCCGTTTTCGCCCAGCTCGCCCAGTACCACGGTGCATGCCCCGCAATCGCCTTCGGCGCAGCCCTCCTTGGTGCCCGTGCAGCGCGCGTCCTCGCGCAGGTACTGCAGCACGGTGCGGGTAACGGGGGCGTCTGCGACCTCCGTGACCTTGCCCCGGTGGTAAAAGCGGATGGTTTGCGTCTCCATGGTGTCTTCTCTCTTTGTGGATGGGGCCAAACATAGCACTGACGCCGATGATGCAATATTCGGCCCAGGTGATATGCCCCATCAAGCGGGGAGAGCGTTCTGGCGGCCGGCGAGGGCGGCGGCCACCGGATTTGACCAATGACGGGGTGCGTGACATACACTATGCGCCGTTCCCATTCCCCACGCCACCGGCCGCAAAGCGCGCCAGGCGCCCCCTCGCCATGCACGGACGCGACCATCTCGACACCTATTTGCTGCGGGTGCTGCACACTCTGCTCACCGAGCAGAGCGTGACCCGCACCGCGGTCCGCCTCGGCCAGTCGCAGCCCGCCATCAGCAATACGCTCAAGCGGCTAAGGGAAATCACGGGGGATGCCATCCTGGTGCGCGGCAAGAGCGGCATGGTGCCGACCGAGCGCGGCCGCGAGCTGCTGCAGCTGGCCGAACAGAGCCTGGCGGCCATGGACCGCATCGCCCGGCCGCCCCAGCATTTCGACCCGGCCACCACGACCCGTACCTTTCACCTGGGCGCGCCGGACTACCTGGACGCCTTCTTCCTGCCCAACATCGTCGAGCGCGTGCGCCGGCTGGCGCCCGGCGCCAAGCTGTTCGTGCACCCGATGACGTCATCGAGCGACTTCCTCGACAGCCTGGAGCAAGGGCAACTCGACATCGTGGTCGGCAACTGGCTGTCGCCACCGGAGCATCTGCATATTTCGCCGCTGTTCGACGATGAGGTGGTGTGCATGCTGGGGGCGCACCATCCGCTGGCGCGCAAGGGGCTGACCCTCAAGCACTACCTGGAGATGCCGCACCTGGCGCCGGCGCCTTATGCCTCGATGCAGCGCAGCATGATCGACCAGGCGCTGGCCGAGCAGGGGTACAAGCGCAATATCCAGGTCACGTTGCCGTATTTCGGGCTGGTGCCGTATGTGTTGATGAAGACCGATATGGTGTTCACCACGGGACGGCAGTTTGCCGCGCATTATGCGCAGTACCTGCCGCTGAAGATGGTGCCTTCGCCGGTGGCGTTTCCGCGGATGCGGTTTTATCAGCTGTGGCATGAGCGGTGTCATGCTGCGCCGGATGTGATGTGGATGCGCAGGATGATTGCGGAGGTGGCGGGGGAGTTGCCGGTATTGCCTGTTTTGGCGAGGATGGGGGAGGGGTGAGTTGGGGGGGCAAGGGCAGAACCGTTGGCTCTTGTTGCCTTGGTCGCTGTTGTTTTGTGCGGCGTTGGTTTTTGGACGCAAGGGCCATACGACATCCCCCTGCGGGGGCTGCCGGTCACTTTTCTTTGACCGGCAAAGAAAACTAACGAAAAGAAAGCCGCCCTGCCGGGAGCAGAGCAATAAGGCTGTTCAGCCTCGGTGGTTGCGTCGTACGGCCCGGAGTGTTGGCTGGCCAATCCCACCGACTTGAAGGGCATCGTAAATGCATGACCCAATGGTCACGTGGTGGTGCCCCTGATTGCTTTGCGCGGTGCGCGTTCGGGCATCTGCCGTTCGCGGTGCGCAGCACCACGATCCTGCCTGCCCTCGTGGTTTCGTGGTTTTGTCTCTGGCGGTGGCCGCCCGGCCATTTGATGCCCTGCCGTACCGGCGCGAGCGGCGCCTTGCTTCACCCCCTCTGGTTTCGTGGTGGGCACCGTGGCCCGTGCGCGAGGGCCGTGCTTGCACCCACGGCGCTCGTCCTCCGAGACAAAACCACGAAACCAGCCACACCCGAAACGGCGCAGCACTTCGCACCGCGAACGGCAGATGTGGGAACGGGCACCGCACACGAGGTCAGGGGCTGCACGACGTAACCCATGGGTCATGCAAGTTTGATGACCTTCGAGCCGGTAGGATCCGCTAGCCAACACTCCGGGTCGTACGACGCAACCACCGGGGCCGAACAGCCTTATTGCTCTGCCCCCGGCAGGGTCGGCTTTCTTCTCGTTAGTCTTCTTTGCCGACGCAAAGAAGAGTGACCGGCAGCCCCCGCAGGGGGATGTCGTATGGCTCTTGGGTCCAAAAACCAACGCCGCTCAAAGAAAACCCAGCCAAGGCAGCAAGAGCCATCGGTTCTGCCTGCCCTTGCGCACCCCCCTTTCACTTCCCCCTATAACTAGGAAAAAACAACTGCTCCCCCTCCACCTTGTAAGCAGCAATGGTGTCCTGCCCATCCTTAGAAGTCATCCACTCCACCAACTTCATCGCATCCACGTAATTGGTACCAGGATGCTTGGCCGGATTCACCGCCATCACGCCATACGGATTGAACATCCTGGGATCGCCCTCCAGCAGGATCGCCAATCCGGTCTTGGCGCGATACGCGCCATAAGTGGCCCGATCAGACAACGTATATCCCGGCATCTGCGCTGCCATGGTCAGCACCTCGCCCATCCCTAGCCCGGCATTCACGTACCACGGCTGCCCCTTGGGCTCGATCCCCGCCTGCTTCCAGTAGTCCTTCTCCATCACGTCGGTCCCGGAGTTGTCCCCGCGCGAGATGAATTTGGTGCCGCCGGCGGCGATTTTCCTGAAGCCGGCCAGCACGTCCTTGCCACCTTTCAGTCTGGCCGGGTCGCTGACCGGGCCAACCACGATGAAATCGTTGTACATGACGTCCCGGCGGTTGACGCCGTAGCCCGCCGCCATGAATTCGTCTTCCATCTTGCGGGCGTGCACCAGCAGCACATCGACGTCGCCCATCTCGCCCATCTTCATCGCCTTGCCCGAGCCTACGGCGATCACTTTGACGGTGACGCCGCTTTTTTGCTCGAACCTGGGCAGCAGGAATTTCAGCAGGCCGGAGTTCTCCGTGCTGGTGGTCGTGGCCAGCTTGAGTTCGCCGGCGATGGCGCTGGTGGCGGTGGTGGCGCCGGCCACGCCAACCAGGCAAACCAGTCCGATAGCGCACGCGGCGCGGTTCGAAATATGGCGTAAAAGGCCTTGCTTGCTGACCGCTCGCATGGATTCTCCTTGTTTTATGTTTTCAGAAACACAATTGCCACAAACTCATGAGATCGGTGAGAATGCAGAAAAATACGTGGAAATCAGCGTCTTGCATTCTCGGTGAACCACATCTCTAAAGTAAATATGAAAAGCGTTTCATATGACATTTCGCTTTGACCTGTTCCCGGTTGTCGCCGCGGACGACAATCCTCGCTCCAACGGCAAGGTGTTCCAGCTGCTCAAGGCCGTGCGCGAGACGGGCTCCCTGCATCGCGCGGCGCGCGAGATCGGGTTGTCGTACCGGCACGCCTGGGGCGTGATGCGGTCTTGGGAGGAGATGCTTGGGCGCAGCATGCTCGACATGGAGCGCGGCCGGGGGGCGTCACTGACGCTGTTCGGTGAGCGCTTGCTGCGTGCGGAGGGGCGCTTGCGCGATTCGATCGACCCGGTCGTGCAGAAGGCCATGGTCGATTTCCTGGCGGACCTGGACGACGCGGCGCAGCCGCAGACCCGCATCCGCTTCTCCGGCAGCCATGATCCGGCCATGGAGGTCCTGGCGGGGGCGTTGCACGACGCGCCGGGCGGCCTGCAGCTCGATACCGTGTTCTGCGGCAGCGTGGAGGGCCTGATCTGCCTGCAGGAGCGGCAGTCCGAGCTGGCTGGCTTCTACGTCTCGCCGATCCAGAAGGCTGGCTCCGTGGCCCACGTGACGCTGCGCAAATGGCTGCGTCCGGCCTCCGTGCGCTTGATCCGGCTGGCCTGGCGCGAGCAGGGCCTGATCGTCGCGCGCGAGCTCGCGGGCGAGATCCACGACCTGCGCGACCTGGCCCGTACCCGCGCCCGCTTCGTCAACCGCCAGCGCAGTTCTGGCACGCGCATGCTGTTCGACCAGTTGCTGGCCACCGAGGGGCTCTTCCCGGACCAGATCGTTGGCTACGAAACCCCCGAGTTCAGCAACGAGAAGGTGGCGCAAGCGGTGCATGACGGCCATGCCGAGGTGGGCTTCGGCCTGCGCATGAATGCCGAGGCCCATGGGCTGGCCTTTGTACCGCTGACCCGCGAGGCCTACTACCTGGCGCTGCGCAAGAACGACCAGATCACGCCCTGGGCGCATGGCTTGCTTTCGCATTTGGCCGACCCGGCCTTCCGGCGCCGCGTCGAGGCGCTTCCCGGCTACGCCATGGCCGAGCCTGATGGCATCCTGACGCCGCAGGAGGCACTTCCCTGGTACGGCCCCGACGGCAAGGAAGGCGGCTGACGCCGTCCACCGGGGAGGGGGGAACCCGGCTGTTTGAGCGCGCGCGTATTACACTGGTTGCATAGGCGGGGCTGCATGCCCGCCAGACAGACCCAGCAAGGAGCGCCATGCTAGAAACGGCCGCGTTGGCCGCGGGCTTGTCCTGGACCAGCGGATTCCGCCTTTACCTCGCCGTGTTCACGGCTGGCGCACTGGGCCGCCTGGGCTGGCTGCACCTGCCGCCCGGCCTGCAGGCGCTGGAATCGTGGTGGGTGATCGCGCTGGCCGCGGTGCTGGCCCTGGCCGAGTTCGTGGCCGACAAGGTGCCGGGCTTCGATTCCTTCTGGGACAGCATCCAGACCTTTATCCGCATTCCCGCCGGGGCGATCCTGGCCGCCGCCGCCTTCGGGCAGCTCGATCCGCAATGGATGGTCGCCGCCGGGCTGGTCGGGGGCACGCTGGCCGGCACCGCCCATGCCGCCAAGGCCGGCACCCGCGCCCTGATCAACGTCTCGCCGGAACCGTTTTCGAATTGGGCTGCCTCACTGAGCGAGGACGTTGCCGCCAGCAGCGGGCTGCTGCTGGCTTTTTTCCTGCCCGTGGTGTTCCTGGTGGTGCTGGCCGTGCTGCTGCTGGTGGCGGCGTGGCTGCTGCCCAAGCTGTGGCGCGGCTTGCGCCATTTGCGCGACGCGTTGGCCAAGCGTGCTCCGGCGGCCTCGCCGGCGGGGCGTCAGCCCCGGCGCTGAGTGGGGGGTTCGACCCTCGTTTTGCCCAATCCGGCCATAATCTGGCCCTGGTCCGGCGGATGCGCGCCGGGATCCTCCCGCTGGTGTCCTGTCGTCGCGCCAATCCTGGCCTGCGGCTGGCCCGGCTGGCCGCCACCATGCATGTGCACGGACAAGAGATTAGAGATTAGAGATAAGAGATCAATGTCTTCAGAACCCGCCTCCCAGCACGTTCCCGCAGCCGCCACCGCAGCCGCAGCCAGCGCGGCAACCACTACCGTCGCGGCATCGTGCGGCGCCCGCCCGACGCGCTTCTCGCCCTGGCGCCAGGCGTTGCGCATGGCGCGGCGCGATTGGCGCGCCGGCGAGCTGAGCCTGTTGCTGTTCGCGCTGGTGCTGGCCGTGGCGGCGCTCAGCAGCGTGGGCTTTCTGGCCGACCGCATGCGCCTGGGGCTGGAGCGCGACGCGCGCCAGATGATCGCCTCCGATGTGGTGATCGTGTCCGACCAGCCGTTCGATGCCGTCTTCGCCAGCCACGCCGCGCAAGCGGGCCTGGCTACCACGCAGACGGTCACCTTTCCGAGCATGGCGAGCGCGCGCGTGCCGGGCAAGGCCGCCACGACGCAAGGGCAAGGGGCGGCTAGCGGGGCTCAGGCCGATGCCCCTTCGCAACTGGCTGCGCTCAAGGCGGTCGCCCCCGGCTATCCGCTGCGCGGGCAGCTCAAGGTGGCGGCCGGGCCCGGGGCGCCGGAAGCCGCCGCCACCGGCATTCCCGCCGAGGGCACCGTCTGGGTGGACGAGGCCTTGCTGGACTCGCTCGGCGTTGCCATGGGCGACACCATCCAGCTGGGCAGCCGCGCCTTTCGCATCGACCGCATCCTCACGCAGGAACTGGATCGCGGCGCTGGTTTCATGAATTTCGCGCCGCGCGTGATGTTGCCGCTGTCTGACCTGGCCGCCACGGGGCTGGTGGGCTGGGGCAGCCGGGTCTCCTACCGCCTGCTGGTGGCCGGCCCCGATGCCGCCGCGCAGGCCTACCAGAAGTGGGCTGAGGCCGAGATCGACAAGCGCGCGCTGCGCAACACCCGGGTCGAGTCGCTGGAATCCGGCCAGCCGCAGATGCGCGCCACGCTGGACCGCGCCGAGCGTTTCCTGTCGCTGGTGGCGGTGCTGTCGTCGATGATTGCCGCGGTGGCCATCGCCATGTCGGCGCGCCGCTATATGCAGCGCCACACCGATGCCTGCGCGGTCTACAAGTGCATGGGCCTGTCGCGCCGCGAGATCCTGCTGGCTTTCGGGCTGGAGTTCCTGCTGCTGGGCGTGGGCGGCGCCGTGGCCGGCGTGGCGCTCGGCTACCTGGCGCACTATGGCCTGCTGCTCTCGCTGGGTAACCTGCTGACTGTGACGCTGCCGCAGCCTTCCGTCCTGCCGGCCGTGGTTGGTGTGCTGGCGGGTGTCGTCCTGCTGGCGGGCTTTGCCTTGCCGCCGCTGCTGGCGCTGACCCGGGTGCCGCCGCTGCGCGTGCTGCGGCGTGACGTCGGCGCGCCGCCGGTCTCGACCTGGATCGCCTACGGGCTCGGCCTGGGCGCCTTCGTGGCGCTGCTGCTGGTGGCCGCGCGTGATCTCAAGCTGGGGCTGACCACCGCGGGCGGCTTTGTCGCCGCCGGCGTCGTGTTCGCGCTGCTGGCCCTGGGCCTGCTGAGCCTGCTGTCGCGGCTGATGCGTGGCCGGCGCCTGGCGCGCGGCAGCGTGGGCTGGCGCTTTGCGCTGGCGGTGCTGGAGCGCCGCCGCGGCGTGACGGTGCTGCAGACGGTGGCGCTGGCGGTGGGCCTGATGGCGCTGCTGCTGCTCGGCATGACCCGCAACGACCTGATCGCCTCCTGGCGCAACGCCACGCCGGCGGACGCGCCCAACCGCTTCGTCATCAATATCCAGCCGGACCAGCGCGCGCCGCTTGCCGGCATGCTGCAGCACGCCGGCATCGCCGACCTGCTGTACCCGATGGTGCGCGGCCGCCTGACGCATATCGCCGGCCAGCAGGTACGCGCCGAGCGCTTTGCCGATGGCCGCGCCCGCAACCTGGTCGAGCGCGAGTTCAACCTGTCCTATACCGACGCGCTGCCGGCCGGCAACCGCGTGGTGGCGGGCAACTGGCTCGGCGCCGGGAAGGGCGGGGCCGGGGCCTCGGTGGAGGAGGGCATCGCCAAGACGCTGGGGATCCGGCTCGGGGACACCTTGCGCTTCGATGTGGCGGGGCAGTCGGTGGAGGCGCCGGTCACCTCGCTGCGCAAGCTGGACTGGGGCTCGATGCGGGTCAATTTCTTCGTCATCCTGCCGCCCTCTGCCATGCAAGGCTTGCCACAGACCTATATCACCGCCTTCCACCTGCCGCCCGCGCAAGCCGCGCTGGGCAACCGCATGGTGGCGGCCTTCCCGAACATCACGGTGGTCAACACCGACATGATCCTGCGCCAGATCCAGGACGTGCTCGACCAGGTCATCGCCGCCGTCGAGTTCCTGTTCGTGTTCACGCTCGCAGCCGGCGTCACCGTGCTCTATGCGGCGCTGTCCGGCGCGCGCGACGAGCGCAAGCGCGATGCCGGGCTGCTCAAGGCGCTGGGCGCATCCGCCGCGCTGGTGCGGCAGACCCAGTACGCGGAATTCCTGGTGGTGGGCGGGCTGGCGGGCCTGCTGGCCAGCCTGGGCGCGATCGCGGTGGGCTGGGGCTTGTCTCAGTTCGTGTTCGATTTCCCCTACCGCTTCAATGGCTGGATCGTGCCGGCCGGTGTGCTTTCTGGCATGCTGTGCGCTTTCGCGGGCGGCTGGCTGGGTTTGCGCGAGGTGCTGCGGCAGCCCGCGCTGGCTACGCTGCGTGATGCGTGATACCTGAAGCCTGAACCACTGAAGCCCGAACCATCCCTGAGTGTTTATGAGTACCGATTCCAAGCCTGAAGATGCGGCATCCACGGCATCCGATGCCGCCCCCGAAGTCACCGCCTATGAGTTGATCGGCGGCGAGGCGCGCGTGCGCGAACTGGTCGACCGTTTTTACGACCTGATGGATCTGGAGGACGAGTTCAAGGGGCTGCGCGCGCTGCATCCCGCCTCGCTCGACGGCTCGCGCGACAAGCTGTTCTGGTTCCTGTGCGGCTGGCTGGGCGGCCCCAACCACTTCATCGAGCGCTTTGGCCACCCGCGCCTGCGCGCGCGCCACATGCCGTTCGAGATCGGCACCAGCGAGCGCGACCAGTGGATGCGCTGCATGGCGCTGGCCATGCAGGACGTCGGCCTGCCCGAAGACCTGCAGCTGCGCCTGATGCAGGCCTTTTTCGGCACCGCCGACTGGATGCGCAATGTGCCGCGTTGATGGCCAAGGCCACCCGACCTGCCACGGATCCCGACACCATGGCTGACACGCATCCCAACCCCGCCACGGACCTGCCTGCCGACGCCCGGCGCGTGCTCGATTTCTGGTTCGGCGCGCCTGGCTCGCCGGCATGGAACACAACACGCTCGGTATGGTTCACCAAGTCCGCTGACTTCGACGCCACGGTCCATGCTGCCTTCCTGCCACTGTGGGAAGCCACGCACGCGGGCGCGAATGCGGGCTGGGCGCAAAGCCCCGAATCCGCTTGCGCACGCATCGTGCTGCTCGACCAGGTGCCGCGCAACGTCTTTCGCGACGACCCGCGCAGCTTCGCCTCCGATGCGCAGGCGCTGGCAACAGCCCGGCAGATGGTGGCGAGCGGCGCTGATCGTCTGCTGCCCACGGCATTCCACCGCATGTTCTGCTACATGCCGTTCGAGCATTCCGAAGCGCTTGCCGACCAGGACACGGCCGTGCAGTTGATGACGGCGCTGCGCGACCAAAGCCAGGGCAAGGTGGACGTGGTGGACTGGGCGCTCAAGCACCGCGCGGTGATCGAGCGTTTCGGGCGCTTCCCGCATCGCAACGCCATGCTGGGGCGCAGGGATACGGTGCAGGAGAGCGCCTTCCTGCGGGAACCCGGCTCGTCGTTCTGAGCGGGCCCCGCGTAGCGCAGCCGCTATCGCGGGGTGGTGGCGGTGTGGTGGCGGGGCTGGGGCGCAAGCCGATGTGGCTGGCCCTCGGCATCCGGGCCTCGGGCCTCGGGGCGCGTGGAGCACCATCAGGTCTGCTCGCGCTTCTCCTGCCACTTGTCCACCAGCAAGCGCGGCGCGTTGGCGAGCTTGTCGAGGATGCCTTCGGGCGTAGGCGCCACATGCAGCAGGTCGTTGTGGACCTGCTTCAGGAAGCCTTCGTCCACGGCGTGCTGCATGAAGCCCAGCATGCTGTCGTAGAAGCCTTCCACATTGAGCAGTCCCACCGGCTTGGCGTGATAGCCCAGCTGCAGCCAGGTGAAGGTCTCGAACAGTTCCTCGAAGGTGCCGACGCCGCCCGGCATGGCGATGAATGCATCGGCGCGATCGGCCATCATCTGCTTGCGCTCGTGCATGTTGCGCACCACGTGCAGCTCGGTCAGGCCGCGATGGCCGACTTCCTTTTGCATCAGCGCATCGGGAATGATGCCGATGGCGGTGCCGCCGTTGGCCAGCACGGCGTCGGCCACGGTGCCCATCAGCCCGACCTTGCCCCCGCCGTACACCAGCGCAAGGCCGCGCTCGGCCAGGGTCTTGCCCATGGCACGCGCCGCGGCGGCGTACTCGGGGCGATTGCCGGGGCTGGAGCCGCAATAGATGCAAACGGACTTCACTTTTTTTCCTTTTCTGTTTGCGCCGCCTTGGCGGCGGCGTATTCCTGGGCTTGCTTGTCGAACGCCTGGCGGGCCTTGCCGCGCAGGTAAGGGGCCAGGATCGAGAAGATATGGTAGCTGGCGCCGTGCAGGTAGCCGCGGATCAGCTCGGGGTCGTTGTACTGGCGCGGATGCTGCACGAACTGGAACGACAGCCAGTAGGTGGCGATCACCACGATATTGGTGCAGATGGCCTCGACCTGCTCGGGCGTGGCCTCCATCTCGCCGTCTTCCTGGAACTGCCGGCAGATCTCCATCGCAAAGCGCTTCTTCTGCTCGACGATGCGCTTGAAATTGGTCTCAAGCATGCGGTTGCGCGCCAGCAGGTCGTTGATGTCGCGGTACAGGAAGCGGTAGTTCCACAGGAACTCCGCCATGTACTGCAGGTAGCCCCAGCTTTCGTCCAGCGTGGCCTTGTGATCGTCGGGCAACTTCAAGCGGCGCTCCATCTCCTGCTCGAACAGCACGAAGATGGAGCTGATGATGTCGTCCTTGTTGCGGAAATGATAGTAGAGATTGCCGGGGCTGATCTCCATGGCTTCCGCAATGGTGGTGGTGGTGACGTTGGGCTCGCCCACCTCGTTGAACAGGCGGAGCGAGACGTCCAGGATGCGGTCCCGGGTGCGGCGGGGACCGGCTTGCTGTTTGGGTTCCATAGGCGACCGGGCGAGCGGCAATTCGGTAAGTTGAAGGCGATTATAAGCAATCGCCGTTTGCCGCAATGCCGCAAGCGCCTTTAGCCCCGTCCGCGCGCCGCCGTGCCGGGCCTGCGCCGTGCTTGCGCCGCTAGCCTGTCAGGCCGCCAGCGCGCGCAGCCAGTCCATCGCGATCGGCCCGGCAATGGCCAGCCAGGTGCCGCCGCATAGCACCAGCGCCAGCATGACCGCTGCGCTGCCGAAGTCCTTGGCGCGCTTGGACAGGCTGTGCCGCTCCAGCGAGATCCGGTCGACCGCGGCTTCCACGCTGGAGTTGAGCAATTCCACGATCAGCACCAGCAGCAGGGTGCCCAGCAGCAGGATGCGCTCGACAATGCCGACCGGCAGCAGCAACGCGCAGGGCGTGAGGATCACCACCAGCGTCAGCTCCTGGCGAAACGCGCTTTCTTCCAGCACCGCGTAGCGCAGGCCGGACACCGAGTTGATGCCGGCATGCCAGGCCCGCGCCAGGCCGCGGTTGCCCTTGTGGGGGTTTTGCTCAATCGTGTAGTCGCTGTTCGGCGAGTCCGGGTGCGGTGCCGGGGCTGACGTGACGGTCTGTGGCGCCGGCGGGCGGTGCGGTTCGGACGGTGGGCGATGCGGAGTCGGCATGTTCGGAGAAGGGGCGGGCAGTGGTGCCGTTCGTGCCGTTGGGGGTCGCGCGTACGGCCGGCAGCGGCTGCAGGTGAGTCAGGAACTGCTCGGAGGCGGCGCGCCACGAGAACCGTTCGGCATGGGCGCGAGCGGTGGCGCGGTCAATGCGCAGCGCTTCCAGGCAAGCTTCACGCAAATCTTCGTGCATCACCCCGGCGTCGCTGTGGCCGAGCACATCGATTGGCCCGGTTACCGGATAGGCCGCCACCGGCAGCCCGCTGGCCAGGGCTTCGAGCAGCACCAGCCCGAACGTATCGGTGCGGCTGGGGAATACGAAGACGTCGGCCGAAGCATACACCTTGGCCAGCTCCGGCTGGGTCAGTACGCCCAGGTAGTTGGCCGCCGGATAGCGCGCGCGCAGCGACGCCAGCGCCGGGCCGTCGCCCACCACCCACTTGGAGCCGGGCAGGTCCAGCGCGAGGAAGGCCTCCACGTTTTTTTCCACGGCGACACGCCCTACGTAGAGAAAGATCGGGTGCGCTGTGTTGAGCACGTTAGCCTGCTGGGTGGTGAAGACATCGAGGTCGACGCCGCGGGTCCACAGCACGCCGTGGGTGATGCCAAACTGATGCAGGTCTTGCAGCACCACCGGTGTCGGCGCCATCACGGCGCGCGCCGGGCCGTGGAACCAGCGCAGGAAGCGGTAGGTCCAGGCAAGCGGAATGCCGAAGCGCGCCTGCACGTACTCCGGAAAGCGCGTGTGGTAGGCGGTGGTAAACGGCAACTGCTCGCGGATTGCATAGCGGCGCGCAGCCAGCCCGAGCGGGCCTTCCGTGGCGATATGCAGCGCGTCCGGCGCGAAGGCGCGGATGCGCGCGCGGACCTTGGCGCCGGCGAACAGGGACAGCGCGATCTCCGGATAGGTCGGGCAGGGAATGGTGGTGAATTCCTGCGGCGTGATCAGCTCCACCGTGTGCCCCATTGCGATCAGCTCGCGGCGGGTGGACTTGAGCGTGCGCACCACGCCGTTGACCTGCGGCTCCCAGGCATCGGTGACGATCAGGATCTTCATAGCTGCTCCTTGCGGCCAGGCCGCGTGGGTGGCCGGCCTCGGCGAGGCCACGGCCATACCGTTGTACGGATGGCGGCGTGTGGGGCGGGTGCCGCGCTCAAGTCTCGTCAGGCTGTGGCGACGGCGCGGCGCCCGGCCGTGGCCGGCGCATCGAGCAGGGTGGTCCAGTAGACGATCTGCAATTCGCCGTCCTGCGTCTCCACCAAGGCGGAGAGGCTCTCCACCCAGTCGCCGTCGTTGCAGTAGAGCTGGCCGTCGACCTCGCGGATCTCGGCCTTGTGGATATGGCCGCAGATCACGCCATCGCAGCCGCGCCGGCGCGCCTCATCCACCATCGCCTGCTCGAACGAATTGATGTAGTTGACCGCGTTCTTGACCTGGTGCTTCAGGTATTGCGACAGCGACCAGTAGGGAAAGCCCAGGCGCGCGCGGATGCGGTTGAAGTGCCGGTTGATGGCCAGGATCAGGGTGTAGAGCGAGTCGCCCAGGTAAGCCAGCCAGCGCGCGTGCTGCACCACGCCGTCGAACAGGTCGCCGTGCACCACCCACAGGCGCTTGCCCGCGGCGGTGACGTGGACGGCATCTTCGCGCACCGTGATATCGCCGAACGCGAGGCCGTCGAACTGGCGCGCCACCTCATCGTGGTTGCCCGGCACGTAGATTACCTCGGTGCCCTTGCGCGCCTTGCGCAGCAGCTTCTGCACCACATCGTTGTGGCTCTGCGGCCAGTACCAGCCGCGGCGCAACTGCCAGCCATCGATGATGTCGCCAACCAGGTAGAGCTGGTCCGATTCATTGTGCTTGAGGAAGTCGAGCAGGTAGTCGGCCTGGCAGCCGGCCGTGCCGAGGTGGATGTCGGACAGCCAGATGGCGCGGTAGTGGCGGGTGGGATGGGACGGATGCGGGGGCTGGGTGGTGGCTTCAGGGGGCGGGACGCTGGCCGGAGAGGTGGCGCAACGCCCGGGAGGCCGTTGCTGCAAGTCGCTGGCCGGTGGCATGAAGGCGGCCAGCGCGGCAGGCAATGACATGGGCCGCGGCAGGGATTGCGACTCGGCGGTGCGGCTGCGCAGCAGTTGCGTGGCCTTGGCCAGATGTCCGCGGGCAGAACGAAGAGCTTGAACCATGGCGGCCTCGGTAGCGACGATGGCTGCATTGGGCCAGTGGCGCGTGACGAAGCTGTTAAGGAAACATGAACGTCATATGACTGTTGTGGGGGAGGTGGTTATTGCGTGGCTATTGCGTGGCTTGCGCGGCTGGCGGGGGCTTCCAGTTGCTGCCGCCGTCGTCTCATCAGGCCGCTGGCGCCACCGCTGACAACTGCGCCAGCGCCCGCAATACAGCCTGCGTGGCCACCGGATGCCGCAGCAGGCTGACATGCCCGACGCCGCTGAGCGCCACATGATGCGCGCCCTCCATCCAGGAGGTCCCCAGCGGCCCGGCAATCGAATCATGCCAACTGAAGATCGACACCAGGGCAGCGCGCTGGCGTGACGTTTCGCGCGCTGCCAGCGCGCGCAGCCAGGCGCTGGCGCAGCGCATCTGGCGGGAATTGAAGCCCCTGCCGTAGCGGGCCAGCACGCAGCCGTGATGCGGTGTGCCCAGCGTGACGATGCCGCGGCAGGGAGGCGGCTTGCCGCGGCCCGCCAGCGCGGCGCGCGCGGCCAGGCCGCCCATGCTATGGCAGAGCAGCAGCGGCGGCTGGCCGGTGGTGGCGGCGATACGCGCGATGGCGGCGCGCACTTCGAGGGCGTATTGGTCGATGTCGCCAAACACCGGGTCCAGATCGATCGCCTCGCAGTGGTAGCCGGCCGCCGCCAGGGCGGGCTGCATGTCGAGCCAGACGGCGTGGTTGCAGCCATAGCCGTGCACCAGCAGCAGCGGCGGGCACGAGCCCGGGGCTTTGGCCGGGCGCAAGCGGCGGTGCGAGCAGAAGGGCTGCAGCCAGTTGAACATCCGGAACACGGCGGCGTATTCGCGCAGGTAGCAGCCCAGCGCCTGCCATGGCGTCAACCGGGCTGGCCGCAAGGCCTGCAGGGCGGGTGGGATGGGGGGGCGCGTCGCCTCGGGCTCGCCCAGGCCGAACAGGGTAAAGACAAAGGCGCTGGCAACAGACAGCCCAAAGATCGCCAGCACCACGCCAATGCCGGCTAGCAGGCCGATGGCGAGGGGCCACCCATGCAGGGCGTTGAGTTCGGCAGCGCAGCCTAGTGCCACGGCGGCCTGCAATGCCACCGCGATGCGGCGCAAGGCGGCAGCCGACAGGTTCATGGCATGGGCGGGCGCAGGTCGGCCAGGCGGGTGCGGGCCAGGCGGTCATGCAGGAACTGCCGCCTGGGGTCGAGCAGGGCCAGCATGACCCAAGCCAGCAGGCCAGCGCACAGCACGCCGACGAACGGGCCCTTGACCAGGCCGAGCACGTGCCCGAGCGCCGCTGAAGGCGGCAGCCAGAGCCATGCCAGCAGGTAGCGCAGCGCGGCCTGCGGCCAGCGCGGGGGCACGCCCGCGGCCGTCTCAACCCGCATGCGCCAGGTCTGCATGGCGAGCGTCTGTCCGTTGCGCTGCCAGAACCAGACGAAGTAGCAGCCCAGCACCAGGAAGCTCCAGCACTGCATCGTGAACGGGCCGTCCAGCCCGAGCTGTTGCAACGCCGGGCGCGCCAGCAGATAGACCCCCGTCGAGGCGCTTAGCACGCCGAACAGCAATACGCCTTCGTACAGCATGCAGGCGATGCGGCGGCGGATCGTCGGTGCATCGGCCGGGCGCGAGGGACTGGCCGGCGCGCCCGATGCGGCCGGCTTGGCGTTGGGTTTGGGCGTGGTCACGGCGGGCATGGCGGGTATGGCGATAGGGCGGTAGGGCCGTCAGGCCGGAGGAGGGCAAGGCCGGGCAGCGAGGGCCGGGCAGCGAGGCTGCAAGCGAGCACGGCCGGGCCGGCGCAAGCGGCATTATGCCAAAGCGCGGGTGGGGCGGGTAGCTTGCGTGGGAGGGCGCGGGTGCAAGCCGGCCGCACAACCGCGTAGCGGTTCAGCGGCGCACCGGCTCGTCGGGCGTGGCGGTAGCGCTGGTGCTGCTGGCCGTGGCCTCGGTGGCCGCTTCGCGCGGCGTGTCCACGGTCGGCACCGGTGCGCCGGCAGCGGTGCCTGGCAGGGCAGCTTGGGACTCCGCCGCCGGCGTGCCGGCAGCGGGCGGGCGGGCGCGCGCGGCGGCCGATGTGGCGCCGGCGGGTGCCTTCTTTTCCAGGTGCAGCTGCCGCGTGGTCTCGGCTGGCAGGCGCTTGCCGGAGGGCAGGGCGCTGACCGCGCCGGGGCGGCGCGGCACTTTCTCGGCAGCCGCCAGGTTCTTTTTTTGCTCTTCCGGCAGTTGCTGGTACTTGTTCCAGGCCTCGGCCTTCTTCTGGGCGGGCAGCGAACGCGTGATCTGGTAGTTTTCGCGCGCCAGGCGACGCTGCTGAGGCGTCATCTTGACCCATTCGGTCATGCGGGTCTGAAGCCGCGCCTGTTCCGCGGGCGAGAATTTCTCGTATCGTTCCGCGATCTGCAGCCATTTGCGCCGGTTGAGCTCGGGGAAATTGTTCCACTCGCCTGCCAGCGGCGCGAGCACGCGCTGCTGGACGGCATTGAGCTCGTTCCAGTTCGGGTGCGCATTGGCGATGCTGGCCGCGGGTGCACCACCGGGGTGGCCGCCCTGAGCCTGGCAAGTGGCCGGAACCAGGGACCAGATCGTGACGGCGGCGGCCAGGCCGGCCAGCAGCAAGGCCGCCAGCCGCCGGCGCGGTGCGTCGGGGATGATGTCAGCGCCGGCCATGCCTACTGACCGCGCTTGAGGAACACGTGGAAGCCCTGATCCGCGTATGCCGTCGGTGGGAGGTCGTCGAGCAGCATCGCTGCGTCCACATCCGCCAGCTCATCGACGCGCTTTTGCTGCTGCCAGTGGTAGATGCCCGCCAGCCCGGCGGCCAGCGCCACCAGCGTCCATACCAGCCCAAGGCGGCGCAGCCAGGAACCTGCGCGGTGGAGTGCCGAGTCGTCCTCGTCGAAAGAGAGCGTGGGCATCCCAGCCGAGGCCAGCTGCGGCACGGCGACGGCGGCATGCGCTTTCTTGCGAGACAGCGCAATCCGCCGCGCGGCGGCAAGCCGATCGGTCACATTGTCCGGCAACGCATTCGCAGAGGCATCGAGTGCCGTGCGGATATCGTGTGCCAGGCGGCGTTCGTTGATTTCTTTTTCGTTTCTGGTGCTCATAGTCGGACCCCCCGCGCTCGCAATGCCTGCGCCAGTGTGTGCGTGGCACGGGAACAGTGCGTCTTGACGCTGCCTTCGGAGCATCCCATGACGGCAGCCGTTTCCGCGACGTCCATATCCTCCCAGTAACGCATCAGGAAGGCTTCGCGTTGACGTGTCGGCAGGCGCTGGATCTCCTGTTCGATGATGTGCATGGTCTGGGCGCGTTCCACCTTGTCGGCGCTGCTTTCCGCAGATTCGGAGCCGATTTCGGCCTCGAAAGTGTCGAGCAGGTCATTATCCTCGCCTTCGCGATCGTCGCGCAGGTTGGAAAACAGGGTGACCCAGGTATTGCGTACTTTCTGGCGGCGGAACCAGTCGTGAATTGTGTTCTGCAGTATGCGCTGGAACAGCGGTGCGAGCTCTGCGGCGCTCTTGTCGCCGTATTTTTCGGCGAGCTTGATCATCGCGTCCTGGACGATGTCCAGGGCGGCTTCGTCGTCGCGCACCGCAAACACGGCCTGTTTGAAGGCGCGCCGCTCGACGCTGGCGAGAAAGTCGGATAGTTCCTGATCGGTTGCCATGCAGGCGGGGTACAGACGGTGGGGCCTTGGCCGGTGGAAGTGCAGGGTAGGGCTTCTTGCACGTCCAAAATGGTGGGATGCTAGCAAATAACCCCCCCGGTGACCATCCTTGTTCTCTTTTGTGGTCATTCAGGCTCAGCGCGTGGCGGGGGAGTCTGAAGGATGGCGGGATGCCCCCTCGCGCAAAAAAGCCCGTAGACAAGCCCGAATCAATCCAGTATCGTCGCGGGTTCACACGACATCAGTGGTTGTCTCATTCGGCCGCTTATGAGGCGGTCTATCATGCAGACGCGCACCGCTTGAACCCGTGCCACAAGCCCGGCAGAGAGCATCCGAACAATTTTTTGCCGAAAATTGCAAAGGACTAAAATGAACATGCCCAGCGCGGAATTCCACGCAGACAGCAATTCATCCGCCGCACCCGAAATGATCGGGGCGGAGATTCTCGTTCACGCACTTGCCGAAGAAGGCGTCGAGTACGTCTGGGGCTACCCTGGCGGCGCAGTGCTGTATATCTACGACGAGTTTTACAAGCAAAAGAAGATCGAGCACATCCTGGTGCGCCACGAGCAGGCCGCGGTTCATGCCGCAGACGGCTATGCGCGTGCGACCGGCAAGGTGGGCTGCGCCCTGGTGACCTCCGGTCCCGGCGTCACCAATGCGGTGACGGGCATTGCCACGGCCTACCTGGACTCGATCCCGATGGTGATCATCACCGGTAACGTGCCGACGCACGCTATCGGCCAGGACGCTTTCCAGGAATGCGACACGGTCGGCATCACCCGCCCCATCGTCAAGCACAACTTCCTGGTCAAGGACGTCCGCGATCTCGCCGCGACCATCAAGAAGGCGTTCTATATTGCCGCAACCGGCCGTCCCGGCCCCGTTGTCGTCGATATTCCCAAGGACGTCTCGCGCAATTCCTGCAAGTACGAGTATCCCAAGTCGATCGACATGCGCTCGTACAACCCGGTGAACAAGGGCCATTCGGGCCAGATCCGCAAGGCGCTCGCGCTGTTGCAGGGCGCCGAACGGCCGTTCATCTATGCAGGTGGCGGTGTGGTGCTGGCCAATGCCAGCGAAGAGCTGCGCCAGCTTGCCGCGCTGACCGGCCATCCGGTCACCAACACGCTGATGGGCCTCGGCTCGTTCCCCGGCACCAGCAAGCAGTTCGTCGGCATGCTCGGCATGCACGGCACGTATGAAGCCAACATGGCCATGCAGAACTGCGACGTGCTGATCGCCATCGGGGCGCGTTTCGACGATCGCGTGATCGGCAATCCGGCGCACTTCACCTCGCAGCCGCGCAAGATCATCCATATCGACATCGATCCGTCTTCCATCTCGAAGCGGGTCAAGGTCGACATTCCCATCGTGGGCCACGTCAAGGATGTGCTGCAGGAGCTGATCTCCCAGCTGCAGGCCAGCGACGTCAAGCCCAAGCGCGAGGCCCTGGCCAAGTGGTGGGAACAGATCGAGCAATGGCGTTCGGTGGACTGCCTCAAGTACGACCGCAACTCCGAGATCATCAAGCCGCAGTACGTGGTGGAAAAGATCTGGGAACTGACGCACGGCGATGCCTTCGTCTGCTCGGACGTGGGCCAGCACCAGATGTGGGCCGCGCAGTTCTACAAGTTCAACGAACCGCGCCGCTGGATCAATTCCGGTGGCCTGGGCACGATGGGCGTGGGCCTGCCGTACGCGATGGGCATCAAGAAAGCCTTCCCCGAGAAGGAAGTGGTGACCATCACCGGCGAAGGCTCGATCCAGATGAACATCCAGGAACTGTCGACCTGCCTGCAGTACGACACCCCGGTGAAGATCTGCGCGCTCAACAACCGCTACCTCGGCATGGTGCGCCAGTGGCAGGAAATCGAGTACGACAACCGCTACTCGCATTCCTACATGGACGCGCTGCCCGACTTCGTCAAGCTGGCCGAGGCCTATGGCCATATCGGCATGCGCATCGAAAAGACGGCTGACGTCGAGCCCGCCCTGCGCGAAGCCTTCCGCCTGAAAGACCGTACCGTGTTCCTCGATTTCCAGACCGACCCGACTGAAAACGTGTGGCCGATGGTCCAGGCCGGCAAGGGCATCTCCGAGATGCTGCTCGGCGCGGAGGACCTGTAATGCGACATATCATTTCGGTCCTGCTGGAAAATGAACCGGGCGCGCTGTCGCGCGTGGTGGGCCTGTTCTCGGCGCGCGGCTACAACATCGAGACGCTGACGGTGGCCCCCACCGAAGACGCCTCGCTGTCGCGCATGACGATCGTCACCAGCGGTTCGGACGACATCATCGAGCAGATCACCAAGCACCTGAACCGCCTGGTGGAAGTGGTCAAGGTGGTGGACCTGACCGAGGGCGCGCACATCGAGCGCGAGCTGATGCTGGTCAAGGTGCGCGCGGTCGGCAAGGAGCGCGAGGAAATGAAGCGCACCGCCGACATCTTCCGCGGCCGCATCATCGACGTCACCGAGAAGACCTACACCATCGAGCTGACCGGCAACGGCGGCAAGCTGGATGCCTTCCTGGACGCCATCGACCGCGCCGCCATCCTCGAGACCGTCCGTACCGGCGGCTCGGGCATTGGCCGCGGCGAGCGCATCCTGAAGGTCTGAGCCTGATTGCAGTATCCAAGGGCGGCGCCGGTGCCGGCATTAGCCGGGCGGTGGCCGCCAACCCGACACACGAAAACGAAAGACTGAAGGAACCATCATGAAAGTGTTTTACGACAAGGACGCCGACCTCTCCCTGATCAAGGGCAAGAACGTCACCATCATCGGCTACGGCTCGCAAGGCCACGCCCACGCGCAGAACCTGAACGACTCCGGCGTCAAGGTCACCGTTGGCCTGCGCAAGAGCGGCGCATCGTGGAACAAGGCAGTCAATGCCGGCCTGCAGGTCAAGGAAGTGGCTGACGCCGTCAAGGACGCCGACGTGGTCATGATCCTGCTGCCGGACGAGCAGATCGCCGACGTGTACAAGAACGAAGTGCACGACAACATCAAGCAAGGCGCCGCACTGGCCTTCGCCCACGGCTTCAACGTGCACTACGGTGCCGTGATCCCGCGCGCCGACCTCGACGTCATCATGATCGCCCCGAAGGCGCCGGGCCACACCGTGCGCTCGACCTACGCCCAAGGCGGCGGCGTGCCCCACCTGATCGCCGTGCACCAGGACAAGTCCGGCGCCGCCCGTGACATCGCCCTGTCGTACGCTACCGCCAACGGCGGCGGCCGCGCCGGCATCATCGAAACCAACTTCCGCGAAGAAACCGAAACCGACCTGTTCGGCGAGCAAGCCGTGCTGTGCGGCGGTACCGTCGAGCTGATCAAGGCTGGCTTCGAAACGCTGGTGGAAGCCGGCTACGCGCCGGAAATGGCTTACTTCGAATGCCTGCACGAACTCAAGCTGATCGTCGACCTGATCTATGAAGGCGGCATCGCCAACATGAACTACTCGATCTCCAACAACGCCGAATACGGCGAATACGTCACCGGCCCGCGCGTCGTGACCGAGGAGACCAAGAAGGCCATGAAGCAATGCCTGACCGACATCCAGACCGGCGAGTACGCCAAGAGCTTCCTGCTCGAGAACAAGGCCGGCGCCCCGACCCTGATCTCGCGCCGCCGCCTGACCGCTGAGCACCAGATCGAAGAAGTGGGTGCCAAGCTGCGCGCGATGATGCCCTGGATCGCAAAGAACAAGCTGGTCGACCAGTCGAAGAACTAAGCTGTACTACAGCCCGACGGCCCGCCGCTACTGACGGCCCGGGCCGCAGCCGTTCAGTCATCCGCACATTTCCCCCTATCGAGGGGTTATTCAGGCGGGGACTGAACGGCTTTTTGTTATCCTTGTCAGACTTTATCCACCAAGTAAGCATTGCATGAACTATCCTCATCCGCTGATTGCCCGTGAAGGCTGGCCGTTCCTGGCTGGCGCCTTTGTCATCTCGCTGCTGGTGCAGGTCAGCGCCGGCTTCTGGTGGGCCTTGCCGCTGTGGATCATTACACTGTTCGTGCTGCAGTTTTTCCGTGATCCGCCGCGGTCCATTCCCACCCAGCCGAACGCCGTCCTGGCGCCCGCCGATGGCCGCATCGTGGTGGTCGAGAAGACCATGGACCCGTACGCGGGCCGCGAGGCGCTGAAGATCAGCGTCTTCATGAACGTGTTCAACGTACACTCCAACCGGGTGTCCGTGGACGGCAAGGTCGAGAAGGTCGAGTATTTCCCCGGCAAGTTCGTCAACGCCGACCTCGACAAGGCTTCGCTCGAGAACGAACGCAACGCCGTGGTCATCCGCCGTGCCGCAGACGGCAAGGTGGTGACCTTGGTACAGGTGGCCGGCCTGGTGGCCCGCCGCATCCTCTGCTATACCCGCGTCGGCGAGACGCTGTCGCGCGGCCAGCGCTATGGCTTCATCCGCTTTGGCTCGCGCGTCGACGTCTACCTGCCGGTGGATGCGCGCCCGCGCGTGACCATCGGCGAGAAGGTGTCGGCCTCGTCGACCATCCTGGCTGAGCTGGATTAATCCGGCGACGCCGGAACAGATCAGACCCACTGGAGAACAGGCATGGGTGCTTTCAACCGACGCAATAAGCGCGTTACCAATAGCAACGTGACCAACTTGCGTCCTTTCCGCCACAACCAGCTGCGTGGCAACGAGTCCGACAATTTCGACGACGAGGCCGGGGACGATCACGACATCGAGTACGTGCGCCCGCGCCGTCGCGGCATTTACCTGCTGCCCAACGCGTTCACCACCGCGGCGCTGTTCGCCGGCTTCTTTGCCATCGTGCAGGCCATGAACATGCGCTTTGACAGCGCGGCCATCGCCATCTTCGCCGCGATGGTGCTGGACGGCATGGATGGGCGCGTCGCACGCATCACCAATACGCAGAGCGCGTTTGGCGAGCAATACGATTCGTTGTCGGACATGACCTCGTTCGGTGTGGCGCCGGCGCTGGTGATGTATGAGTGGATCCTGCACGACCTGGGCAAGTGGGGCTGGATTGCCGCCTTTGTCTATTGCACCTGCGCCGCGCTGCGCCTGGCGCGCTTCAATGCCAACATCGGCGTGGTCGACAAGCGCTTCTTCCAGGGGCTGCCCAGCCCGGCGGCGGCGGCGCTGGTGGCCGGCTTTGTCTGGCTGGTGATCGACAACAAGCTGCCGGTCAAGGACCTGTGGATGCCGTGGGTGGCGTTCGGCATCACGCTGTACGCCGGGCTGTCGATGGTCTCCAATGCGCCGTTCTATAGCGGCAAGGCGCTCGACGTGCGCTATCGCGTGCCCTTCGGCATGATGGTGCTGGTGCTGGTCTTGTTCGTGGTGGTCTCGACGGATCCGCCGGTGGCGTTGTTCGGCCTGTTCGTGGCCTACGCCATCTCCGGCTACCTGCTGTGGGGCTGGCATGCGCTGCACGGCAAGCCGGCCGAAATCCGCAAGGTGCGGGACGGCGGGAACGATCGTTCCTGATCGCAGGTTGGTAAAAAGGCGCTACGGCGCCTTTTTTTACATTTGTTTTCCAGGCTGTCGCATTGCCGCGGCGTTTGCCGTGGTTCACTGTAGCCTCGGTTGTACTGTAGTCCCCCTTGTTGTCCACTTATCACTGGAGGTTCTCATGGGCATGCTCGACTTCATCAAGGAAGCAGGAGAGAAACTGTTTGGCGGCAGCGCAGCGCAAGCCGCGCCCGCGGCGGCTCCGGCCGATGCGCCGGCGGCGGATGCCGATGCCGATGCGGCCAACCGCGCCGCCGGCGATGCCATCGAAGGCTACATCAAGCAGATGAACCTCGACGCCACCGGGCTGATGGTGCAGGTGGACGGCTCGCAGGGGCTGGTGACGGTGTTCGGCGTGGCGCCGGACCAGGCCACCCGCGAGAAGATCATCCTGTGCTGCGGCAATGTGCAAGGTGTGGACAAGGTCGACGACAAGATGTCGGTCAATGTCGACTCCACCGAATCGACCTGGCACACCGTGGTCAAGGGCGACACCCTGTGGGCGATCTCCCAGGCGGCCTACGGCAACGGCGCGCTGTACACCGCGATTTTCGAGGCCAACGAGCCGATGTTGACGAATCCGGACAAGATCTACCCCGGCCAGAAGCTGCGCATCCCGCCCAAGGCCTGACGCCCTCCGTCCAGGGGGCATGGCGCCCCCTGGCCCGTTTTTCGGCTATCGGCCTGATGCTGGCCTGATTGAGGCATCCATATTGCACACACCCGGCTTCTCGGCTATAGTCGCTCACATGATTTCGCGCCAAGCCCTACTCGCCCGCACCATTCTAGGTGGCCTACTAGGCCGTCAGGTCGGGACGCGTTCGCGCTGAGGGAAGCCAAGCCCCTCGCGTAAAGTCACACAGGATTTATAAACGCCCCGGCCTGCATCACTGCACGCCGGGGCGTTTTGCATTCAGCACGAACACAGCAGTACAGCAAAACGAACGGCGAATGCCGAGGCATCCACTCGATTCGCCAAATACAAAAGTCAGCCCAGGAGCCCCAACCATGTCCGACAAACTCATTATTTTCGACACCACCTTGCGCGACGGCGAACAGTCGCCCGGCGCCTCCATGACCCGCGAGGAAAAGATCCGCATCGCGCGCCAGCTGGAGCGCCTGAAGGTCGACGTGATCGAAGCGGGCTTTGCCGCCAGCTCCAACGGCGACTTCGAAGCGATCCGCTCCATCGCCCAGGTCGTCAAGGATTCGACCATCTGCTCGCTGGCCCGCGCCAACGATCGCGATATCGCCCGCGCCGCGGAGGCGCTCAAGCCGGCCAACTCCTTCCGCATCCATACCTTCATCGCCACCTCGGCGCTGCATATGGAAAAGAAGCTGCGCATGACGCCGGACCAGGTTTTCGAGCAAGCCATCCAGGCGGTGCGCTTTGCGCGCCAGTTCACCGACGATATCGAATTCTCGCCCGAAGATGGCAGCCGCTCGGACATGGATTTCCTGTGCCGCGTGCTGGAAGGCGTGATCAAGGAAGGCGCTACCACCATCAACCTGCCGGACACGGTGGGCTATGCCGTGCCGGAAGGCTACGCGGGCCTGATTCGCTCGGTGCGCGAACGCATCCCCAATTCCGACAAGGCCATCTGGTCCGTGCACTGCCACAACGACCTCGGCATGGCCGTGGCCAATTCGCTGGCGGCGGTCAAGCTCGGCGGTGCGCGCCAGGTCGAGTGCACCATCAACGGCCTCGGTGAGCGTGCCGGCAATACCAGCCTGGAAGAAGTCGTGATGGCGGTCAAGACGCGCCGCGACTACTTCGACATGGACGTCGGCGTGGATACCACGCAGATCGTGCCGGCTTCCAAGCTGGTGTCGCAGATCACCGGCTTCGTGGTGCAGCCCAACAAGGCCGTGGTGGGCGCCAACGCCTTCGCACATGCTTCGGGCATCCACCAGGATGGCGTGCTGAAGGCGCGCGATACCTACGAGATCATGCGCGCGGAAGACGTGGGCTGGACCGCCAACAAGATCGTGCTGGGCAAGCTCTCGGGCCGCAACGCCTTCAAGCAACGCCTGCAGGAACTCGGCATCGAGCTGGAGAGCGAGGGTGAGGTCAATGCCGCGTTCACCCGCTTCAAGGAACTGGCCGACCAGAAGTCCGAGATCTTCGACGAAGACATCATGGCCATCGTTTCCGACGAGGCGCACGACGTCAACGAGCACTTCCGCTTTATCTCGCTGTCGCAGCACTCCGAGACCGGCGAGCGCCCGCATGCGCGCGTGGTGTTCAATATGGACGGCAATGAGGTGACGGGCGAAGGCGAGGGCAATGGCCCGGTCGATGCCACGCTCCACGCCATCGAAGGCAAGGTCGCCAGCGGCGCCGAGCTGGTGCTGTATTCGGTCAATGCCATCACTGCCGGCACGCAGGCACAGGGCGAAGTCACGGTGCGGTTGTCCAAGGGCGGGCGCATCGTCAACGGCGTGGGCACCGATCCCGATATCGTGGCCGCCTCGGCCAAGGCCTACCTGGCCGCGCTGAATAAACTGCACGACAAGGCCGTGCAGAAGATCAACCCGCAGATCTGATCCCGATCTGACCGGTAAGCCCGCGGCCTACCCGGCCGCGGGGCTTGAATCGGCCCGCCGCATTCCCATGAGGATGATGGCGGGCTTTTTGCATTTTCCCGCTCTCAGCGGCGTCGGCCGGGCCCATCCGCGAGCGGGTCTGGCGTGATCTGGGTCTGGCGCAGCACGCCGCCGTCGTCGAAATAGAAATTGAACATCGACGGCCAGTTGTCCTCATGCTTGAAGCGGTAGGACCACACTTCGCGCTTCATCAGCGGGTAATACTGCCTGGGCTCGCGCGGCTTGCCAAAGTGTTGCTCCACGTCCAGCTTGGTCCACACATCGACTTTCGCCTTGTAGAGTTCGTTGGTCTGCAACATCTGCCGGAACATGGTCAGATGGCCGCTGCTGTCGAAGTCTGCTGCGTAGGATTGTTGCCCGAAGGGTTGCTTGGAGTAGATCCAGCGCTGTGTGCCGTCGGCTAGCTGGTAGGTATCGGTTGGCATGCCGAACTGGGCTTGTACGGCGGCTTCTGGCGCGCCCACCATGTCCTGGCCGGCTTTGACCGGTTGCAGCACCGAGCAGGCCGGCAGGACGGCTGCCGCTGCTGCTAGCACGAGCCACTGGGCGGCACGGCGCGACGATGAGGCGTTCATGGCAGTCCTCTTATTAAAATTCGTGATGATATGGACTAAGAGTGTAGCGGCGCGCAAAAGTTGTGTGCGCCTCATGTGGCACGTGCCGGCTGTTTGAGGGTAAGCGCCGCCATCCTCGCCCAAATTCCCGTTTTGCCGCGAATGCGATCCGATTTGCCTAGGCTGGGCCACTGGCTTACCATGCAGCGCTTTGGCGGGAGATCACTCGATGTGGGCTAAACGATGGCTGGCGGGCTGTTTGCTGGCGGTGGCGGCGAGCGCCGGCGCGCAGGAGCCGATCCGTCTCGGCATGATCGAAGGGTTGTCCGGCCCCTTTGCCAACGCGGGCGACGCGGTGGTGCGCAACCTGCGGATCGCCATCGACCGCGTCAATGTGCGCGGTGGCGTCAAGACCGCGGAAGGCGCGCGGCCCCTCGAGCTGGTTACCTTCGATAGCAAGGGCAATGTCGACGAGAGCCTGATCCAGTTGCGCGGGCTGGTGGACAAGCGGATTCCCTTTGTCCTGCAAGGCAACAGCTCAGCGGTGGCTGGCGCGCTGGTCAGCGCGATCAACCGCCATAACAGCCGGCAGCCCGATGCCCGCGTGCTCTTCCTGAATTACTCGGCGGTCGATCCCACACTGACTAATGAGGGGTGCAGCTTCTGGCACTTCCGCTTCGATGCCAGCGCCGACATGCGCATGCAGGCCCTGACCGAAGTCATTCGTGCCGATGCCGGCGTGCGGCGCGTCTACCTGATCGACCAGGACTACAGTTTCGGGCATCAGGTGTCGCGTTCGGCACGGGAGATGCTGGCGGCCAAACGGCCCGAGCTGCGCATCGTGGGCGATGAGTTCCACCCGATCGGCAAGATCAAGGACTTCGCCCCGTATATCGCCAAGATCAAGGCCAGCGGCGCGGATGCGGTGATCACGGGCAACTGGGGCAACGACCTCACCCTGATGATCAAGGCCGCGCGCGAGGGCGGGCTGAATGCCAAGTTCTACACCTTCTACGGCAACGGGCTGGGCGCGCCGGCGGCCATGGGAGACGCCGGGGTAGGGCGCGTGCTTGCGGTGGCGGAGTGGCACCCCAACGTGGGCGGCACGGCTTCCGACGCGTTCTACCAGGCGTTCCGTGCCCGTTACCCTGAGCCCAAGGACGACTACGTTCACCTGCGCATGCAGATGATGGTGGAGATGCTCGCCCGGGCCATCGAGCAGGCGGGTTCGACCGACGCCGTCAAGGTGGCGCGTGCGCTGGAGGGCATGCGCTACGTCAACGACTTCCATGATGCGACGATCCGCGCCGACGACCACCAGGTGCTGCAGCCGCTCTACGTGTCGGTGATGGAGAAGCAGGGTGGCGATGTGCGCTTTGACAATGAGGGGTCGGGATATGGCTTTCGCACGGTGAGGAAGCTAAAGTCGGCGCAGACCATGTTGCCCACGACCTGCAAGATGGAACGGTTCTAGCGGTTCCAGGCCTGCGTTGCCGCAAACGCCATCGCTAGCCCGTTTTCCGTTATAATCGCCCGCTGTCATAGCCAGCCGGTTGTCAAAAACCGGTCCGGCGAGACAGTTGCCTGTATGTAGGACACGCACAAGGCACGACGCATGCGGCACATTTCGTGCTGTAGCGTTCGCAAGTGAAAAGGAAATCACCATGGCAGAAGCCCAAATCAGCAGCAAAACCGAAGTCATCAAGCAGTTCGCACGTGCCGCCAACGACACGGGTAGCCCCGAAGTCCAGGTCGCTTTGCTGACCACCCGCATCAACGAACTGACCCCCCACTTCAAGGCCAACATGAAGGATCACCACAGCCGCCGCGGTCTGCTGCGCATGGTGAGCCGTCGTCGTCGCCTGCTGGACTACCTCAAGGCCAACGATGCCGACCGTTATCGTTCGCTGATCGAGAAGCTCGGCCTGCGTAAGTAAGCAGCCAGGATCGTCCGGATGGCAGCACGAATGGATGCACTGCACGCCTTCGCGTGAGCCACTAATGCCTGCGTCAGCCTCGCTGATGCAGGCATTTTGTTTTTGCGGATGAAATGCCGCACGTCCGGCCCTTGTTCGGTCGCTGTCCTGTCGGTGTCCAGCATTGCTGCAAGTGATTTTTGCTCTACTTGATGGTGCCATGGCCCCGGGGGCTGGCACACGTTGCGCCAAGACGTGCAACGGAGTAAGTTACTGTGTTCTTTAGCTTTTTTTAGCTTTTTTACTGTTAATCCATACCGGAGTCGGGCAAGGAAGCGGGGCTTTGTGTCATTCCAGCGCGGTATCTGCCCAGGCAGATGCCACGTACCAGCTACCAGCTATCAGGTATCGCGCTGGAATGGCATAGCACTTCCCTGTGACTGAGGCCGACGCTGATCCGGCAGTTCGCCCGCGGCTGCTAACGCGGGCGTTGCACAAGCGTGCAAGCACGAACAAAAGGAACGCTCATGACCATGTTCAACAAGATCGTCAAGGAATTCCAGTGGGGCCAGCACAAGGTGCGCCTGGAAACCGGCGAGGTTGCCCGCCAGGCTGGCGGTGCCGTGATCGTCGACATTGAGGACACCGTGGTGCTCGCCACCGTTGTCGCTGCCAAGTCGCCCAAGGCCGGCCAGGATTTCTTCCCGCTGACCGTCGACTACATCGAGAAGACCTACGCTGCCGGCAAGATCCCCGGTGGCTTCTTCAAGCGTGAAGGCCGTCCGTCGGAAAACGAGACGCTGACCTCGCGCCTGATCGACCGCCCGCTGCGCCCGCTGTTCCCGGAAGGCTTCTACAACGAAGTGCAAGTGGTCATCCACGTGCTGTCGCTGAATCCGGAAGTCCCGGCTGACATCCCCGCCCTGATCGGCGCCTCGGCTGCCCTGGCAGTGTCGGGCATTCCGTTCAGCGGCCCGGTCGGCGCAGCGCGCGTTGGCTACAAGGACGGCCAGTACCTGCTGAACCCGACCCGTTCGCAGATCGCCGCTTCGGAACTGGACCTGGTGGTTGCCGGTACCGAGCGCGCCGTACTGATGGTGGAATCGGAAGCCCGCCAACTGTCGGAAGAGGTGATGCTGGGCGCCGTGGTCTACGGCCACGAGCAGATGCAGACGGCCATCAATGCCATCCATGACCTGGTGCGCGACGGCGGCAAGCCGGAGTGGGACTGGACCGCGGCACCGAAGAACGAAGCGCTGATCGCCAAGGTCGGCGAGATCGCCCTGCCGCTGCTGCAGGACGTCTACCAGCTGCGCCAGAAGTCGGCTCGCAGCCAAAAGCTCAAGGAAGTCTACGCCACTGTTGCGGCCAAGCTGGCCGAAGCCGGCGTGGAAGCCGACAAGGTCGAAGTGGGCAACGTGCTGTTCGACATCGAAGCCAAGATCGTGCGCAGCCAGGTGCTGTCGGGCGAGCCGCGCATCGATGGCCGCGACACCCGCACCGTGCGCCCGATCGAGATCCGCTCGTCGGTGCTGCCGCGCGCTCACGGCTCGGCCATCTTCACCCGTGGCGAAACCCAGGCGCTGGTGGTTGCCACGCTGGGCACCAAGGGCGATGAGCAGATCATCGACGCGCTCGCCGGCGAATACCGCGACCGCTTCATGCTCCACTACAACATGCCTCCGTTCGCCACCGGCGAAACCGGCCGCGTGGGCAGCCCCAAGCGCCGCGAAATCGGTCACGGCCGCCTGGCCAAGCGCGCGCTGATCCCGGTCCTGCCGAAGGATGACGAATTCGCCTACACCATCCGCCTGGTGTCCGAAATCACCGAATCCAACGGCTCGTCGTCGATGGCATCGGTGTGCGGTGGCTGCCTGGCACTGATGGACGCAGGCGTTCCGATCAAGGCGCACGTGGCCGGCGTGGCCATGGGCCTGATCCTGGAAGGCAACAAGTTCGCCGTGCTGACCGACATCCTGGGCGACGAGGACCACCTCGGCGACATGGACTTCAAGGTCGCGGGTACCGACACCGGCATCACCGCGCTGCAGATGGACATCAAGGTCCAGGGCATCACCAAGGAAATCATGCAGGTCGCGCTGGCGCAAGCCAAGGAAGGCCGCCTGCATATCCTGGGCAAGATGCAGGACGCGATGGGCCATGCGCGCACCGAGCTGTCGGAGCACGCACCGCGCATGATCACCATGAAGATTCATCCGGACAAGATCCGCGAAGTGATCGGCAAGGGCGGCTCGACCATCCAGGCCCTGACGAAGGAAACCGGCACCACCATCGACATCCAGGAAGACGGCACCATCACCATCGCCTCGACCTCGACCGAAGGCATGGCCGAAGCCAAGCGCCGCATCGAAGGCATCACCGCGGAAGCCGAAGTAGGCAAGATCTACGCCGGCACCGTGCTCAAGCTGTTGGACTTTGGCGCCATCGTCAACATCCTGCCGGGCAAGGATGGCCTGCTGCATATCTCCGAGATCGTCAACGAACGCGTCAAGGACATCAAGGACTGGCTCAAGGAAGGCCAACACGTGCGCGTCAAGCTGATCCAGGCTGACGAGAAGGGCCGCCTGCGCCTGTCCCTGAAGGCCGCGCTGGCCGAAGAGGGCGGCAGCATCAGCCCGATCGCCAACACCAGCGAGGCACCGGCTGCTCCGGCTGCTCCGGCTGCTCCGGCAGCGCCGACGACGCCTTCGGCTGATCAGCAGCAGCAGTAAGCGTTTTACGGTGCCGGTAGAACGACGGTACCCGTAGCAGAAAAAGCGGCTGGCGATGTCCAGCCGCTTTTTTGTTTACACTCCCGCCAGTCCCACCCCATGCGGCCCGGCTGTTCGGCCCGCTGCATGGCGGGTGCCCAGATTGATTCCCCCGCCCTGCGTGCGCGAGCCCGCCGCATGCGCGAGGTCCCTAACCGCAAGGAGCAGCAATGCAAGCCATCGAAATCCGCGAGTACGGCGCCCCCGAAGTCCTGCAACTGGCGCAACGCCCAGACCCGGTGCCCAAGGCCGGCGAGATCCTGATCCGCGTGGCCGCGGCCGGCATCAACCGTCCCGACGTATTCCAGCGTACCGGCAACTACCCGGTGCCACCCGGCGCGTCCGACCTGCCGGGGCTGGAAGTGGCCGGCGTGGTGGCCGGCGGTGACCTGGCGCACTCCGACAACCGCTTCGGCCTGAAGCTGGGCGATCGCGTGTGCGCGCTGGTGCAGGGCGGCGGTTACGCCGAGTTGTGCGTGGCCCCCGCGGCGCAATGCCTGCCGGTGCCGGCGGGCCTGTCGGATGTCGAGGCGGCCGCATTGCCGGAGACGTTCTTCACCGTGTGGAGCAACGTATTCGATCGCGGCTACCTGGGCCGCGGCCCGCTGGGCAAGGACGAGACCCTGCTGATCCAGGGCGGCTCGAGCGGCATCGGCACGACCGCCATCCAGATCGCCAAGGCCCTGGGCCACAAAGTCTTCGTCACCGCCGGCAGCGCCGACAAGTGCCGTGCCTGCGAGGAGCTGGGCGCCGACCGTGCCATCAACTACAAGACCGAGGACTTTGTCGCCGAAGTTAAGGCCCTGACCGGTGGCCGTGGCGCAGATGTCATCCTCGACATGGTGGCCGGCCCGTATCTGGCGCGCGAGCTGTCCTGCGTCGCGGACGATGGCCGCATTGTGATCATCGCGCTGCTGGGCGGCGCCAAGGCCGAGATCCCGCTGGGCGATATCCTGCGCCGCCGTATCACCGTGACGGGCTCCACGCTGCGTCCCCGCCCGGTGGCGTTCAAGGGCGAGATCGCGCAGGCGTTGCACCAGCACGTGTGGCCGCTGCTGGCCGCGGGCAAGATCAAGCCGGTGATCCACCAGACCTTCCCGGCCGCCCAGGCCGCCGATGCGCATCGGCTGATGGAGTCCAGCGAGCACATCGGCAAGATCGTCCTGACCTGGTAATGCTGCTGGTAGCGGGCTGATGGCCGAATGCGGCCGGGTGCGGCCGGCGCCTCGCGCCCCAGGCCGATTTCGGGGCCCTTCTGTGGCGTAGGGCCCTGGCCCGCGCTACAATAGCCGGTTTGATTGAGAGGGGCGCCCTGTGAGACAAAAGCTCGTTATCGGCAACTGGAAGATGCACGGCAGCCTGGCTGCCAATGTGACCTTGCTGGAAGCGATCAAGGCAGCGCCCGCAAGCGCGCGCCTGGCAGTATGCGCGCCGTTCCCGTATCTTGCGCAGTGCCAGGCGTTGCTGGCCGGGTCCGCGGTGGCCTGGGGCGCGCAGGACGTGTCCGCCGAGGCGCGCGGTGCCTTCACGGGCGAAGTCGCGGCCTCCATGCTGGCTGAGTTCGGTGTTTCGTATGCCCTGGTGGGGCATTCGGAGCGGCGCAGCTACCATGGCGAGACGGATGCCGCGGTAGCGGCCAAGGCGGTGCGCGCGCTGGAGTTCGGCATTGTGCCAGTGGTGTGTGTGGGCGAGAGTCTGGCGCAGCGCGAGGCAGGCGAGACCGAGGCCGTGGTAGGCCGTCAGCTCGGCGCCGTGCTCGAGACCCTGTCGCTTGAGCAGCTCGGCCGCATCGTGCTGGCCTATGAGCCGGTGTGGGCGATCGGCACGGGCAAGACCGCAAGCAGCGAGCAGGCTCAGGCCGTGCACGCTTTCCTGCGCGCCCAGGTGGCGGCGCGCGACGCAGGCGTGGCCGCTCGCATGGCCATGTTGTACGGCGGCAGCGTGAAGCCGGACAATGCGGCAGAACTATTTTCCATGCCCGACATCGACGGGGGCCTTATCGGAGGCGCCTCGCTGAAGTCGGACGATTTCCTCGCGATCGGCAACGCCTGAATGCCGGCCGCTCATAGGGTCTGATCAGGCAAGCGAATCGAACCAAATGGCAATTTTCAAAACTTTGTTGGTAGTGGCGCAGGTACTGTCCGCGCTTGGCGTGATTGGCCTGGTGCTGCTACAGCACGGCAAGGGCGCCGATGTCGGTGCGGCGTTCGGCTCGGGGGCCTCGGGCAGCCTGTTCGGCGCCACCGGCTCGGCCAACTTCCTGTCGCGTACCACCGCCGTGCTGGCGACGCTGTTCTTCATCTGCACGCTGAGCCTGACGCTGATGGGCAACTACCGGCCGGCAGCTTCGCTGGGCGTGATGGGCTCCGCGCCCGCGGTGGCACCGGCGGTGGCGGGGGCTTCGGCGCCTGCTGCTGCATCGGCTGCCGCGGCCTCGAATCCTTCTGCGCCTGCTGTACCGAAATAATCAACGAGCCTTGTGACTTATTCTTGAAGATTTTTGCTGTTGTGCATTGAACAAAACAAGAATCCTAGGTTAGAATACAAGGCTTGAAACGATCCCCCAGCGACGGGGCTCCAGCCAGGATAAAGTAGTATCCCAGCCAGAGTTCCGAAGGGTGTAAAAACCCAGGGCCCTGAAAAGCCCGGCGCGAGGCAATATTGTTTCTCCCCCAGCCGACGTGGTGAAATTGGTAGACACGCTATCTTGAGGGGGTAGTGGCGAAAGCTGTGCGAGTTCGAGTCTCGCCGTCGGCACCAAACAACTTGATCGGGGCATACATTCGGAGACCATCCCGGATGTATGCCCCGGCCAGTCCGCAAGGCGGCGTCGTAATTTCTACGGAATGGCGCTTGGGGTGGGCAACAGGACGCCGCTTACCGCTGGTGCTGTTGACAACATTCCAGATAAGGCTGGCCGTACCTTGAATCTCGAAGCCTACTTCCCCGTCCTCATCTTCATCATCTTCGGTGTCGTGCTCGGCATTGCACTGATGTCGATCGGCCGAATTCTCGGTCCAAACAAACCTGATCCCGCGAAGCTCTCTCCGTACGAGTGCGGCTTCGAAGCGTTCGAGGACGCGCGCATGAAGTTCGACGTGCGCTACTACCTCATCGCTATTCTTTTTATCCTGTTCGATCTCGAGACCGCCTTCCTGTTTCCCTGGGGTGTAGCCCTGCGGGATATCGGCTGGCCGGGTTTCTTCGCCATGGGCGTGTTTCTGCTGGAATTCATCGTGGGCTTCGTCTACATCTGGAAAAAGGGCGCGCTCGATTGGGAGTGATGTGATATGGCAATCGAAGGCGTTCTCAATGAAGGCTTCGTCACGACTACCGCTGACAAGCTGATCAACTGGACCCGCACCGGGTCGCTCTGGCCGATGACCTTTGGCCTGGCGTGCTGCGCTGTGGAAATGATGCATGCTGGCGCCGCGCGCTACGACATGGACCGCTTCGGCGTGATTTTCCGCCCGTCGCCGCGCCAGTCGGACGTGATGATCGTGGCCGGCACGCTGTGCAACAAGATGGCCCCCGCACTGCGCAAGGTCTATGACCAGATGGCAGAGCCGCGTTGGGTGATCTCGATGGGTTCCTGCGCGAATGGCGGTGGCTACTATCACTACTCGTATTCAGTGGTGCGTGGTTGCGATCGGATCGTGCCGGTGGATATCTACGTGCCTGGCTGCCCCCCGACGGCGGAAGCGCTGATCTACGGCATCATCCAGCTGCAGAACAAGATCCGTCGCACCAACACCATCGCGCGCAAGGGCTGACATGTCGAACCTCGATACTCTGAAGGCCGCGCTCGAAAAGGTACTGGGCAAGCGTATCCAGAAACTGGTGGAGGCGCTAGGCGAGATTACCCTTATCGTCAAGGCCGATGACTACCTGGAAAGCGCGCTGATGCTGCGCGACGATCCCTCACTGCATTTTGAGCAGCTGCTCGATGTGTGCGGCGTCGACTATTCCACCTATGGCGACGGCGCCTGGGACGGTCCCCGTTTCGCGGCCGTGACGCACCTGATCTCGATCAAGCATAACTGGCGCCTGCGCGTACGCGTGTTCGCGCCGGACGACGACGTGCCCGTGGTGCCCTCGCTGACCGACGTCTGGAACTCGGCGAACTGGTTCGAGCGCGAAGCGTTCGACTTCTACGGCATCGTGTTCGAAGGCCACAACGACCTGCGCCGCCTGCTGACCGACTACGGTTTCGTCGGCCACCCGTTCCGCAAGGATTTCCCGGTCTCGGGCTATGTCGAGATGCGCTACGACCCCGAGCAAAAGCGGGTGATCTATCAGCCCGTCACGATCGAGCCGCGCGAGGTCACGCCCCGCGTGATCCGCGAAGAGAATTACGGCGGCTTGCAGCACTGAGAACGCGCAATGGCAGACATCAAGAATTACACCCTTAACTTCGGCCCGCAGCACCCTGCGGCACACGGCGTGCTGCGCCTTGTGCTGGAGCTGGACGGCGAAGTCATCCAGCGCGCCGACCCCCATATCGGCCTGCTGCACCGTGCCACCGAAAAGCTGGCCGAGCAGAAGACCTGGATCCAGAGCGTGCCGTACATGGACCGCCTCGACTACGTGTCGATGATGGTCAACGAGCATGCCTACGTGATGGCCATCGAGAAGATGCTGGGTCTCGAGGTGCCAATCCGCGCGCAGTACATCCGCGTGATGTTCGACGAAATCACGCGCTTGCTGAACCACCTGATGTGGATCGGCTCGCACGCGCTCGACGTGGGCGCGATGGCGGTGTTCCTGTACGCCTTCCGCGAACGCGAAGACATGTTCGACATGTACGAGGCGGTGTCGGGCGCGCGCATGCACGCGGCCTACTACCGTCCGGGCGGCGTGTACCGCGACCTGCCGGACACGATGCCGCAATACAAGGCGTCGAAGATCCACAACGAGCGCGCCATCAAGGCCATGAACGAAGCGCGTTCGGGCTCGTTGCTGGACTTCATCGAGGACTTCACCAACCGCTTCCCGAAGTACGTCGACGAATACGAAACGCTGCTGACGGACAACCGGATCTGGAAGCAACGCCTGGTCGGCATCGGCGTGGTGAGCCCCGAACGTGCACTGCAGATGGGCTTTACCGGCCCGATGCTGCGCGGCTCCGGCATCGAGTGGGACCTGCGCAAGAAGCAGCCCTACGAAGTGTATGACCGCATGGACTTCCAGGTGCCGGTGGGCGTGGGCGGCGATTGCTACTCCCGCTACCTGGTGCGCGTGGAAGAAATGCGCCAGTCCAACAACATCATCAAGCAGTGCATCGACTGGCTGCGCCGCAATCCGGGCCCGGTGATGAGCGACAACCATAAGGTTGCGCCGCCGTCGCGCGTGGACATGAAGTCGAACATGGAAGAGCTGATCCACCACTTCAAGCTCTTCACCGAAGGCATTCACGTGCCCGAAGGCGAGACTTATGCGGCAGTGGAGCACCCGAAGGGCGAGTTCGGCATCTATGCCATCTCCGACGGTGCGAACAAGCCGTATCGCCTGAAGATCCGTGCCCCTGGCTTTGCCCATCTGGCCGCACTGGATGAAATGGCCAAGGGCCACATGATTGCGGATGCGGTAACGATCATCGGTACGCAAGACATCGTCTTCGGCGAAATCGACCGTTGACGAGCTAACAAGAGCCGCCGGCCCCGGACGACGATCCGGGCGCCCCTGGCACGGACCCACAGAAGATCGTGTCCGGTCACGGGAAACCCGCGGTGAGCCCGGCATGCCTTTGACATGCGGGCTGCAACGGCAGCGACGGCTGCAAACCTGCGGGATGCGCGCCATGTGGCGGCGCAGATCCGCAAATGACACGGCGTATTACAGCAACGACCATGCTATCAGCAGAAGCTCTCAAGGAAATCGATCGCGCGATCGCCAAGTATCCGGCTGACCAGAAGCAGTCGGCCGTGATGGCGGCGTTGGCCGTGGCGCAGGGCGAAGTGGGCTGGGTCTCCCCGGAAGTCATGCAGTTTGTTGCCAGCTACCTCGACATGCCGCCGGTATGGGTCGAGGAGGTTGCAACCTTCTACAACATGTACGACACCAAGCCGGTCGGCAAGTACAAGCTGACCGTCTGCACCAACCTGCCGTGCGCACTCTCCGGCGGCGAACGTGCCGGCGACTACCTCAAGCAAAAGCTGGGGATCGGCTACAACGAAACCACCCCGTGCGGCACCTTCACCCTCAAGGAAGGCGAGTGCATGGGTGCCTGCGGCGACGCACCGGTGATGATCGTCAACAATACCCGCATGTGCAGCCATATGAGCGACGCCAAGCTGGACGCGCTCGTCGACGAGCTCAAGGCCGCCGGCAGCACTGCAGCCAAGGGAGATAAGTAACATGACCTCTCTGCACGACCGCCATATCAAGCCGCTGATCCTGGCTGGCCTCGATGGCAGCAACTGGCACCTCGACGACTACGTCAAGCGCGGTGGCTACCAGCAGCTCAAGCGCATCCTGACCGAGAAGATCACGCCCGAGCAGGTGATCGCGGACGTCAAGGCCTCCGGCCTGCGCGGCCGTGGCGGCGCGGGCTTTCCCACCGGCCTGAAGTGGAGCTTCATGCCGCGTCAGTTCCCCGGCCAGAAATACCTGGTCTGCAACACCGACGAGGGCGAGCCCGGTACCTTCAAGGACCGCGACATCATCCGCTACAACCCGCATGCGCTGATCGAAGGCATGGCCATCGGTGCGTACGCGATGGGCATCACCGTGGGCTACAACTACATCCACGGCGAGATCTGGAACGAGTACAAGATTTTCGAGCAAGCCCTCGAAGAGGCACGTGCCGCCGGTTTCCTGGGTGACAACATCCTGGGCTCGGGCTTCGACTTCCAGCTGCACGCCCACCACGGCTACGGCGCTTACATCTGTGGCGAGGAAACCGCGCTGCTCGAATCGCTGGAAGGCAAGAAAGGCCAGCCGCGCTTCAAGCCGCCGTTCCCGGCCAGCTTCGGCCTGTACGGCAAGCCGACCACCATCAACAACACGGAAACGTTTGCCGCGGTGCCGTTCCTGTTGTCGATCGGGCCGGAAAACTACCTGAAGATGGGCAAGCCGAACAACGGCGGCTCCAAGATCTTCTCGATCTCCGGCGACGTCGAGCGCCCCGGCAACTACGAGATCCCGCTGGGCACGCCGTTCGCGACCCTGCTGGAACTCGCCGGCGGCATGCGCGGCGGCAAGCGCATCAAGGCAGTGATCCCGGGCGGCTCGTCCGCCCCGGTGGTGCCGGGCGACATGATGATGGCGTCCGACATGGACTATGACTCGATCGCCAAGGCCGGCTCGATGCTGGGCTCGGGCGCGGTGATCGTGATGGACGAGACGCGCTGCATGGTTCGCTCGCTGCTGCGTCTGTCGTATTTCTACTTTGAAGAATCGTGCGGCCAGTGCACGCCGTGCCGTGAAGGCACCGGCTGGCTCTATCGCATGGTGAATCGTATCGAACACGGAGAAGGGCGCCAGGAAGATCTGGACCTGCTCAATAACGTCGCTGAAAACATCATGGGCCGCACTATCTGCGCGCTTGGTGATGCGGCAGCGATGCCGGTCCGCGGCATGCTCAAGCACTACTGGAAAGAGTTCGAATATCACGTCGAACACAAGCAGTGCATGGTTCCGGCCTACTCTTAAGCGTGGCAGAACATGGTTGAACTCGAGATCGACGGCAAGAAGGTTGAGGTTGCTGAAGGCAGCCTGGTGATGGAAGCCGCCCGCCAGCTGGGCACCTACATCCCGCACTTCTGCTACCACCGTAAATTGTCCATCGCGGCGAACTGCCGCATGTGCCTGGTTGAGGTTGAGAAAGCGCCCAAGGCGCTGCCCGCCTGCGCCACGCCGGTCACCCCTGGCATGAAGGTCTTCACCAATTCGGAGAAGGCAGTCAAGGCCCAGAAGTCGGTGATGGAATTCCTGCTGATCAACCACCCGCTGGATTGCCCGATCTGCGATCAGGGCGGCGAGTGCCAGCTGCAGGATCTGGCCGTGGGCTACGGCGCATCGGAGTCGCGCTATAAGGAAGAAAAGCGCGTCGTATTCCACAAGAACGTGGGCCCGCTGATCTCCATGGAAGAGATGAGCCGCTGCATCCACTGCACCCGCTGCGTGCGCTTTGGCCAGGAAGTGGCCGGCGTGATGGAGCTGGGCATGCTGGGCCGTGGCGAGCACTCCGAGATCACGACCTTCGTTGGCCAGACCGTGGATTCGGAACTGTCCGGCAACATGATCGACCTCTGCCCGGTCGGCGCGCTGACCAGCAAGCCGTTCCGCTACTCGGCACGTACCTGGGAACTGGCACGCCGCAAATCGGTGTCGCCGCATGATGGCCTGGGCGCGAACCTGGTGGTGCAGACCAAGAACCAGCGCGTCATGCGCGTGCTGCCGCTGGACAACGAAGCCGTCAACGAATGCTGGCTGTCCGACAAGGACCGCTTCTCGTACGAAGGCCTCAACAGCCCCGACCGTCTCACCAAGCCGCTCGTCAAGCAGGGCGGCGAGTGGATGGAAACCGACTGGCAGACCGCGCTGGAATACGTGGCCAATGGCCTCGCGAGCATCAAGCGTGACCATGGCGCAGACCAGATCGCCGCGCTGGCCAGCCCGCACAGCACGCTGGAAGAACTCCACCTGCTGGGCAAGCTGGTGCGTGGCCTGGGCAGCGACAACGTCGACTTCCGCCAGCGCCAGACCGATTTCTCGGCCGCCATCAAGGGCGCGCCGTGGCTCGGCCTGCCGATCGCCGACGTCTCCACGCTGCAACGCGTGCTGGTGATCGGTTCCGCCCTGCGCAAGGATCATCCGCTGCTGGCCGCGCGTCTGCGCCAGGCTGGCAAGAAGGGAGCCCGCGTGGCCGTCCTCGGCGCCAGCGCCGAGGACCTGCTGATGCCGCTGGCCGCACGCATTGACGTGGCGCCATCCGGCTGGACCGCAGCCCTGGCCGGCGTGGCCCGTGCCGTTGCCGCCGCCAAGGGCGTGGCCGCTCCGGCGGGCACCGATGGCTTCGATGGCGACGACAAGGCCAAGCTGGTGGCCGATGCGCTGCTGTCGGGCGAGCGCCGCGCCGTGTTCCTCGGCAACGAGGCCGTGCGTCATCCGCAATTCGCCGCGCTGCATGCGCTGGCACAGTGGATCGCCACGGAAACCGGCGCCACGCTGGGCTTCCTGACCGAAGCCGCGAACACCGTCGGTGGCCATATCGCCGGCGCGCTGCCGCAAAATGGCGGCGCCAATGCGCAGGCCATGTTTGACACGCCGCGCCGTGCTTACGTGCTGTTGAACACGGAACCCGAGTTCGATGCCGCCAACCCGACCCAGGCGCTGGCTGCGCTGGCCCAGGCCGGCACCGTGGTGGTGCTGTCCGCGTTCCGCTCGGACGCCGCGCTGCAATATGCTGACGTGATCCTGCCGGTGACGCCGTTCACCGAAACCGCGGGCACGTTCGTGAACTGCGAAGGCCTGCCGCAAAGCTTCAACGGCGTCGTCCGCGCGCTGGGCGATTCGCGTCCGGGCTGGAAGGTGCTGCGCGTGCTGGGCAACCTGCTGGACGTGCCTGGCTTCGACTTCGAGACCGCCGAAAGCGTGCGCGACGAAGTGCTGGCCAAGCCGGTCGCACCGCAACTGAACAACGGCACCGACGCGGCCATCCGCGTCACCGCCCAGGCGGCCGGTGGAATCGAACGCATCGCCGATGTGCCGATCTACCACGCCGACCCGATCGTGCGCCGTGCCGATTCGCTGCAACTGTCCGCAGCCGCGCGCCGCGCCATGCAAGCCGGCCTGTCGGCAGACCTGTTCGCCTCGCTGGGTGTGCAGGCTGGCGATCCGGTGCGCGTGACGCAAGGGCAGGGCAGCGTGGTGCTGCCGGCCGCCCTTGAAGCCGCGTTGCCTGCCGGCACCGTGCGCGTGTCCGCCGGCACCGTTGCCGCGACCACGCTGGGCGCACCGTTCGGCACCGTCACTGTAGAGAAAGCCATCGACCTGGCCGCCACCGCGAAGGGCGCGGCCGAGCCGGCGGCCACGGCATAAGAAGAGCGAGAAAGAAACATGATCGATTGGATTACCTCGCAAGGACAGAATCTCTTCGGCGGCGCATGGACGCCGCTGTGGATCCTGATTCGCGCCGTGGTCATTGTGGTGCCGCTGCTGTTGTGCGTGGCCTACCTGATCCTGTGGGAGCGCAAGCTGATTGGCTGGATGCACGTGCGTATCGGCCCGAACCGGGTCGGGCCGCTGGGCCTGCTGCAGCCGATCGCCGACGTGCTCAAGCTGCTGCTCAAGGAAGTGATGATGCCCACGCAGGTCAGCCGGGGCATGTACCTGGTTGCCCCGCTGATGGTGCTGATGCCCGCCGTGGCGATCTGGGCGGTGATTCCGTTCCAGGCCGAAGTGGTGATGGCCAACGTCAACGCCGGCCTGCTCTACGTGATGGCGATCAGCTCGGTTGGCGTCTACGGCGTGATCCTGGCCGGTTGGGCCTCCAACTCCAAGTACGCCTTCATCGGCGCCATGCGCGCCGCGGCGCAGATGGTCTCGTATGAAATCGCCATGGGCTTTGCCCTGGTGACCGTGCTGATGGTGTCTGGCAGCCTGAACCTGTCGGCCATCGTCAACTCGCAGAACACCGGCTATTTCGCCAACATGGGGATCAACGTACTGTCGTGGAACTGGCTGCCGCTGCTGCCCATGTTCGGCGTGTACTTCATCTCCGGCGTGGCCGAAACCAACCGCCACCCGTTCGACGTGGTGGAAGGCGAGTCGGAAATCGTTGCCGGCCACATGATCGAGTACTCGGGCATGGGCTTCGCGCTGTTCTTCCTGGCTGAGTACATCAACATGATCGTCATCTCGACGATGACCGCGTTGATGTTCCTGGGAGGCTGGGCGCCGCCGTTCGAGAGCTTCATCACCAATGCGGTCCCGGGCTTCTTCTGGCTGGTGATCAAGGTATTTTTGCTGCTGTCGGTGTTTATCTGGATTCGTGCTTCGTTCCCGCGCTACCGCTATGACCAGATCATGCGCCTGGGCTGGAAGATCTTCATCCCGCTGACGGTGGGCTGGCTGGTCATCGTGGCGATCTGGATCCGGTCGCCCTGGAATATCTGGCATTGAACGGCCAAAGCAGGGGCGCAGCCACAACAGGCGGCGCCCTGCGGAATCATTAGGAAGCAATCGTCATGCTGCTCGCCATCAAGGACTTCTTCAACAGCCTGCTCCTGAAGGAACTCTTCAAGGGCATGGCTCTGACCGGGCGTTATCTCTTCGCCCGCAAGATCACGGTCCAGTTCCCCGAAGAGAAAACGCCGATGTCGCCGCGTTTTCGCGGCCTGCACGCGCTGCGCCGCTACCCCAACGGGGAAGAGCGCTGCATCGCCTGCAAGCTGTGCGAAGCGGTTTGCCCGGCTGTGGCCATCACCATCGAGTCCGATGCCCGCGCCGACGGCACCCGCCGCACCACGCGCTATGACATCGACCTGACCAAGTGCATTTTCTGCGGCTTCTGCGAAGAAGCCTGCCCGGTCGACGCCATCGTCGAGACGCATATCCTCGAGTACCACGGCGAGAAGCGCGGCGACCTGTACTTCACCAAGGACATGCTGCTGGCAGTGGGCGACCGCTACGAGCCGCAGATCGCCGCGGCCAAGGCTGCGGACGCCAAGTACCGCTGATAAGCGCATTACAGGGCGTGCCCGCCGAACCTGGCGGGCGTTGCCAATGCATTGTGAATCGGGCCCCGTGTGGGGCTAACGAAAAGGATGCCGCAAGGGCAGGCCACCAGGGGTGGCTTGTGCCGGAAGGCTCGACGAGGACCATGGAACTCACGACCACCATCTTCTATGTCTTTGCGCTGGTGCTGGTGCTCTCCGCACTGAAAGTCATCACCGCGAAGAACCCGGTGCACTCCGCACTGTTCCTCGTGCTGTCGTTTTTTACGGCAGCCGCGATCTGGATGCTGCTGAAGGCCGAATTCCTCGCCATCCTGCTGGTGCTGGTGTACGTGGGCGCCGTGATGGTGCTGTTCCTGTTCGTGGTGATGATGATCGATATCGACATCGAGCACCTGCGACGGGACTTCTGGACCTACGTGCCGCTGGCCTCGGTGATCGGTGCGCTGATCATCGGCGAGATGGCCACCGTGCTGGTGCGTAACTTCATCGGCACCACGGTGCCGCTGAACAACGTGACGCAGGGCCCGGACTACTCCAACACGGCAGCGCTCGGCAAGCTGATCTACACCGACTACATCTACGCCTTTGAAGTGGCGGGCATCATCCTGCTGGTGGCGATCATTGCCGCTGTCGCGCTGACGCTGCGCCGCCGCAAGGACAACAAGTCGCAAGACGTGGGCGAGCAGTTGCGTACCCGCCGCCAGGACCGCGTGCGCCTGGTCTCGATGCCCAGCGAAGCCCGTGCCGGCACCCAAGCCAGCCCGGATGCCGCGGCTGCCGCTAACAAGAACTAAAGCCCGGAGAAACGCTGTGCTCTCTCTCGCCCATTTCCTCGTGCTCGGTGCGATCCTGTTCGCCATCAGCATCGTTGGTATTTTCCTGAACCGCAAGAACGTGATCGTGCTGCTGATGGCGATCGAGCTGATGCTGCTTGCGGTCAATATGAACTTCGTCGCCTTCTCGCACTATCTAGGCGACCTGGCAGGACAGGTTTTCGTTTTCTTTATCCTCACGGTGGCTGCGGCCGAATCGGCAATCGGCCTTGCAATCCTGGTCGTGCTGTTCCGCAACCTGGACACGATCAACGTGGACGACATGGACACCCTCAAGGGTTGATCCGCGCCGCTACGTTATGAATCAAGACCGTTCTCCGACCGCACACCACTAAGCGTCCTATGGCAACCACGCTCGACCCCAACCTGCTACTGGCGATTCCGCTCGCACCGCTCGCCGGTGCAGCCATCGCCGGCCTGTTCGGCACCAAGTTCTTCAGCACGTTCTCCTCGGAGACGCGCGCCGGCCGCACGCTGGCCCACACCGTGACGATTCTCGGTGTGGCGATTTCCTGCCTGCTGTCGATCATCGTGCTGATGGACGTCATGAACGGCGCGAGCTTCAACGCCACCGTGTACGAGTGGATGAAGATCGGCGACCTGAAGATGGAAGTGGGCTTCCTGGTCGACTCGCTGACCGCGATGATGATGGTGGTGGTGACCTTCGTCTCGCTGATGGTGCACATCTACACCGTCGGCTACATGAGCGAAGATCCCGGCTACAACCGCTTCTTCGCCTACATATCGCTGTTCACCTTCTCGATGCTGATGCTGGTGATGAGCAACAACTTCCTGCAGCTGTTCTTCGGCTGGGAAGCTGTGGGCCTGGTGTCGTACCTGCTGATCGGCTTCTGGTACACCCGCCCGACGGCCATCTTCGCCAACCTGAAGGCGTTCCTGGTCAACCGCGTGGGTGACTTCGGCTTCATCCTCGGCATCGGCCTGCTGCTGGCCTACAGCGGCAGCATGAACTACACCGAAGTCTTCGCCGCGCGCGACCAGCTCGCCACGGTGATCTTCCCGGGCACCGACTGGCTGATGATCACGGTCGCCTGCATCTGCCTGTTCATCGGCGCCATGGGCAAGTCGGCGCAGTTCCCGCTGCACGTGTGGCTGCCTGACTCGATGGAAGGCCCGACCCCGATCTCCGCGCTGATCCACGCCGCCACCATGGTGACGGCCGGCATCTTCATGGTCGCGCGCATGTCGCCGCTGTTCGAGCTGTCGGACACCGCGCTGTCGTTCGTGCTGGTGATCGGTGCCATTACCGCGCTGTTCATGGGCTTCCTGGGCATCATCCAGAATGACATCAAGCGCGTGGTGGCTTACTCCACGCTGTCGCAGCTGGGCTACATGACCGTCGCCCTGGGCGCCTCGGCATACTCGGTGGCCGTGTTCCACCTGATGACCCACGCATTCTTCAAGGCACTGCTGTTCCTTGCCGCGGGCTCGGTCATCATCGGCATGCACCACGATCAGGACATCCGCAACATGGGTGGCCTGCGCAAGTACATGCCGATTACGTGGATCACCTCGCTGGTGGGCTCGCTGGCCCTGATCGGCACGCCGTTCTTTGCTGGTTTCTACTCCAAGGACTCGATTATCGAGGCCGTGGCCGAGTCGCATATCCCGGGCTCGGGCTTTGCTTACTTCGCGGTGCTGGCCGGCGTGTTCGTCACGGCGTTTTACTCCTTCCGCATGTACTTCCTGGTGTTCCACGGCGAAGAGCGTTTCGGCAAGGAAGACCACCACGCGCATCACGCGGGCAACCATGACGATGAGGAGGCAACGGCCGACCATCATCACGGCCTGGCCCCGGGCGAGAAGCCGCACGAGTCGCCGTGGGTCGTCACGCTGCCGCTGGTGCTGCTGGCCATCCCGTCGGTGGTGATCGGCGCGATCGCGATCGGCCCGATGCTGTTCGGCGACTTCTTCAAGAATGGCGTGGCCTTCAAGAACGTGATCTACGTAGGCGAGAACCACCACGCGATGGCGGAGCTGACCGAAGCCTTCCACGGCTGGGTGGCGATGGGCCTGCATTCGCTGACCACGCCGGTGCTGTGGCTGGCCATCTCGGGCGTGGTGCTGTCCTGGTTCTTCTACATGAAGCGCCCGGACATCCCGGCTGCCATCAAGCAACGTTTTTCGGGCCTGTACACGCTGCTAGACAACAAGTACTACATGGACGCGATCAACCAGGCCGTGTTTGCCCGCGGGGCCCGTCTGCTTGGCACCGGCCTGTGGAAGGGCGGTGACCAGGGGCTGATCGATGGCCTGGTGGTCAACGGTGCCGCGCGTGTGGTCGGCTGGTTCGCTTCGGTGAGCCGCTACCTGCAGTCCGGCTATATCTACCATTACGCATTCGCCATGATCCTGGGCATGCTGGTACTGCTGACGATGACGGTGTTCGGCACCTCGTTCGCCACAGTGGGCACCAAGTAAGGAAAACAAGAAAATGGTTCTGTCTTTCGCTATCTGGCTGCCGATCTTTTTTGGCCTGCTGATACTAGCCTCGGGTTCCGACCGCAGTCGCTGCTACGTGCGCTGGATGTCGCTGTTCGGCTCCATCGTCAGCTTCATTGTCACGCTGCCGCTGGTGTTTCACTTCGACCGCTCCACGGCGGCCATGCAGTTCGTCGAGAAGTCGAACTGGATCGAGCGCTTCAACATCAACTACCACCTGGGTGTCGACGGCATCTCGATGTGGTTCGTGGTGCTGACCGCCTTCATCACTGTGATCGTGGTGATCTCCGCCTGGGAAGTGATCACCGAGCGCGTGGCCGAGTACATGGCCTCGTTCCTGATTTTGTCGGGCCTGATGGTCGGCGTGTTTTGCGCGCTCAACGGCATGCTGTTCTACGTGTTCTTCGAAGCCACGCTGATCCCGATGTACATCATCATCGGTGTCTGGGGCGGCCCGAACCGTGTGTACGCGGCTTTCAAGTTCTTCCTGTACACGCTGCTCGGCTCGCTGCTGACGCTGGTTGCGCTGCTGTACCTGTACAGCAAGACCGGTACTTTCGAGATCCTCGAATGGCACCAGGCCAAGCTGTCGATGAACGAGCAGATCGCGCTGTTTGTCGCCTTCTTCCTGGCCTTCGCGGTCAAGGTGCCGATGTGGCCCGTCCATACCTGGCTGCCTGACGCCCACGTCGAGGCGCCGACCGGCGGCTCGGTGGTGCTGGCTGCCATCATGCTGAAGCTGGGCGCCTACGGTTTCCTGCGTTTCTCGTTGCCGATCGCGCCAGACGCCAGCCATAGCATGGCCGCTTTCATCATCACCATCTCGCTGATCGCGGTGATCTACATTGGCCTGGTCGCGCTGGTGCAGGCCGACATGAAGAAGCTGGTGGCGTACTCGTCGATCGCCCACATGGGCTTCGTCACGCTGGGCTTCTTCATCTTCAACGAGATCGGCATCGAGGGCGGCATCATCCAGATGATCTCCCACGGCTTTATCTCGGGCGCCATGTTCCTTTGCATCGGCGTGCTGTATGACCGGGTGCACTCGCGCCAGATCGCCGATTACGGCGGTGTGGTGAACACCATGCCGAAGTTCGCGGCGCTGTCGGTGTTCTTCGCCATGGCTAACTGCGGCCTGCCGGCTACCTCGGGTTTCGTCGGTGAATTCATGGTCATCCTGGGCGCGGTCAAGTTCAACTTCTGGATCGGCCTGCTGGCAGCCACGGCACTGATCCTGGGCGCCGCCTATTCGCTGTGGATGGTCAAGCGCGTGATCTTTGGCGACGTGGTGCACAAGCACGTAGCCGAGCTGGTCGACCTGAACAAGCGCGAGTTCCTGATGCTCGGCCTGCTGGCGATCATGACCCTGTATATGGGCCTGTATCCGAAACCCTTCACCGATGTGATGCACGCTTCCGTGGTGAACCTGCTGTCGCACGTGGCGCAGTCGAAGCTGTAATCGGGGAGAGAAACAAACATGCAACCGTCCTCGACATTGGCACCTGTGGCGCCAATCATTTTCCTGGCGATCGCGATCGCCGCGGTCAACTGGATCGACCTTGCCCGTGGCAAGAACCGCACCAGCGTGGCCTATCCGCTGTCGCTGCTGACCACGCTGGTGCTGACCGTGTGGTTCGGCATCAACGGCGTCGCCGGCGAGACCCACTACGCATTCGCCAACCTGGTGGTCGTGGACCCGATGGCTAACCTGCTGTCGGCTTTCGCTTCCGCGGCGCTGTTCGTCACGCTGGTCTACACCCGTAGCTACCTGGCCGACCGCGACATGTTCAGCGGCGAGTTCTACATGCTCGCGCTGTTTACGCTCGGCGGGCAGATCGTGATGATCACCGGTAACAACTTCCTGACCCTGTACCTGGGCCTGGAGCTGCTGTCGCTGGCATCCTATGCGCTGGTGGCCTTGCGCCGCGACAACCGCGTGACCTCCGAATCCGCCATCAAGTACTTCGTGCTGGGCGCACTGGCTTCGGGCTTCCTGCTGTATGGCATGTCCATGCTGTACGGCGCCACCGGCTCGCTGAACCTCGCGGAAGTGTTCCGCGTGGTGGAATCGGGCCGCGTCAACACCACCATGCTGGCCTTCGGCGTGGTCTTCATCGTGGCCGGCATTGCGTTCAAGATGGGCGCCGCACCGTTCCACATGTGGATCCCGGACATCTACCAGGGCTCGCCGACCGCGGTGACGCTGCTGATCGCTGGCGCGCCCAAGCTGGCTGCGTTCGCCATGGCGCTGCGCCTGCTGGTGGAAGGCCTGCTGCCGCTGGCGGTGGACTGGCAAGTCATGCTGATGGTGCTGGCCGTGGCGTCTCTCGCCATCGGCAACCTGACCGCCATCGTGCAGACCAACCTGAAGCGGATGCTGGCTTACTCCACCATCTCGCACATGGGCTTCCTGCTGCTGGGCCTGCTGTCCGGCGTGGCCGACGGCAAGGCCGACGGCGCCGCCAGCGCCTACGGTTCGTCGATGTTCTATGCCGTGACCTACGTGCTGACCACGCTGGGCACCTTCGGCATCGTGCTGCTGCGCGCCGGCAAGGATTTCGAAGCCGAGACCCTGGACGACCTCAAGGGCCTGTCGCGCAAGAACCCCTGGTACGCGCTGCTGATGCTGGTGATGATGTTCTCGCTGGCCGGCATCCCGCCGACCATGGGCTTCTACGCCAAGCTGGCGGTGCTCGAAGCCGTGGTCAAGAGCGGCATGACCTGGCTGGCCGTGGTGGCCGTGCTGTTCTCGCTGATCGGCGCGTTCTACTACCTGCGCATCGTCAAGCTGATGTACTTCGATGCACCGGCCGACGAGCGCAAGCTGGAGTCCAGCTTCGGGCTGCGTTCGATGCTGACGCTGAACGGCGCGGTCATCATTGCCCTGGGCCTGTTCCCCGCGGCGCTGATGAACCTGTGCTACCAGGCGATCCGCGCCACGCTGGCGTCCTGATGCACCACGGCGGCGTAGCGATATGAGTTCATCTGCGGCGGGCTGGTTTGTCATCTTGCTGGCATTGGTCTGTGCCAACCTGCCGTTCATCAACCAGCGGCTGTTCGCGCTGATTCCGCTGCATTTCGCCAGGAAGCCGCTGTGGATGAGGCTGGCTGAGTTGATCACCTGGTATGTGGTGGCAGGCCTGGCCGGCTTCGCCGTGGAGGCGGGGCTGGGCAACGCCTTCCCGCAGGGCTGGCAGTTCTACGCCATTACCGCTTGCATGATGCTGGTGTTCGCCTTCCCGGGCTTCACCTGGCAGTACCTCGTCAAACATCGCGCGGCTTGACAGCCGGGTAGCGAAGGCGCCCGGGCCGGCCGCGTCCGGACCCGGAGCTTTCATGAGCGACAAGATTGACACGCTGGACGCTAGCGAGATCGCCGCTGGCGGCGATCAAGGCCTGAAGGAAGTGTGCGTGGCGTCCGCCACGCTGCACACAGGCAAATTCCTCACTCTCAAGCAAGATATCGTCAAGCTGCCCGACGGCAAGCATGCCGGGCGGGAATACGTGCTGCATCCGGGCGCGGTGATGATGATCCCGCTGTTCGACGATGGCACCGTGCTGCTGGAGCGGCAGTACCGCTATCCGGTTGGCGAAGTGATGCTGGAGTTTCCTGCCGGCAAGCTGGATCCCCAGGAAGGCGCGCAGCGCTGCGGCGAGCGCGAGTTGCGGGAGGAAACCGGCTACAGCGCGCGGCGTTGGGATTACCTCACGCGCATCCATCCCGTCATTTCTTATTCCACCGAGTTTATCGATATCTTCCTGGCGCGGGATCTGACCGCCGGGCCGGCGCAGCTCGATGAAGGCGAATTCCTCGAGACGTTCATCGTGCCGGCGGGGCAGGTGATCGATTGGGTGCGCTCGGGGCGGATTACCGATGTGAAGACGATTATTGGGGCGTTTTGGCTGGAGAAGGTGGTGTCGGGGGTTTGGGGGGCGGGGGAGCAGGTGTTACCGGGATAAAGGGGGGTGTGGGGAAGGGCAGAACCGTTGGCGCTTGTTGCCTTGGTTGGGTTTTCTTTGTGCGGCGTTGGTTTTTGGACCCAAGGGCCATACGACATCCCCCTGCGGGGGCTGCCGGTCACTTTTCTTTGACCGGCAAAGAAAACTAACGAAAAGAAAGCCGCCCTGCCGGGAGCAGAGCAATAAGGCTTATGTGGGGCAGTGGTTGCGTCGTACGGCCCGGAGTGTTGGCGAGCCAATCCTACCGACCCAAAGGGCATCGTTTCTGCATGATCCAATGGTTACGTGGTGCGGCCCCTGACCTCGTGCGCGGTGACCGTTCCCACATCTGCCGTTCGCGGGGCGAAGTGCTGCGCCGTATCGGGCGTGACTGGTTTCGTGGTTTTGTCTCGGAGGACGAGCGCGGTGAGGTGCAAGCGCGGCCCTCGCGGACGGGCCACGGTGCCCATCACGAAACCAGGGGGGGCCGGTAGCAAGGTGCCGCTCGCGCCGGTACGGCAGGGCCTCAAATGGCCGGGCGCCCGCCGCCAGAGACAAAACCACGAAACCACCGAGGCAGGCAAGATCGTGGCGCTACGCACCGCGAACGGCAGATGCCCGAACGCGCACCGAGCAAAGCGATCAGGGGCACCACCACGCGACCATTGGGGCATGCAGAAACGATGCCCTTTGGGTCGGTAGGATTGGCTAGCCAACACTCCGGGCCGTACGACGCAACCACAGAGGCAAAACAGCCTGATTGCTCTGCTCCCGGCAGGGCGGCTTTCTTTTCGTTAGTTTTCTTTGCCGGTCAAAGAAAAGTGACCGGCAGCCCCCGCAGGGGGATGTCGTATGGCCCTTGGGTCCAAAAACCATCGCCGCTCAAATAAACAGCGACCAACCCAAAAGGGCGATGTCGTACGGCACCTTGGCTGCAAAAGCCAACACCGCCCCAACCCCAAGCCAGACCCCAACAACCAATAGCGCCCGCAAGAGACCAGACGCCCTAACGCATCCCACCTCCCAACAGCGTAAAATCCCATTTAGCCGTGTGATCGCAGCCATACCTCATCCCCGTTTGCACAAGGCTCCCCGCCAAGGGCGCGCATAATGGCTGCAAAAAAATTAGCACGACCGTTCACAAAATTCCGTTTCGCGGATACTATAGCTTTCGACGGGCTGGAAACATCATGAAGGTGCTCGACCTGCGCTGCGCGCAAGACCATCGTTTCGAGGGCTGGTTTGCTTCGGAGGACGACGCGCAATCGCAGATTTCGCGAAATCTCGTCCAATGTCCGGTCTGCGAAGACCATGCCATCACCCGGCTGCCCAGCGCGCCGCGCCTGAATCTCTCGGGAGCGGCCGCCGCGCCGGCGGGCAATCCGGCCGGGGCGAAGGCCCCTGTGGCGCCGGCCACACTGCAGTCGCTTTACCTGAAGGCGGTAAAGCAGGTGCTGGCGCGGACCGAGGATGTGGGCGAACGCTTTGCCGAAGAGGCCAGGCGCATGCACTACGACGAAGCGCCGGAACGCGGGATCCGCGGCACGGCGTCGCCGGACGAAGTGCAGGCCCTTGCCGAAGAAGGCATCGATACTTTCCAGCTCGTGGTGCCCGATGCGCTCAAGCAGACGGCTCACTGAATAGCGTCCTGTGCCCAAGGCAGTGTTCTTGCCGGCGCATGACGCGCTAGCTAGAACAATCTGCCGGTCTCACACCGGCATCACTGGAGACGGGCATGGATCTCAACTATTCGGCGTCCGACGATGCCTTCCGCGCCGAAGTGCGCGGCTGGCTGGAGGCCAACCTGCCGGCGGAAATCAGCAGCAAGATTCTGAACCACCGCCGCCCCAACCGCAACGACCTGGTGCGCTGGCACAAGCTGCTGGCGGGCCGTGGCTGGTCCGCGCCGCACTGGCCGGTGCAGTATGGCGGCACGGGCTGGAATGCCACGCAGCGCCATATCTGGGACGAGGAAAATGCCCGCGTCGGCGCGCCCGGCGTGCTGCCCTTTGGCGTGGCCATGGTCGCGCCCGTGATCATGAAGTACGGCAGCGAGGAGCAGAAGTCGTACTACCTCCCGCGCATCCTGGATTGCACCGACTGGTGGTGCCAGGGTTACTCAGAGCCGGGCTCGGGTTCCGACCTGGCGTCGCTGAAGACCCGCGCCGAGCTGACCTCGGACGGCAAGCACTACATCGTCAACGGCCAGAAGACCTGGACCACGCTCGGCCAGCACGCCGACATGATCTTCTGCCTGGTCCGCACCGATTTCGAAGCCAAGAAGCAAGAGGGCATCTCCTTCCTGCTGATCGACATGAAGACCCCGGGCATCACCGTGCGCCCGATCATCATGCTCGACGAAGAGCATGAAGTGAACGAAGTGTTCTTCGACAACGTCCAGGTGCCGGTGGAAAACCGCGTCGGCGAAGAAAACCGCGGCTGGACCTACGCCAAGTACCTGCTCGGCCATGAGCGCACCGGCATCGCCCGCGTGGGCAACTCCAAGCGTGAGCTGGGCTTCCTCAAGCGTGTGGCCAAGCAACAGCAGAAGAACGGCCGCCCGTTGCTGGAAGACCCGCTGTTCGGCGCCAAGGTTGCCGCGCTGGAGATCGAGCTGATGGCGCTGGAGCTGACCGTCCTGCGCGTGGTGTCGAGCGAGAGCGCTGGCAAGGGCCCCGGCCCCGAGGCATCGATGCTCAAGATCAAGGGCACCGAGATCCAGCAGATGCTGACCGAGCTGATGGTGGAGGCCGTCGGCCCCTACGCCCAGCCGTTCGACACCGCCTACCTGGAATGCGAGCACGAACACGCGGTGACTGGCTACGACGACGCCGCGCCGCTGGCCGCTTACTACTTCAACTATCGCAAGACCTCCATCTACGGCGGGTCCAACGAAATTCAGAAGAACATCATCAGCCAGATGATCCTGGGGCTGTGAGGAGACACGCGATATGAACTTCAATCTCAGCGACGAACAGAAGCAACTGGCTGACGCCGTCCACCGCTTCATCGACAAAGACTACGATTTCGAGACCCGCAAGAAGGGCATCAAGGCCGAAGCTGGCCATAGCGATGCCGCCTGGGGCGCGCTGGTCGAGCTCGGCCTGACCGCGCTGCCGGTGCCGGAAGCGCAGGGCGGCTTCTCGGGCACGCCCATCGACATGATGGTGGTGATGCAGGAGCTGGGCCGCGGCCTGGTGGTCGAGCCGTACTTCGCCACCGTGGTTGCCGCCTACGCGCTCAAGCTGGCCGGCGGCCAGGATGCGCTGCTGGAGCAGGTTGCCGGCGGCGAGCTGAAGCTGGCCACCGCCTTCAACGAGCCGCATGCCCGCTATGCGCTCAACGATGTGCGCGTGACGGCCAAGGGCGGCAAGCTCAATGGCCGCAAGGTCGTGACCATTCACGGCGCGCAAGCCGGCAAGCTGGTCGTCTCGGCCCGCACCAGCGGCGCCGATGCCGACACCAATGGCATCTCGCTGTTCCTGGTGGACCCGAAGGCAGCCGGCGTCAGCATTACCGACTACCGCACCATCGACAACCTGCGCGCCGCCGATATCACCTTCAAGGACGCACAGGGCGAACTGCTGGGCACCGAAGGCGCGGCGTTTGCGCTGATCGAGCAGGTGGCCGACTACGCCGCCGTGCTGCTGTGCGCGGAGGCCGTCGGCGTGATGGACACGCTCAACGCCGCCACGCTGGAATACGCCAAGACCCGCCAGCAGTTCGGCGTGCCGATCGCGCGTTTCCAGGCGCTGCAGCACCGCATGGTGGAGATGTTCATCCACGCCGAGCAATCGCGTTCCATCACGTTGCTGGCCGCCGCCAAGTTCGACGAGGCCAGCCCGGAAGAACGCCGTCGCTTTGCCTCGGCGGCCAAGGCGCGCGTGGGCCAGGCGGCTCGCTCGGTCGGCCAGGAGGCCGTGCAGATCCACGGCGGCATGGGCGTTACCGACGAACTGCCGGCGGCGCACATGTTCAAGCGCCTGACGCTGATCAACACCACCTTCGGGGATGTCGATCATCACCTGTCGCGCTTTGCGACACAGCCGGGCTTCCTGGAAACGGTCTGATCCAGGTTGAATCAAAAAACCGCGCCGGTTGTCCCAGGCGCGGTTTTTTGTTATGAATTGATCTCGTATTTTCTGCCGCGATTCTCGCGCCTCGCATCTCGCATCTCGCATTCATCGTTGACGGAGCGGTTCATGTCCACCCTGTATTTCGAAGATTTCGCCGTCGGCAGCAAGCGCGACCTCGGGTCCCACCTGGTGACGGAGGAGGAGATCCTCACCTTCGCCCGCCAGTATGATCCCCAGCCCTTCCACATCGACAAGGAAGCCGCGCAAAAAAGCATCTACAAGAACCTGATCTCCAGCGGCTGGATGACCTGCTCGATCATGATGCGCCTGCTGGTGGACAACATGACCTCCAAGGCCGCCAGCATGGGCTCGCCTGGCGTGGATGAAATCCGCTGGCTCAAGCCGGTCTATGCGGGCGATACGCTGAGCGTGTCGCTGGTGGTGCTGGATGCGCGCGCTTCCTCGTCCAAGCCGGACCGCGGCGTGGTCCACACCCAGTGGGAAGCCACCAACCAGCGCGGCGAACTGGTCTGCACCGTCAAAGGCATGGGCATGTACGGACGGCGGCCCGCCTGACGTTTCTCAAGCCTCATCCCGGCCATCCCGGCCACTACAGACAACACGTGCAACACGTGCAACACGTGCAACACGTACAACACGTACAACAAGGAGACACCATGCGTACCATCGCTTCGCTCGAAGAACTGGAAAGCCTGCAAGGCCAGGAAGTGGCCGTCAGCGACTGGATCGAGATCACCCAGCAGCAGGTCAACCAGTTCGCCGAAGCCACTGGCGATCACCAATGGATTCACGTGGACGTGGAGCGCGCCCGCCGCGAATCGCCGTTCGGCGGCCCGGTGGCGCATGGCTTCCTGACGTTGTCGCTGCTGCCGGCGTTCATGCACAACGCGCTCGATATGCCGGGCGTCAAGATGGGCGTCAACTATGGCCTGAACCGCGTGCGCTTTACCGCGCCGGTGCCGGTCGGCAGCCGCCTGCGCGCGCGCGTGAAGCTGCTCTCGGTGGAGCGCCTGGAGCCCCTGCCGAACGCGCCCGCGCTGGTCGGCGCCCAGTCCAACTGGGAAGTCACGGTAGAGCGCGAGGGCAGCGAGCGCCCGGTGTGCGTGGCGGAATCCATCAGCCGCCGTTACTCGTAAGCCTGACAGGCCGCGACGGCCGCCACGGCCGTCGCGGCCAGGTGGCGGCCATCCCAGAGCGCAGCTCAGGCCGGCGAACGCGCGGCCGCTATATCTTGCGGCGAGGCCGCGAGCGCCTTTGCGGAACGCTCGGGATTGATCCAGCATAAGCCAATCACGCCACTTGCCAGCAGCAGCAGGGCGTTGATCGTGAAGCCCGCATCAAAGCCGCCGTTCATGCCATGGCGCTGCACCAGTTGCCCCACCACCGCCGGCGCCAGGATGCCGGCCAGCGTGATCAGCGCCGTGTGGATCGACAACACGCTGCCGCGCTGGCTCTCCGGCACGATCTGCGCGAGCATGGCCGGCGTCAGGGCGAATGCCACGGGCGGCAGGCATGCCGCCACGGCAATCAGCAAGGTCTTGGGCACCGGCGCCAGCGTGATCGATGCGATCGCCAGGTACACGCCGCCGCCTGCCAGCGCGGCCACCGAGATCAGCGCGCCACGCGCGAGCCGCGACGATGCACCTGCGCGCAGCATGCGCTGCGACAGCCAGCTAAGGATCAGCGTGACGGGCATGGCCGAGGCCACGATGGCCGCATACCAGCGCCCGGTGGTGACCGGGTCGAAGCCCAGGCCTTTTTCCAGGTAGGCGGGCAGCCAGGTCAGCCCCAGCGCCAGCGCCCAGTATGCGCAAAAGCCAATGGCCAGGCAGGCCAGCACGGTCGGGTCGCGGAAGATGCGCCGATAGGGCAGGCGCACGGGCGTGGCCGCGGTGCCGGCGCGTGGTGCGCTTGCCTGCGTGAGCGGTCCCTCGCGTCCCACGCAGAGCCACATTGCGCTCCACGCCATGCCGATGCCGGCCAGGATCATGAAATTGGCGCGCCAGCCCCATCGGATCGTCACCAGCGGGATCAGCAGTCCTGCCAGCAGCAGGCCTACGGTGGCCCCCTGGTTGATCATCGCCACTGGCAGGTTGCGCTTGTGGTCCGGAAACCATTTGAACAGCGCGTGCACGGAGATCGGGAAGGCTGGCCCTTCGGCTGCGCCAAGCAGCATGCGGCACACCAGGATGGTCATGGCCGATCCCGCCAGCGCCAGCGGGACCTGCAGCACAGCCCACGACAAGCCCATCGCCAGTAGCAGCCAGCGCGCAGCCACGCGATTGGACAGAAAGCCGACCAGCACGGTGGATAGCGAGAACAGCCAGAAGAAGCTGCTGGCGATCAGGCCGAACTCGGCCGGCGGCAGCTTCAGGTCTGCCATCAGCGGCACGGCGACCATGCCCAGCACGATCTTGTCGAGGAAGTTGATCAGCGAAAGCCAGGTCAGCATCGAGGCCATGGCCCAGGCGCTGCGTGGCTGGTAGGACGCAAGTGTGTTCATCGGTCAGCCTTAAGATCGGTTCAACGTGTTGGCTTGGCGCTCGCTTGTGCTGGTGGTCGCAGAATCCAGGTGCTGCTCGATCAGTGCGAGCAGGCGCTCGGGCTGTTCCAGCATCACCAGGTGCCCGCTGTCGATCTCCGCGTAGCTGGCACCACTGATCGCCGCGGCGAGCGCTTGGCAATGCGCCGGCGGCACCATCTGGTCGTGGCGCATGCCGATCACGAGCGTGGCGGCGCGGATGCGGGGCAACAGCGGCGTGATGTCGATGATGGCGTCGAGCCCGGCCTGGCGGTCGCTGCCGGGCGCCAGGCTCGCGCCGAAGCGCCGCAGCATGCCCTCCACGGTGGCGTCGTCCATGCACGCGATAAAACGCTCCGATACGCCATTGAGCAGGACCATGCGCGCCAGTTGATGGCGGTCCGACCGCGCCAGCGACTGCCACAGCGTAAACAGCAGGCGCATGCGGCTATCGGTGCGCGCCCAGGCGCCAAACAAGACCAGGCGCCGCACGCGTTCCGGCATCAGCGCGGCCGCGGTGGCGGCCACCACGCCGCCTAGCGAATAACCGACCAGGTCCACGGGCTGGTCTCCCGCCAGCGCCATGCAGTCGCGCACCTGTCCGACCAGCGCATCGAGCGTCAGTGGCGCGCCGTCGTCACGGGTTTCACCAGAGCCCGCAAGGTCCGGCGCCAGGCAGCGCCTGCGCTGCGCGAGCCCGGGCAGCAGCGCTGCCCAGTTGGTTTCCGCGCTGGAACTGGTGCCGTGCACAAGAAGAGTCGGCCGTCCGCTGCCGGCCTCGATCAGGCTGGTTCGGATAGGCACCGACGCGATTTCCAGACGTTGCATGTCGAACTCCCTTGGCTTCTTTTGGCGGGCTGGGTGGACAGGCTTACTGGGCGGTGATGCCGCCATCGACCGTGAACTGCGAGCCCGTGATGTAGCGGCCCTCGTCGCTGGCCAGCAGCAGGAACACGCCGACGATTTCCTCTGGCGTAGCCAGGCGGCCAAGGGGCGTGAAGGCTTCGATGCGCGCGCGTGCGGTGCCGCCACCGGCATCGCGCTGGTCCAGCGCGCCCTGGACCATCGGCGTGTCGACGAAGCCGGGGTGGATGGAGTTGACCCGCACCGGCGGATTGAGCGTGGCGCCGTGCAGGGCGGCGGAGCGCGTGAGCAGCGTGACGCCGCCCTTGGCCGCGCAGTAGGCGGCAACCTGCGCGCCGCCCACCTGGCCGTAGACCGAGGAAACATTGACGATGGAGCCACCCGCACCCATCAGCGGCAGCGCGGCGCGGCAGCCCAGGAATACGCCGGTCAGGTTGACGTCGAGCGTGCGCTGCCAGTCGGCCAGCGTGCAATCCGCCACCGAGCCGCGCAGCGCGATGCCAGCGTTGTTCACCAATACGTCCAGTTTGCCGTGCCGTTCGCGCACCGCGCCCATGGCGGCTTCCCAGTCCGCCTCGCTGGTGACATCCAGCGTTTGGTAATGCGCTTGCACGTCTTGCGCCCGCAGCGCTTGCGCCAGGATTGTCCCGGTGGCATCGTCGATGTCGGCGAGCACCACGCGCGCACCGGCTTGCGCCGCCGCGCGCGCAAACGCCGCGCCCAGGCCGGACGCGGCGCCGGTGACCATGACCACTTTGTCTTGCAGCCGCTGCATGTGAAGTCTTCCTCGAACGGTGGGTGTCAATGCAATCGATGTCGTCGATGTCGTCGATGTGGCAGGTGCCGGCGGCCGGGCAATGCTAGGGCCGCTCGCCGGCATGGCGCAGCATAAAGTGCCCCCAGTCCGGCTTGCGCGTCTTCCACCAATAGGCGGTGGCATGGCTCGACCAGTTGTTGATGACCCTGCCGCTGGCCGACTTGTACCAACTGCTGCACGAGCCCGCCCACGCGGTCTGGCCAATGGCCGCCTGCAACGCCTGGTTGAAGCGCGTCACCACCTCCGGGCGCACCTCCATGGAGGCGAAGCGCGCCGAGCGGCAGGCCTGGATGCACCGCAGGACATAGCGGGCCTGGCACTCGAGCATGAAAATGATGGAGTTGTGGCCCAGGTTGGTATTGGGGCCGTACAGCACGAACAGGTTGGGAAATCCCGGCGCCGTCATGCCGAGATACGCCTCGGGATCCTCGCGCCACTGATCGGCCAGGGTGTGGCCGTGGCGGCCGGTGATGCGGATCGGCGCGAGGAAGGAGCGGGCGTCGAAGCCGGTGGCGAAGACGATGGCGTCGGCCCGATGCCTGGCGCCGTCGGCCGTGACCACGGCGTCGGATTCGACGCGCTCGATGCGGGCGGTCTCGACATGGACGTTCGGCCGCTTGAGCGCCTGGTAGAAATCGTCGGAGATCAGGATGCGCTTGCAGCCGATCGGGTAATCGGGCGTGAGCTTGGCGCGCAGCACCGGGTCGGGAATCATGTGCGCGAGGTAGCGGCGCGCCAGCGTTTCCAGTTCCCGGTTGCGGCCGCTGTCCCGCTGCATGCGCCCGAAGCGCAGTTCACGCTGCAGGTAGAGGTGCCAGCGATGCAGCCGGGCAGTCCACGGGTGCCGTTCGAAGCGCGCCTGTTGTCCGGGCGTATAGGCCTCGCCGTTGCGCGGCAGCACCCAGTTGGCGCTGCGCTGGAATACCGTCAGCTTGCCCGCTTCCGGCGCGATGCGCGGGATGAACTGCAGCGCGCTGGCGCCATTGCCGATCACCGCGACCTGCTTGCCGCGCAGATCGGCGTCATGCCGCCAGCGCGCGGAGTGGAAGGCCGTGCCGGCAAAGTGATCCAGTCCTGCAATATCCGGTGTCAGCGGGCGGTTGAGCTGCCCGGTGCCGCTGACGAGGATGCGCGCGGCGATGGTGTCGCCGTTGCTGGTGCGCACTCGCCACAGGCAGGCGGCTTGGTCGTAGCGCGCCTCGGTGACCTCCGTGCCGAAGCGGATATGCCCGAGCAGCCCGAAGCGCTCGGCGCAGTGCTGCAGGTAGCGATGGATCTCCGGCTGGGGCGAGTATGCGCTGGACCAGTCCGGCTTGGGCGCGAACGAGAAACTATAAAGATGGGAGGGGATGTCGCAGCCGCAGCCCGGGTAGGTGTTGTCCCGCCAGGTGCCGCCCACCGTGCCGGCCTTCTCCAGCACGACAAAGTCGTCGACGCCGGCTTGCTTGAGCTTGATGCCCATGCACATGCCGGCCACACCGGCGCCGATGATGACGATCTGGTCCGCGCCGGGCGTCGTTGACGCTTTCAATGGGCTGTCTCCGTCGTGCTTTTTCTGGGTAGTCGCGGCGCATGCGGCAACGCCTTGGCGCGCAATCGAGAGGCCACCATAGAGCCGATTGCGGATTCGGGCAAGGCACGGCGCAACATGCGTGCCGCCATGTGCCCCAATCTGAATCAGCCGGCGGCGGCGCACAGGCTTGGTGCGTTACGTTTGCGCACTATCGTGGTGCGATAGGTGGCCTGGCGGCCTCTGGAGGCTCGCCAGGCCGTGTGCACAGCCTTGTATACAAGCTTGTATGCCATGGCATGCTAGTTGCAGAAGAGGTACCCGGGGTGCGTTGTTCCTTTATCCAACACGACAATCTGGGAGCTGCAATGAAAAGACGTGACATGCTGAAGCTGTCGGCGGTAGCCGCCGCGGCCTTGTTTGCAACGGCAGGCGTGAGCCCGCTGGCATTGGCGCAGTCCAAGGAGCCGATCAAGGTCGGTATCCTGCATTCGCTGTCCGGCACCATGGCCATTTCCGAGACTTCGCTCAAGGACGTGGCGCTGATGACCATCGACGAGATCAACAAGAGCGGCGGCGTGCTTGGCCGCAAGCTTGAGCCGGTCGTGGTCGATCCCGCTTCCAACTGGCCGCTGTTCGCCGAGAAGGCGCGCCAGCTGATCACCAAGGATAAGGTTGCCGTCACGTTCGGCTGCTGGACCTCGGTGTCGCGCAAGTCGGTGCTGCCCGTTTATGAAGAGCTGAACTCGCTGCTGTTCTATCCGGTGCAGTACGAAGGCGAGGAAATGTCCAAGAACGTCTTCTACACCGGCGCGGCGCCCAACCAGCAGGCCATTCCCGCGGTGGAATACCTGATGAGCAAGGAAGGCGGCGGCGCCAAGCGCTTCTTCCTGCTGGGCACCGACTACGTCTACCCGCGCACCACCAACAAGATCCTGCGCGCCTTCCTGAAGAGCAAGGGCGTGGCGGACAAGGATATCGAAGAGGTCTACACGCCGTTTGGCCACAGCGACTACCAGACCATCGTCGCCAACATCAAGAAGTTCTCGCAAGGCGGCAAGACCGCCGTGATCTCCACCATCAACGGCGACTCCAACGTGCCCTTCTACAAGGAACTGGGCAACGCAGGCCTGAAGGCCAAGGACGTGCCGGTGGTGGCATTCTCGGTGGGCGAGGAAGAACTGCGCGGCATCGACACCAAGCCGCTGGTGGGCCACCTGGCCGCGTGGAACTACTTCATGTCGGTCAAGAACCCGGAAAACGAAGCCTTCAAGAAGCAATGGGCGGCGTGGGTCAAGGCGAACAACCTGCCGGGCGGCGACAAGCGCGTGACCAACGACCCGATGGAAGCCACCTACGTGGGCATCCATATGTGGGCGCAGGCCGTCAAGAAGGCCGGCACGACCGATCCCGACAAGGTGCGTGCCGCGATGTATGGCCAGACCTTCAAGGCGCCGGACGGCTTCACCCTGACCATGGGCGAGAACCATCACCTGTACAAGCCGGTGATGATCGGCGAGATCAAGGGCGATGGCCAGTTCACGGTGGTGTGGAAGACGCCCAAGGCCGTGCGCGCGCAGCCGTGGAGCCCGTTCATCGCGGGTAACGAAGGCAAGCCGGACAAGGTGATGTAAGCAGGGCTCCCGCCTGGCGCTCTCCTGCTCCCCCGCTTGGCCTCGCGGCTGGTGAGAGAGGGGAGGGCGCCAGGCAGTGCCTTTGCCTCTTCGCATGCTGTCCGCCGCTTCGGCGCGGTGGCGGCAAATCGTCACGCCGATCAAGGTGACGCGCGTGCTTCGCCGCGCGCGACTCGCAAACCTTATGCACCGACCCTTATCGTTCTCTCTCGCTTCACGGTTGCGCGCCATGCTGGCCGCGCTGCTCCTGCTGGCTGCGTGCCCGCTGTGGGCCGCGCCGCTCACGCAGGCCGACCTGAAGCCGCTGGCCGAAGACGACTTCGACGCCAAGACCGCCGCGATCACCGCACTGACCAAGGCTCCGGTGGCGCAGGCCGGCCCCATCCTCAAGGCCTTGCAGGACGATACGCTGCAATATGCGCCCGGCGTCGGCATGGTGCGCCAGGACGGCGACAAGCTGGTGGACGCGATCAGCGGCACGCCGGTCACGGTCAAGCCCGATGCGCTCGAAGCGCTCACCCTGAACAACAGCCTGCGCGCGATGGTGGACAGTGCCGCCAGCAGCACGCTGCTGCAATCGCCCGATGCGGCGGTGCGCACGCAGGCAGTCAATACGCTGCTGGACCAGCCGGGCAGCGCATCGCGCCCGGTGGTGGAGGCCGCGCGCAAGGCCGAGGCCGACGCCGGCCTGCGCACCAAGCTCGATGTGATCTGGGCAAATATCGTGCTGGCCGATGGCAGCCGCGACGATCGCCTCGAAGCCATCCGCATCCTTGGCCGCGACAGCAATCCGCAGAGCCGCCAGAAGTTGCAGCCGCTGCTGGAAAAGGACGCCGCCGGCAATTTTCGCGAGCCCGACGCCGAACTGCGCGGCGCCGCGCAGCAGGCGCTCGACGCCCTGCGCGGCGACCAGCGCCGCGCCGAGCTGATCGGCAACCTCTTTGCCGGCCTGAGCCTGGGCAGCGTGCTGCTGCTCGCCGCGCTGGGGCTGGCCATCACTTACGGCCTGATCGGCGTCATCAATATGGCGCACGGCGAATTCCTGATGATCGGCGCGTACGCCACGTACATGGTGCAGGGCGTGTTCCGCGCGCACTTCGCCAGCGCGTTCGACTGGTACCTGCTGTTCGCGTTGCCCGCATCGTTCCTCGCCTCCGCCGTGGTTGGCTTCGTGCTGGAGCGGCTGGTGCTGCGCCATCTCTACGGCCGCCCGCTGGAAACGCTGCTGGCCACCTTCGGCGTGAGCCTGCTGCTGATGCAGGCGGTGCGCACGCTGTTTGGCGCGCAGAACGTGGAAGTGGCCAATCCATCCTGGATGAGCGGCGGCATCGAATGGCTGCCCGGCATGGTGCTGCCGTACAACCGCATGGTCATCATCGTGTTTGCGCTGGCGGTGGTGGCGGTGGCCTGGGCCGTGCTCAACCGCACCCGCCTTGGCCTGTTCGTGCGCGCCACCACGCAGAACCGCACCATGGCGGCTTGCGTGGGCGTGCGCACCTGGAAGGTGGATAGCTACGCCTTTGCCTTTGGCGCGGGCATCGCTGGCCTGGGCGGCTGCGCGCTGTCGCAGATCGGCAATGTCGGCCCTGACCTCGGGCAAGCCTACATCATCGACTCCTTCATGGTGGTGGTGCTGGGCGGCGTGGGGCAGCTCGCGGGCACCATCATTGGTGCTTTCGGGCTGGGCCTGATCAACAAGTTCATCGAGCCGTTCTATGGCGCGGTGCTGGCCAAGATCTTTGTCCTGGTGCTGATTGTGCTCTTCATCCAGAAGCGCCCGCAGGGACTGTTCGCGCTCAAAGGGCGCAGCGCGGAGGCATGATGAAGACTTCACTCTCGAATCCATCCACGGCGGGTTTCCGGCTGGCCGTGCCGGAGCGCCAGCCGCTGTTCTCCGGGCGCAGCTGGACCGCCTTGCTGGTGATCGCGCTGGTGGTGGGCATCGGCGTGCCGGTGTGCGCGCTGCTGGTGCCCGAAGGCCATCCCATGCATCTGTCGGCCTATGCGCTGACGCTGATCGGCAAGATCATGTGCTTCGCGCTGGCCGCGATCGCGCTGGACCTGGTATGGGGCTACTGCGGCATTCTCAGCCTCGGCCACGGCTTGTTCTTCGCGCTTGGCGGCTATGCCATGGGCATGTACCTGATGCGCAGCATTGGCCGCGAAGGCGTCTACAAGAGCGACCTGCCGGACTTCATGGTGTTCCTCGACTGGAAGGAGATGCCGTGGTTCTGGCACGGCACCGAGCATCTCGGTTACGCGATGCTGCTGGTGGTGCTGGTGCCGGGCGTGCTGGCGTGGCTGTTCGGCTTCTTCGCCTTCCGCTCGCGCATCAAGGGCGTGTACCTGTCCATCATCACGCAGGCCATGACATACGCCGCCATGCTGCTGTTCTTCCGTAACGAGACGGGCTTTGGCGGCAACAACGGCTTCACGGATTTCAAGCGCATCGCCGGCTTTGCCGTGGCCGCGCCGCAGACCCGTACCGCCTTGTTCGTGCTGACGTTCCTTGCCCTGCTGGCCGGCTTCATCGCCTGCCGCTACATCGTGACGTCCAAGCTCGGCCGGGTCGTGACCGCGATCCGCGATGCCGAGATGCGCGTGATGTTCTCGGGCTACAACCCGCTTGGCTACAAGCTGTTCGTGTGGACCTTTTCGGCCGTGCTGTGCGGCATCGCCGGCGCGCTCTACGTGCCGCAGGTGGGCATCATCAACCCGGGCGAGATGTCGCCGGCCAACTCCATCGAGATGGCGGTTTGGGTGGCCGTGGGCGGACGCGGCACGCTGATCGGCCCGATCATCGGCGCCTTTATCGTCAACGGCGCCAAGACCATGTTCACGGCCTACTTCGCGGAGTACTGGCTGTTCCTGCTGGGCGCGATGTTCGTGCTGGTGACGCTGTACATGCCGGATGGCGTGATCGGCCTGCTCAAGCGCGCGCGTGCCTTGCGCGCCAGCCCGCAGGCCACGCCGGGCAACGCGGCGAATGCGCCGGCGGCCGCCACCCGCAGCGGAGGGGAAGCATGAACGCAGCACTGGGAGCACAACAGGCCGAAAGCGGCGGCACCACGGGCCTTGGCCGCGTCATGGAGCCGGGCGTCATCGACGTCTCGCACGGCCCCATCCTTTACCTGGAAGACGTGACCGTGCAGTTCGACGGTTTCCGCGCGCTGAACAAGCTGACGCTGTCGATCGACCACGGCGAGCTGCGCTGCGTGATCGGGCCCAATGGCGCGGGCAAGACCACCATGATGGACGTGATCACCGGCAAGACCGGGCCGCGCAACGCCAACGTGAGCGGGCGCGTGTTCCTCGGCCAGAGCATCGACCTGATGCGCATGACCGAGCCCAAGATCGCGCAGACCGGCATCGGCCGCAAGTTCCAGAAGCCTACCGTGTTCGAGCAGCACGAAGTGTGGGAGAACCTGGAGCTGGCGACGAAGGGCGACAAACGCTGGTTCACTGCATTGCGCGCGCGCCTGGGCGCCGAAGGGCATCGCCGCATCGAGGAAACGCTGGCGCTGACGGGGCTGGAGGACGAGGCCTATCGTCCGGCCGGCTTGCTGTCGCACGGGCAGAAGCAGCGGCTGGAAATCGGCATGCTGCTGATGCAGAAGCCGCAGTTGCTGCTGCTGGACGAGCCGGTGGCCGGCATGACCGATGAAGAAACCATGCAGCTGGCCAAGCTGCTCAACAGCCTGCGCGGCACCTGCTCGATGATGGTGGTGGAGCACGACATGGAGTTCGTCGCCGCACTGGCCGGCGATGAGGGCAAGGTGACGGTGCTGGCCGAGGGCAGCGTGCTGGCCGAAGGCACGCTCGACGCCGTCAAGCGCGAGGAGCGCGTGATCGAATCCTATCTCGGCCGCTAGGCGCAGGGCCGGATCGAAAAAAGGAACGAGACTATGTTGCAGGTCAATGCACTCAACCAGTTCTACGGCGGCAGCCACATCCTGCGCAACGTCACCTTCGAGGTGCCGCAAGGCAAGCTGACGACCTTGCTTGGCCGCAATGGCGTGGGCAAGAGCACCTTGCTCAAATGCCTGATGGGCGTGGTGCCGACCAAGAGCGGCAGTATCAGCTGGGCGGGGCAGGCGCTGGAGAAAAAGCCGCCGTATGAGCGCGTCGCATCGGGGCTGGCCTACGTGCCGCAAGGCCGCGAGATCTTCCCGCGCCTGACGGTGGAAGAGAACCTGCTGATCGGCGCGGCCAGCCTCAAGAGCCCGTCGGGCGTGCCGGACCGCATCTACCAGTTGTTTCCCGTGTTGCGCAGCATGCGCCAGCGCCGCGGCGGCGATCTCTCCGGCGGCCAGCAGCAACAGCTGGCGATCGGCCGCGCGTTGATGAGCGAGCCCGAACTGCTGATCCTGGACGAGCCGACCGAAGGCATCCAGCCCTCGATCATCCAGGACATCGGGCGCGCGCTGCGCCTGCTGGTGGACGAGTTCGGCATGACGGTGCTGCTGGTGGAGCAATATTACGAATTCGCCCGGCACCTGGCAGATCATTACGTGGTGATGAGCCGCGGCGAAGTGGTGGCAAGGGGCGAGGGCGCGAAGATGGAAGAGGAGGGCGTGCGGGAGCTCATCGCGGTGTGATGCGACACGCGGTGCCGCATGATCGTAGTGCTGGTGTGTTCCCCCTCTCCCGCTGTGCGGGAGAGGACGGACGCTTGCCGGCAGCCGATCGGGTGCCGTCCCGAATGTGGCCTCGAGTGCGGCCTCGGATGCCGCTTCGAATGCCGCCTCGAATACCACTTCCAGTGCCCCCGGCTGCGCGCTATGATGCCCGCATCCAGGGCACGATGCATTGCCGGCTGCCTCCGCCATTCCAACATTCATGCGTCATCCCGACTTTCCTTCGACCCTCGCCGTGCCACCCGCATGGGAGGCCAGCCTGCGCCTGCGCTTTGCCGCGCGCGCCGAGCGCAGCGCGCTGGTCGAGCGCCGGCACCAGGGGCCGTTGCTGGTGCAAAAGCCACTCTATCCCGAGGGCTCGATCTGCCACGTGGTGATCCTGCATCCGCCCGCGGGCGTGGCCGGCGGCGACAGCCTGGACATCGACGTGACGGTGGGCGCCGGCGCCCATGCGGTGCTGGCGACGCCTGGCGCCACCAAGTGGTACAAGTCGCTCGGCCGGGAGGCCGCGCAGCGCGTCACGCTGACGCTGGAAGCCGGCGCGCGGGTGGACTGGCTGCCGCAGGAGAACATCGTTTTCGATGACGCGCACGCGCGCCTTGCCACCACCGTGACGGTGGCGCCCGGTGCCAGCGCGATCGGCTGGGATGCGGTCGTGCTGGGCCGGCAGGCCAGCGGCGAGACCTGGAGCCGCGGCACGCTGGGCATGGAGACCCGGGTGCAGGGCGGCGGCAAGCGCGCGCTGTGGATCGAGAGCGCGCAGCTGGACGCGGCGTCTGCGCTGCGCCAGGCGGTGGCCGGGCTGGACGGGCTCAATGTCATGGGCACGCTGTGGGCGGTAGGTGACGGTGCCACGCAGGAACTCGCCGAGATGCTGGCCGAGCAGCTGCCGTATCGGCCGGACCTGCGCGCCGGCGTGACGCGGCTCGAGCAGGACGGCCAGTCGATGCTGCTGCTGCGCGTGCTGGGCGCGCAGATGGAAGCGGTCAGGCACTTGATGGTCACGGCGTGGAGCGCGCTGCGCGAACCGATCCACGGTGTGCCGGCCAGGCCCCTGAGGCTGTGGGCGACGTAGGTGCCGACGCAAGCATTGTTCATCGCACACCGCACGGACAACACAAAAAACAACGGGAATACCAAGATGGAACTCACTCCGCGAGAGAAGGACAAGCTGTTGATCTTCACCGCCGCGCTGCTGGCCGAGCGCCGCCGCGCGCGCGGGCTCAAGCTCAACTATCCCGAGGCGGTGGCCTTGATCACCGCCGCCATCATGGAAGGCGCACGCGACGGCCGCTCCGTGGCGGAGCTGATGCATGAGGGCACGACCGTGCTCTCGCGCGAGGACGTGATGGATGGCGTGGCCGAGATGATCCCGGATATTCAGGTGGAAGCGACTTTCCCCGACGGCACCAAGCTGGTCACCGTGCACCATCCCATCGTTTGAACAAGAGTTTGAACAAGACACGAGGTCAAGACATGAACCACTCCAACCGCTCGCGCGCCGTGAGGCTCGCCACCGTGGGCGCTTCGCTGGCGCTCGCCAGCGCCGCCGCCGTCGCGCATCCGGGCCATGACGCCACCACCGTTGGCGCCAGCCTGTTTGCCGGCTTGCTGCATCCTTTTACTGGCATGGATCACTTGCTCGCCATGGTGGGCGTGGGTGTGTGGAGCGCGCTGGGTGCGCGCTCGCCGCGCGAAGCCTTGCGCATGCCCTTTGCCTTCGTGGCCTTGATGCTGTCTGGCGCGGTGCTCGGCCTCGCCGGCATGAGCCTGCCGCTGGTGGAGCCGATGATTGCCGCGTCGCTGCTGGTGATCGGCTTGCTGGTGGCACTGCGCGCCAAACTGCCGGCATGGGCGGGGATGGCCATCGTGGGCGGCTTCGCCGTCTTCCACGGCTATGCGCACGGATCCGAGTTGCCGGCCACGGCCGGCGCCTTGCCCGCGGTAGCGGCCTATGTGGGCGGCTTCAGCGTGGCCACGATGGTGCTGCACGCGGCCGGCATCGGCCTGGGCGGCGCGCTGCGCCGCCACGCGGGCTGGCTGGCACGGCTGGCCGGTGCGGGCGTGGCGCTGTATGGCGTCGGCCTGATGGTTGCCTGAGCGCACTGACCTCGACAAGGAACCCATCATGATCCCCGGTGAACTGATGCCCGCGCAGGGCGAGATCGAACTGAACGCCGGCCGTGCCACGGTCAGCGTGGCGGTGGCCAACACCGGCGACCGCCCGGTCCAGGTCGGCTCGCATTTCCATTTCTACGAGACCAACCCCGCGCTGGATTTTGACCGCGAGGCCGCGCGCGGCTTCCGCCTGAATATCGCCGCCGGCACTGCCGTGCGCTTCGAGCCGGGCCAGAGCCGCACGGTGGAGCTGGTGGCGCTTTCGGGCGCGCGCATCGTCTACGGCTTCAACGGCAAGATCATGGGAGCGCTGTGATGAGCGTGAAAATCTCCAGGCAGGCTTATGCCGAGATGTTCGGCCCCACCACCGGCGACCGCCTGCGGCTGGCCGACACCGGGCTCATCATCGAGGTGGAGAAGGACTTCACCGTCTACGGCGAGGAAGTGAAATTCGGCGGCGGCAAGGTGATCCGCGACGGCATGGGGCAGAGCCAGCGCATGGCCAAGGACTGCGTCGACACGGTCATCACCAATGCGCTGATCGTCGATCACTGGGGCATCGTCAAGGCCGACATCGGCCTCAAGGACGGGCGCATTGCCTCCATCGGCAAGGCCGGCAACCCGGACATCCAGCCGGGCGTGACGATCGTCGTCGGGCCGGGCACCGAGGTGATCGCGGGCGAGGGCATGATCGTCACCGCTGGCGGCATCGACAGCCACATCCACTTCATCTGCCCGCAACAGATCGAGGAGGCGCTGATGAGCGGTGTCACCACCATGATCGGTGGCGGCACCGGGCCGGCCACCGGCACCTTTGCCACCACCGTCACACCCGGCCCCTGGTTCATGGAGCGCATGCTGCAGGCGGTGGAGGCCTATCCGATGAATATCGGCCTGCTCGGCAAGGGCAACGCCAGCCTGCCGGGGCCGCTGATGGAGCAGGTCGAGGCCGGCGCCATCGGGCTCAAGCTGCACGAGGACTGGGGTACCACGCCCGCGGCCATCGATAACTGCCTGAGCGTGGCGGATGCCACCGACACGCAGGTGGCGATCCACACCGATACGCTCAACGAGGCTGGCTTCGTCGAAGCCACCGTGGCCGCGTTCAAGGGCCGCACCATCCATACGTATCACACCGAAGGCGCGGGCGGCGGCCATGCACCCGACATCATCAAGGTGTGCGGCGAGCCCAACGTGCTGCCGTCGTCGACCAACCCGACGCGGCCGTACACCATCAATACGCTCGACGAACACCTCGACATGCTGATGGTCTGCCACCACCTGGACCCGTCGATCGCCGAGGACATCGCTTTCGCCGAAAGCCGCATCCGGCGCGAGACCATTGCCGCCGAGGACATCCTGCACGACCTCGGCGCGTTCTCGATGATCTCCAGCGATTCGCAGGCCATGGGCCGGGTTGGCGAGGTCATCATCCGCACCTGGCAGACCGCGCACAAGATGGCCGCGCAGCGCGGCAAGCTGCCCGGCGACCCCAACGACGCGCGCGGCGGGCATGACAATTTCCGCGTCAAGCGCTACATCGCCAAGTACACGATCAACCCCGCGCTCACGCACGGCATCGCGCACGAGGTGGGCTCGGTAGAAGTCGGCAAGTGGGCCGACCTGGTGCTGTGGAAGCCGGCCTTCTTCGGCGTCAAGCCGAGCCTGATCTTGAAGGGCGGGATGATCGCCGCGGCAGCGATGGGCGACCCCAACGCATCGATCCCCACGCCGCAACCGGTGCACTACCGCCCTATGTTCGCCGCCGCCGGACGCGCCCTGCACAAGTCATCGCTGACCTTCGTTTCGCAAGCGGCGCTGGCCGCCGATGTGGGCGGGCGCTACGGCCTGAACAAGGTGCTGTCGGCGGTACAAGGCACGCGCACCGTGGGCAAGCGCGACATGGTGCACAATGACTGGCAGCCGAACGTCACGGTGGATCCCGAGACCTACCAGGTGGTGGCCGACGGCCAGTTGCTGATCTGCGAGCCGGCTACCGTACTGCCGATGGCGCAGCGTTATTTCCTCTTCTGAAGGGCCGCTTTGCAAAAGATCGACAAACATCTCGCCGCCCCGCACGGCATCGCCGCCGTGCTGGTGCGCCGCGCGCCCAAGCTGGTGCTGCCTTTTTCCGAGCGCAGCAAAAGCCGCCTGCGCGCCACCCTCGACAACGGCGAAGACGTGGCGCTGTTCCTTGCGCGCGGCACCGTGCTGCGCGGCGGCGACCTGCTGGTCACCGAAGGTGGCGTCTTCGTTGAAGTGCAAGCCGCGCCGGAGTCCGTGCTGCAAGTCGGCGCCAGCGATCCGCAGGCACTGATGCGCGCGGCCTACCACCTTGGCAATCGCCACACGCCGGTGGAAGTGGGCCGCGACTACCTGCGCCTGGAATTCGACCCGGTGCTCGCGGACATGCTGGCCCGCCTCGGTGTGCAGGCCGAACGCGCGGAACTGCCGTTCGAGCCGGAAGCCGGCGCCTACGGCGGCGGGCACAAGCATGGGCACGATGCGACGTTTGCCGAGGACTATGCCGCGGCGCAGGCCGTATTCCATGAACATCATGGGCACGATCACGATCACGATCATGGCCATGCGCACAGCCATGACCACGGCGATAAACATGGCCACGACCACGCGCCGCATGTGCACGACGAGAGCTGCGGGCACAAGCACTGAGGCTTTGTCCCACACGTATGAGCAAGCCACCGCGCACCCAAACTCCGATGCCTGAACACCCCTCTCCCGCTTGCGTGAGAGGGGAGGGGGAGGAGGGCGAGCGGGTGCCGAAGCCCCAGTTCGCCAAATTGCTCCGTGCCAGCCAGACCGATGCCGAGCAGCGACTCTGGTATCGCCTGCGCGCCTATCGCTTCATGGGCCTCAAGTTCAGGCGCCAGAAGCAGATCGGTCCTTTTATTGCCGACTTTGTGTGCATGGAATTGAAGCTGGTGATCGAGGCTGACGGCGGGCAACACGGCGATGCGTCCGATGGCGCGCGCGACGCGTGGTTCAAGCGCAGCGGCTATACGCTCCTGCGTTTCTGGAATAACGAAGTGCTGGCGCAAACGGATGCCGTGCTGGAAAGAGTGCGTGAGGTAGTTTTGGAGCTGGGGCATATGGATGCGCCCGCCCTCTCCCCCAGCCCCTCTCCCGCGAGCGGGAGAGGGGAGCAAACCGGCTGCGCATCGGAGCATGCTAGATCGATATCGTCGACTTCGCCAACGCTCCCCTCTCCCGCTCGCGGGAGAGGGGTGGGGGGAGAGGGCGGGCGCTCGCCGAAGCCTGCGGCCTCCGAGCCCCCGGGCGACGCAAGTCAGCGCCTTATGCGCAAGCGCCCATGACCCAGCTCGCCCAACTCATCTCCCTGCTGCACCTCGCCTCGCCGGCGCTGCCGATCGGCGGCTTCAGCTATTCGCAAGGGCTGGAGGCCGCCATCGAGTGCGGCATGGTGCGCGATGCCGGCAGCGCGGAGCAGTGGGTGCGCAGCAACCTGCTGGACGTGCAGGCGCAGTGCGAAGCGCCCGTGTGGCTGCTGCTGTATCGCCATTGGCGCACGCTGGATGCAGCGCGGCTGGCCGAATGGAACGACTGGTTCCATGCCACGCGCGAAAGCGCCGAGTTGCGGCTGGAGACGGAGCAGATGGGCTGGTCGCTGGCGCGGCTGGTGGCGCAGATGGCGTGGGGCGATGCCGCACTGCGCGCGCAGTTGGCAGCGTTGTCGCCGGTGTGCCTGCCTACTGCCTTTGCCGCGGCTTGCGTGGCGCTGGACGTGAATGAGCGCGACGGCCTGGCGGCTTATTGCTTCAGCTGGGCGGAGAACCAGGTGTCGGCGGCGCTCAAGGCGGTGCCGCTGGGGCAGGTGGCCGGGCAGCACATCCTGCGCCGGCTGCATCCCGCGGTGCTGGAGACTGTCGACGAGGCCGTGCGGCGCGCCGCTGCCGAGCCACCGCAGCTGTCCACTTTTTCCCCGATGCTGGGGCTGCTGTCCGCGCGCCATGAGACGCAGTACTCGCGGCTGTTCCGTTCCTGAAGCGAACCACGGCAGCATTCAAACGATTCCCCAAGACAAGATGTCCACCATGACCCAGGCTCGTACCAAGAAGAATCCCCCGTTGCGCGTCGGCGTGGGCGGCCCCGTCGGTTCCGGCAAGACTACCTTGCTGGAGATGCTGTGCAAGGCCATGCGCGAGCGCTATGACCTGGTCGCCATCACCAACGATATCTACACCAAGGAAGACCAGCGCCTGCTGACCATCTCCGGCGCCTTGCCGGCGGAGCGCATCATGGGCGTGGAAACCGGCGGCTGCCCGCACACCGCGATCCGCGAGGATGCCTCGATCAACCTGGAAGCGGTCGAGCGCATGCTGGGCAAGTTTCCCGATGCCGACATCGTTTTCATCGAGTCCGGCGGCGATAACCTGGCGGCCACCTTCAGCCCGGAGCTGTCGGACCTGACCATCTATGTGATCGACGTGGCCGGCGGCGAGAAGATCCCGCGCAAGGGCGGACCGGGCATCACCAAGTCGGATCTGCTGGTGATCAACAAGACCGACCTGGCCCCTTATGTTGGCGCCAACCTGGAAGTGATGGAAAGCGATGCGCGCAAGATGCGTGGCGCGCGCCCGTTCGTGATGGGCAGCGTGAAGTCGGGGCAGGGGCTGGATGAGGTGATCGCATTCATCGAGCGCCAGGGCATGCTGGGGGTGTTGTAACGCGGGGCTGCCGCAACCGCGTCCTCAACGGCGGCGGGCACTGCGTGCACAGGGCATGGACGGCACGCTACGCCCTCGCATTCCACGCATGCCGCCGCAACGCCGCGGCTTGTGGCATACTTGCCGCTCCATGACGTTCCAAGCGCTCGCCCCTTCTTCGCTGTGCCGTACCACCGATACCGGTGGCGCTGCTGCATGCGTGGGTGCCGAGCTGCCGGTCGGGGTTGCCTGCACGTCCGGCGCGTCGTCGATTTCCTTCTCGTTCTCCATTATTCGAATTATCCGGGGTCGCTGAGCTGCGGCTTTGGCTGGTGCTCGGTGGCCCGTGGTCCCTCCCTTGCCGTGCACGGCCATAGGGGCTTGCACGCGACCAACCGATTCGATGGAGAACACCCGATGTCCGATCTTTCCGACCTGCGCGCGCACGCCCGCTATCCCTTGCTGACCGAAATCCAGAGCGCCGCGCGGCGCCTGCAAGGCAAGGTGCTGGAGACACCCGTTTGGCGCTGGCAGACCGGGGCGGCCCTGCAACTCGATGCCGGCACCGAGGTCTGGCTCAAGCTGGAACTGTTCCAGATCACCGGCACCTTCAAGGTACGCGGCGCGCTCAACAGCATCGAGCACATGGATGCCTCTGCGCGGGCGCGCGGCGTGGTGGCGGCCAGCGCTGGCAACCATGCCATGGCGGTGGCCTATGCGGCCAAGGTGGCCGGCGTCGGCGCCAAGCTGGCCATGCCGGCCACCGCCAGCCCCGCGCGCGTGGCGGCCTGCCGTGAGGCGGGCGCCGAGGTGCTGCTGCTGCCGGACGTGCACGCCGCTTTTGACCACGCGCTGCAGCTGGTGGCCGACGAGGGCCGCACCATGGTGCACCCCTACGACGGCCCGCTGATCGCGCAGGGCACCGCAACGGTCGGGCTTGAGCTGATGCGCCAGGTGGCTGGGCTGGATGCGGTGGTGGTGCCGGTGGGCGGTGGCGGCCTGTGCGGCGGCATTGCCGCGGCGGTCAAGCAGATCAATCCGGCTTGCCGGGTCTATGGGGTCGAGCCGGAGGGCGCCGATGCCATGAACCGCAGCTTCGAGGCCGGGCGGCCGCAAACGCTGGAGCGCGTCACGACGGTTGCCGACAGCCTGGGCGCGCCTTACGCGCTGGACTACAGCTACGGCGTGTGCCGCCAGTTTGTCGACGGCATGGTGCGCGTCTCCGACGAGGCGATACGCGCGGCCATGCGCATCCTCTATCGCGACATGAAGCTGGCCACGGAGCCGGCTACCGCGGTGTCCACTGCCGCGCTGCTGGGGCCGCTGCGCCAGACGCTGGCGGGCAAGAAGGTCGCGCTGATCGTGTGCGGGTCCAATCTCGACGCAGCGCGCTTTGCCGAACTGCTGGCAGTGGACGAGCCCGCCTGCGCTAGCTGAATCCGGCACCGTCAGGCCTGCATGGCCCGGACGGCGATCGTGCGTGCCACCGATGCGATCACGTCCTGCTCTGCATCGGTCATCAAGGCCATATGGCGCACCGTGACACGCTGTGCCGGCGTGATGTTGAACTCGGCGCAGCGTTGTTCCAGCACGAGCGCGCCGCCGCGGCCGCCGCTGTCGGCCTCGCTGAAGTTGAGCATCTCGCTGGCGTCCACGCCCAGCGTGCCGGCCAGCGCGCAGATATTGATCAAGGAGACATTGCGCACGCCGCGCTCGATGCCGCTGAGGTAGGAGCGCGCCATGCCGCTTTCGAGAGCGAGCTTTTCCTGTGACCAGCCACGCTGTTTGCGCAGCTCGGCAAGGTGCAGCCCGAAGCGCTTGAGAGGATCGGCGACCATGGCTCTGTACGTGATTGAGAACGGATCGAGGCTAAGGGTTTGACCTCTTTGTGGCGACGCCTTATAGTAGTACGCACTATAGGTCACTGACCTGGCACTCGCCGCATGCCCTCGCATGTCCTCGCATGTAATCCCATGTATCCGGACGTCGCCGGACGTCGCCGGACGTCGTTGCATGCCGGACGAAGCGCGGCGCCAATGCGTCGCCGGCAACCTGCGGATGATGCCCGCCGGCGAAGGGTAAAAGCTTGTCCACATGTTACGAATGGGTTTCGCGGCCACAAGGAAAGAGGCGCCCCGCCTCGGCATCTTGTTAAAGCAGCGAAGCACCAGGCCAAAAAAGATCACGACCTCGACATAGAGGCACTCAAATCCCCGGGGAAGCGCGGCGCTGTATTTTTCAATTACGTGGAGAGTGAGTGCCATGCGTATTTTTTCGTTGTTCGACGCGCAGATGCGTGGCGAAATCCTGACAGGCGGAACCGCGTCGCAGTTGCGCGTGGGCCTGCAGGTGAGGGTGGTGCCGGAAGCCGCTGGCCTGGGCAGCAGCGGGGACTACGTCTTTTTGCGGCAAGGCGCGATGCAGTCCGGCATTGTCACCACGCGTGCCGAGTGGTGGGCTTGCCTGCACGGCACGATCAAGCTGACTCCGGTGGGTGGCGAGCCGGTGCTGGTGTCGGCGGGCGGCGTCTATGCGCTGCGCCAGGCCGAGCGCGTGCATCTGGCGGTGCTGCAGGACACGGTATTGATCCGTGCGATCCTGGACCCGAATGCCGTCGGGCTGGTGGGAGCGGGCGTGACCAGCAGCTACGATGCCTTTGCCGTGGGCCGGGCGGATTTCTGGCGGGCCGGTGGCGCACAGCGCGGTGCGGATGGCGTGCCGCGCGCCAATGCGGCTTTTGTCTCGCTGGCCGAGGGCGAGCCTGAATGGGCGCTGCGCCTGCGCGCGGGCGGGCTGAACTGGGCGGCCTGCCATGCGGGCACGCTATGCCTGCAGTGGCATTCGCCATGGCCGCACGTCGAGCGGCAGGTGGCGTACCTGCAGCCCGGCATGGTCTTCGCGCCGGATCCCGATGAGGCGTACCGGATCGACGCGCTGCATCCCGTGGCGAGCCTGCTGTGCTGCCTGCAGGCGCCGGCGCGCGTGGCCGGCGCTGGCGAGATGCAGGTGGTTTCCCTCCATTGACCGCCTGGCGCCATGGCCGCGCTGACGGGCTGCTCAGCGGCGCTGGTACTGCGTGGCGCCGAACAGGATTTCCCGTTCCTTGTCGCCGCTCAGCGGCTTGCGTTCCTGTGCCAGCACCGCGACACCGCGCTGCACGGCGGGCCGCTCGGCGATCTCAAGGAACCAGCGCTTCAGGTGCGGATAGTCGTCCAGCTCCACACCCTGGTTCTGCCAGCTGCGCAGCCACGGGAAGGTCGCGATATCCGCCACGGAGTATTCGCTGCCAGCCAGCCAGGCATGTTCCGACAGTTGCTTGTCGATGACGCCGTACAAGCGCTTGGCCTCGTTGGTGTAGCGGTTGATGGCGTACTCGATCTGCTGTGGCGCATACATGCGGAAATGGTGCGCCTGGCCCAGCATCGGGCCGACGCCGCCCATCTGGAACATCAGCCATTGCAGCGCGTCGTACTTGTCGCGCACGTCCTCGGGCAGGAACTTGCCGGTCTTGCCGGCGAGGTAAAGCAGGATGGCGCCGGACTCGAACAGCGAGATGGGTTTGCCGTCCGGGCCATCGGGGTCGACGATGGCCGGGATCTTGTTGTTCGGGCTGATCTTGAGGAAGTCCTCGCCGAACTGGTCGCCGGCGCCAATATTGATGGGGTGGACCTTGTACGGGAGGCCGCACTCCTCGAGCATGATGTGGATTTTGTGGCCGTTGGGCGTGGGCCAGCTGTAGACGTCGATCATCGGGAAGGGCTCCTGGCTGCGATCGTGCAATCGGTGAATCGCCACATCAACCACTGGCGCGGCGAACCGCGCGATTTAAGCACAGAAGAAAAAAACGCGCAGACTGGCTGCGCGTTTTCCATGTTGCCAGCAGGGCCGGCGGTGAGACCGGTTGTGGCCGGTTGTGGCCGCTTGTGGCGGATTGCGGATCGTTGCGGCTTAGAAGCCGCGTGCCACCGGCATGCTGATGTCGTCCGGGCTCACGCCCATGTGCTTGGCCAGCTCCAGCTTGGCGATGGCGTTGCGGTGCACCTCGTCCGGGCCGTCGGCCAGGCGCAGGGTGCGCTGGTGCGCCCACCAGTTGGCCAGCGGGAATTCGTCAGAGACGCCAGCGGCGCCGTGCACCTGGATGGCCCAGTCGATCACCTTCAGCGCCATGTTGGGGGCGACGACCTTGATCATGGCGATCTCGGCCTTGGCCACCTTGTTGCCGGCGGTGTCCATCATGTAGGCGGCCTTGAGCGTCAGCAGGCGCGCCATTTCGATTTCGCAGCGGGCTTCGGCGATGCGCTCGCGCGTCACGCCCTGGGCGGCCACCGGCTTGCCGAATGCAACGCGCGACAGGGCGCGCTTGCACAGCAGTTCCAGCGCGCGCTCGGCCACGCCGATGCTGCGCATGCAGTGGTGGATGCGGCCCGGGCCGAGGCGGCCTTGGGCGATCTCGAAGCCGCGGCCTTCGCCCAGCAGGATGTTGGCTGCCGGCACGCGCACGTCCTTCAGCTCGATCTCCATGTGGCCGTGCGGCGCGTCGTCGTAGCCGAACACCGGCAGGAAGCGCTTGATGGTGATGCCTGCGGTATCGGCCGGCACCACGATCATCGATTGCTGTTCATGACGGCCCGCTTCCGGGTCGGTCTTGCCCATCACGATATAGACCTCGCAACGGGGATCGCCCGCGCCCGACGACCACCACTTGGTGCCGTTGATCACGTATTCGTCGCCATCGCGGCGGATGCTGCAGCAGATATTGGTGGCGTCCGACGAAGCCACGGCCGGCTCGGTCATCAGGAAGGCCGAGCGGATCTCGCCGCGCAGCAGCGGCTCCAGCCACCTGTCCTTGAGTTCTTCCGACGCGTAGCGCTCCAGCGTCTCCATGTTGCCGGTATCGGGCGCCGCGCAGTTGAAGACTTCGGCCGACCAGGGCACCCGGCCCATGATCTCGCACAGCGGTGCGTATTCCAGGTTGGACAGGCCTTCCGGGGCACGCTTGGAATGGGGCAGGAACAGGTTCCACAGGCCGGCTTCGCGCGCCAGCGGCTTGAGTTCCTCGATCACCTTGGTTGGGACCCAGGCGTTGCCGGCCTGGCGGTTGGCCTGGATCTCGGCGTAGAAGCGCTTCTCGTTCGGATAGATGTGCTTGTCGAAGAAGGCCAGCAGGCGAGCCTGCATTTCCTTGACCTTGGGGGTGTACTCGAATTGCATGTTGTCTCCTCCACCTCTGAATGAGGCCGGCATCGGTTGGGCCGCCGCGGGTTGCGGTGGGCCGTTTCCGGCACCGGCGGACGCGGTTTGCGCCGACTGGAGAGGACTGTACCGCAATCCAGGTAATTAGAAAAATGAATTTTCTGGATTTGCCAGTATCAATACCGTGCATTCCATGCCAGAATGCCCGTCATGCAGCTATCCCGCATCGACCTGAATCTCTTCGTGGTGTTCGACGCTATCTATAGCGAAGGCAGCATCACGGCCGCCGCCCGCCAGCTTAACCTGACCCAGCCCGCGGTCAGCCACGCGCTGGGGCGCATGCGCCTCTTGTTTGACGACCCGCTATTCGAGCGGCGGGGGCAGGGCATGGCACCCACGCCGCTGGCGCGCTCGCTGGCCGCCGAGGTGCGCACGGCCCTGCAGTCCTTTGCCCGCACCTTGCAGGACACGCCGCATTTCGATCCGGCGGCCACGGTGCGCCGCTTCACCATTGGCATGCGCGATGCGCTGGAGTCCACCCTGCTGCCGCCCCTGATGGCCCGCGTGACCGCGATGGCGCCGCAGGTGGAGATCGCGGCGATCCGCTTCGACCGGCGCGAGATGGAGTCGGAACTGCTGGCCGGCACGCTCGACGCGGCCATCGATATCTTGCTGCCGGTGTCGCCGGCCATCCATCACACGCCCTTCATGGCCGACCCGATGGTGGTGCTGGCCCGCCGCGACCATCCGCTGATGAAGAAGGAGCTGACGCTGGAGCGCTACCTGGCCGCCGAGCACGTGCATGTGTCGTCCCGCCGGCGCGGGGCCGGCCTGGAAGACCAGGCGCTGCACCGCATGGGCCTGACGCGCCGGGTGCGGTTGCGCTGCCAGCATTACGCCGCGGCCTGCCGGGTGGTGAGCTGCACCGACTTGCTGGCCACGCTGCCGCTGCGCTACGCGCGCATCGCCAACGAGCCATATGCCAACCGCTTGCTCTCGCTGCCCTTCAAGGTGCCTACGCTGGAACTGCACCTTTACTGGCATGCCGGCGGCGAGAATGATGGCGCCAATCGCTGGCTGCGCGAGCAACTGCTGGTGGTGATCAACTCGCTCGGCGGCGGTGTGGGCGAGGTGGCCCTGGACTGAGTGCGCCGAGCCTCGTCCCCTGCGCCTACCAGGATGCGCTATCGGCCTGGCGCTCGATGCGCACGGTGGCTGGCGGCAATGTGCTGTCGGCCTGCACCGCATAGGGCAGCGGCGGCCGGTATTGCGCCGGCACCGCCTGCCATAGCCGCTCGACCCACGCCCTGACCTCGGGGCTGGCCGGCGCCGACGCCGTGACACGCAGCGCCAGCTGCGCCCCGGCGGCGGGCTCGGCCCCCGACGGGGCGGATAGCAAGCGCTCCACCGCTAGCTGAGGTTCTTCCCGCAAGCTCATCGTCAACGTTCCCACCCTTTGCACGCGTGCGGCAGGCGCGGGTGCGCGTGCCGCATCGGCCTGCTGCGACGGGCTGGCGCGCAGTGCCAACCTGGGTGCATCGATGGTGGGCGCTGGCGCCGGTGGGGCGATGGGGGCGATCGGGGCTGGCGGCGCAATGGCAGCCATCGGCGCGATCGGCGCCATGGGTGCCGGGGCAGGTACCGCAGGCGCTGCCGCTGCGGCGGGAGGCGCTCCGGCAGAGAGTGAGCCGGTCGCGCCCGCTGCGCTATCCCTGGATGCAGGTGCACGCTGTTCCGCTAGCCGGTCCGGCTCGCGAGGCGCGGCCTTGGCCTGTGCCTCGGCGGGCGGGCGGGCCGGTGCAGGCGCAGGCTGTGCGGCATGAGCGGCTTGAGTGTCGGGCGGAGGCACTGGCGCATCCGCGCGCGGCGATGCCTGCTGTCCCGCGGATTCCGCTTGCGGAGCTGGAGCCGGGGCCGGAGCCGCTGGCTGCACCGCCGCTTGTGCAACCGGCTTGGCGGGTTCCGCCTGCTTTGCCGTCTTGTTTGCTGCCGTGTCCGCCACGGGGGCCGGGGCTTGGGCGGGTAACGTGATTTCGCCGTGGCGCAGGTCAAGCTGGCGCATGACGATCTGCAGCGACAAGACGCCCACGCCAAGGGTGGCGGCGAGCGCGCCCAGCGCGGGCCACCAGCGCCGTGCGGGGCGGGCACGGGGCGGCTTGCCAGTTGGCTCTGCGCCGGCGGCCGGTTGTGCGGGCAGCGCCTGCTCGCGCAGCCACGCCTGCGCTGCCTCGCTGACTGGCGCGCCTAGCACGCTTTGCGGCACGTCGCCGCGCCGGATTTCCTCCAGCACGGCATTGCGGCGCGTGGCCTGCGCCGCTTGCATCCGCGCGGCTTGCGCCATGACCGCTGCCTGCAATCCCGCCGGCGGCGTGAAATCCAGTTCGTCATCGTCGGCGGGCGCCTCGGCTTGTTCGGCGTAGGCCCGGACCTTGGCCGGCAGCGAGGCTGGCGGTAGCGGCGCTGGCGCGTTGCGCGCCGCCTGCTCCGCACGCGCCGCAGCCATCACCGAGGCCTCCAGCGAGGCGGGCGGTATAAAGGCGGGTAACTCGCGCAGCAATGCCGCGAGCCGGTCCTCGCCGGCGATGAAGCGTTCGTCCGCGCTCATGGCAGCCGCTCCTGCGATGGCGTGGCCACCAGGTTCTCGCGCAGCCGTGCAAAGGCGTAGCGCAGCCGGCTCTTGATGGTCTCGAACTTCTCGCCCAGCGTCAGGGCGATGTCCTCCACGCTCATCTCGCTGAAGAAGCGCAGCACGATCACCTCGCGCTGCGCCGCCGGCAGCGCCAGCAGCGCTTGCCGCACGCCCTGCAGGTTCTGGCGCAACTGCGCCTCGGCCTCGGGGCTGAGGTCGTCGGCAGGCATGGCGAGATGCGTCTCGTCGAGCGTGTCGCGCTGGCGCTCGTAGGCGCCGCGCAACTGGTCCAGCCAGGTATTGCGTGCGATCTGGAACAGGAAGGTGCGCAGGGCCGCGCTGGGCTGGTAGTCCGCGCAGCGGGTCATCAGCTTGACCCAGGTCTTCTGGGTCACGTCCTCGGCCTCGCTGGTGTTGCCCTGGCAAAGCCAGGCCACGTAGTTGTACAGCGCCGCGTTGTGGCGGCGGAACAGCTCGGCCACCGGCTGCTCGATCAGGCCGTTGGCGACCAGCAGCATCAGGTCGGTATCCGGCAGCGCGGACAGTCCGGCAGAGGATGGGGAGGGCGGGGCGCCAGGTGAGGGGGCATGCATGCGCGGGAGTATATGACAGCCCCGCGCGCCGCCGCGAGGGGCTGTCGGTGCCGGGTGCCTGCGCGCGGGCAACCCGGCGGATGGTGGGCGAGGCGGCCTCAGCGTGGCGGCTCCCCGGCAGGCTCGCCGCCTTGTGCCAGCGGTGCGCGCGTCGACAGGGCCTGCGCCAGGTCGACCAGCTTGATGAACTCGCCGCGGTAGCCAAAGCGGTCGGCGCCGCGCGCGCCGAGCGCCAGGGTGCGCGCGTCGGCGTAGGTCCAGCCGTTGACATGATTGCCGCCACGCAGTATCTGGCCGAAGCCGGCTACCGCCGCGGCGAAGCGCATGGCGTCGTCGGCCTGCGCCAGCGGCCGCACCGCGCTGTCCTGCACGGCCAGGTCGATCAGCTCGCTGGCTTGCGCCTGCGGCAGCTTGTAGCGCAGCTTGATGTGGGCCAGCTCGCCAGCGGCGCCCTTGCCTGGCTGGGCGGCAGGGCTCGCCGGCTGGTAGCGCAGCGGGTCGATCAGGCCGGGCTGGCCCGCCAGCGTCAGCTCATAGAGGGCTGTCACGGTGTGGCCGGCACCGATGTCGCCGGCGTCGACCTGGTCGTTGTTGAAATCCTCGCGCTTGAGCGCGCGGTTTTCATAGCCGATCAGGCGGTATTCCTTGACCGTGGCGGGGTTGAACTCGACCTGGATCTTGACGTCGCGCGCCACCGTCGCCAGCGTGGAGCTGAACTCCTCGGCCAGCACCTTCTGGCCTTCCATCAGGTTGTCGATGTACGAGTAGGCGCCGTCGCCCGCGTCGGCCAGTTGCTCCATCAGCTGGTCGTTGTAGTTGCCGGTGCCAAAGCCCAGCGTGGACAGCGAAACGCCGGACTTGCGCTTCTCCGCGACCAGGGCCTTGAGCTGGCGGAAGTCGGTGATGCCCACGTTGAAGTCGCCATCGGTGGCTAGCAGCACGCGGTTGATGCCGCCCGCGATAAAGCTCTGCTGCGCCGCCTGGTAGGCCAGCGCGATGCCGCTCGCGCCGGCGGTCGAGCCGCCCGCTACCAGCGAATCGATGGCCGACGAGATGGTAGCCTTGTCGCTGCCTGGCGTCGGCGGCAGCACCACGCGCGTGCCGCTGGCGTAGGTCACCAGCGTGATGCGGTCCTGCGCGCGCAGCGCGTTGGTCAGCAGCTTGAGCGAGGACTTTAGCAGCGGCAGCTTGTCGGGCGAATACATCGACCCCGACACATCGACCAGGAAGACCAGGTTGGCCGGCGGCAGGCTGTCGCGTGCCGCGTCGGCGGCCTTGATGCCGATGCGCAGCAGCACGTTGCGCGCTTGCCATGGCGCGGGCGCGGCGTCAGCGTGCACGGCAAAGGGGCGGCCGTCGCGCGGCTGCGCGTAGTCGTACGGGAAGTAGTTGACCATTTCCTCCACGCGCACCGCGTCGGCCGGCGGCAGGCGGCCGGCATTGAGCAGGCGGCGCACATTGCTGTAGCTGCCGGTGTCGACGTCGATGCTGAAGGTGGAGACAGGCGCTTGCGCTACCTGCTGCACGCCGTTCTCGTCGATGGCGCCATAGCGCTCACGGTCTGGCCCAGGCTGCGGCTGCGGGTAGGGCATGGGGCGTGCCATCAGGGTCATGGGCGCCGCAGGCATGGCGCGCATGGCAGGCGCGTATGCATTGGCCACGGCGCCGGCGACCGCCTCCTTGGCGGCAGATGCGGTGTCGCGGGCTTCTGCCGTCGGCACGGTGGCCACGGACTGCACGGGAGCGGCCGGGGCAACCGGCGCAACCGGGGGAGTTGCCACCGGCTGCGTGGCCGGTGGCGCGTTGTCGGCGCGCGCGGGCAAATCCGGCGGGGTAGGGGCAGTGGTGGAATGACCACCGCAAGCGGCCACCGCAAAGGCAATGGCCAAGGCTCCCAAGCGCTTAAGCATGTTCTTTTCTCCTGAAGGGCCGCGCCGGCGATGCCGGCGGCTGGGCGCTGTCAGTGAAACGAGGCAGCCTGGCGCAAGGGGTTAAGCGCGATCAAAAAAAGTCAGAACGTGCCAAGACCCGGCGCGGGTCAGTCGAGCCGGATGTCGGCCTGCTTCACCACGGTGGCCCAGCGCGCACGCTCGGCGCTGAAGAACTTGTTTGTCTCCGGCGGCGTCATGGTCACCACTTCCGCACCCTGGCCGGCGAGCTGCGCGCGCACGTCCGGCAAGCGGATGATGCGGATCAGTTCGCTGCTGATGCGTGCCACCAGCGCATCGGGCATGCCCGCGGGCGCCATCACGCCTTGCCAGGTTCCGGACTCGAAGCCTGGCACTCCTTGCTCGGCAATGGTCGGCACTTGCCCCACCAGCGGCATGCGCGTCTTCTTGGACACCGCGATCACCTTCAGCTTGCCGGCCTGCACCTGGGGCAGCGTCGCCAGCATGCCGTTCATCAGCACCTGGGCGGTGCCGCCCACGGTATCGGCCACCGCCTGCGCACCGCCTTTGTAAGGCACGTATTGCCACTTCGCGCCGGTAGCCTGCGCCACCGCCACGCCCGCCAGGTGCGGCGCGCTGCCGATGGCGGTCACGGCAAAGTTGAGCTGGGTGCGCTTGGACAGGTCCACCAGTTCCTTGAGGTTGCTGACCTGCACCGACGGATGGACCACCAGCAAATGCGGCGAGTACGCCAGCATGGAAACGCCCTTCAGGTCCTTGCCCGGATCGAACGTGAGTTTGGTGTAGACCGACGGGCTGATGGCCAGCGCGCCGACATCGCACAGCAGCAACGTGTGATTGTCGGTGCCGGCCTGCGCGACCATGGCGGCGCCGATATTGCCGTTGGCGCCCGGGCGGTTATCCACCACGATGGGTTGGCCGAGGGCTTCGCCGAGCTGGCGGCTGATCAGGCGGGCAATGATGTCGGAGGACCCGCCGGCGGGATAGGGCACAACCAGCCGGATCGGGCGGGTAGGCCAGTCGGCGGCTTGCGCCGGCGACGACAGCAGCGTGCCGGCCGCGCCGAGGCTGCCCAGCGTGGCGGTTGTGCCGAGGGTCGAGAGTTGGGTCAGGAAGGTGCGGCGGCTGGTTGCCATGGGCGTTGTCTCCGGCTTTGTTTTCTTTATGATTGTTGTATGTTGTCGTATATGTTGGATCATAGCCGGAAGTCCTGGGCGGGTCCAGGGCATTTTTTGGCGGGATTTCAGGCGTGAAGGATGGCGAGCCTGACGAGAGTCGCAGTGAGGTCGTTGCCGAAAACAGGCCTACACATCATCTGATACGATAACTTGCCCCGTAAAAAAACCTCTTCCCCGCGCTGGGGGAAGAGGTTTTCCGATGATCCCGGCGAAGCGCCAGATTGCCAGATTGTTATTGCTTTGCCTTCTTTGCGTACTCCCAGCCCATTTCCGCCATCGGCCGGGCGCGCTTTCCTGCATCCGCGGCCTGCGCGGAGGAAGCTGTCCCGTCCACCACGCGTTTCATGATCCCCTGCAGGATGCCGGCAATCCGGAACATGCTGAACGCCAGGTAGAAATTCCAGTCGCCGGTGATCGGCCGGCCGGTACGTTGCTCGTAGGTGCGGCGGTACGTGGCCTCGTCAGGGATGCCAAGCCCGGCATGGTCCAGGCCAGCGATGCCGCGGAACTGTCCCGGGGCGATGTGCCAGCTCATGCAGTGGTAGCCGAAGTCGGCCATCGGGTGCCCCAGCGTGGACAGTTCCCAGTCGAGCACGGCCAGCACGCGCGGCTCGGTGGGGTGGAACATGAGGTTATCCAGCCGGTAGTCGCCATGCACGATGGACGTGAGATCGGCGTCTTCCTGCGGGATATGCTCGGGCAGCCAGGCCATCAGCGAGTCCATGGCCGGGATGCTCTCGGTCTCGGACAGCTTGTACTGCTTGGTCCAGCGCTCGATCTGGCGCGAGAAGTAGTTGCCCGGCTTGCCGTAGTCGCCCAGGCCGATGGCCTTGTAGTCGACGGTGTGCAGCGCGGAGATGACGCGGTTCATCTCGTCGTAGATGGCGGCGCGCTCTGCCGGCGTCATGTCGGGCAGCGACTGGTCCCACAGCACGCGGCCGGCGACGAATTCCATGATGTAGAAGGCGCGGCCGATCACGGCTTCGTCTTCGCACAGCGCGTACATCCTGGCCACCGGCACGTCGGTGCCGGCCAGCGCGGCCATCACGCGGTACTCGCGCTCGATGGCGTGGGCCGAAGGCAGCAGCTTGGACTTGGGGCCCGGCTTGGCGCGCATCACGTAGGTCTGGCCAGGTGTGATCAGCTTGAAGGTGGGGTTGGACTGGCCGCCCTTGAACTGCTCGATGGAGAGCGGGCCGGCAAAGCCGGCAACATGCTCGCGCATCCAGGCTTCCAGCGCGGCCAGGTCAAAGCGTTGCTGCTCGGCTACCTCGCGGGTGCCTTCGAAATTCGAAACGTTGGTGCTCATGCTGTCTCCATGTTTTCGGTATGTTCCGGGTTTTCCGAGATTCGATTACGTCTGTCTTGTCCGTCTTGTCTGTTTTATCTTTATCTCTGTGCGGCGTGGCTAGCTGGCCGGCCCGCGCAGGTCGCGAAAGCGCAGGTATTGATGCAGCAACACTTCCATGGTGGTGTGGCGCGAACCGCTGTGCACGGGCGTGGGCGGCGAGTAATTCATCATGCGCACCACCCAGTCCAGCGGATCGTCGCCCACGTCGAGCACATTGATGCAGCCGGCGGTTTGCATCAGGCTGCCGTAGAACACGCGGCGCCCGCAGGTGATGGCGTGGGAAAGGATGGCGCGGTTGGTGCCGCCATGCAGGACCAGCAGGGCGGTGTCCCAGTTCGGGTCGTCGCGCAGGCGGCGCAGCGCAGGCAGCACGCGGTCGAGGAATTCGCCCACGCTCTCGCCATCGAGGAAGCGCTTGTCTTCGGGCACTTCGCCTTCAAAGGCGCCGATAAATGCGTCGCGCAGCTTGTCGTCGCTGATGCCTTGCAGCTTGCCGCCGCGGATTTCCTGCAGCTCGGGCCAGGTTTCCATCGCGGCATCGGCCATGCCGGGCAACTCCGCCAGCACGCGCTCGGCGGTTTCCACCGTGCGTGGCAGCCCGCTGACGATGATGCGGTCGAAGCGGATGTTCTCGGCGGCAAAGGCACGGCCAGCCGCGCTGGCCTGTTCGCGCCCGGTCTCGTTGAGCGGCACCAGCTCGGGCAGCGCAGGGCGCCCGGTCTCGTCGAAGTAGGTCACCGCGCCATGGCGCATCAGGTAGACGCGGCGGCGGGGCGAGGGCGGCAATTCCATGCAAGTCTCCGGTGCTTTTGCTTCTGTGCCCGTCTGCGCGGGCATCGTTGGCGTGGCATTGCGAGGCCGGGTGCGCGCATTGGCGAACCCGGCGGGCAGGGCGGCTCAGCGGTAGTTCGGCTTGCGCTTTTCCAGGAAGGCGCCGATGCCTTCGCCGCCATCCTTGTGATGCAGCGCGGCCACGAAGTTGTCGCGTTCTTCCGCCAGGTGTTCGGTCAGGCTGGCGGTAGCGGCGTGGTTGATCAGGCCCTTGATGCGGCCCATGGCGTGCGGCGAGCGCGTGGCCAGCGATTCGCCCAGGCGCAGGGCTTCGGTCAGCGCCTGGCCGGGCGGCACCACGCGGTTGACCAGCCCGAAATGCGCCAGGCGCGCGGCATCCACGGGCTTGCCTTCCATGATCAGTTCGCAGGCGAGCTGCCGGGGCAGGGCGCGGGCCAGCTCGTACGAGCCGCCGCCGTCAGGCGTCAGGCCAACGTTGACGTAGGCCATCACGAACTTGGCGTCGCTGGCGGCCACCACGAAATCGCAGGCGAGCACCAGCGAGAAGCCGGCGCCCGCGGCGGGGCCTTCCACGGCGGCGATGATCGGCTTGGGGAAGGCGTGCAGCGTTTCGATCCAGTGGTTCAGGACTTCGATGCTCTCGGCTTGCACCTCGCGCGGCTTGGCGCGGTTGCCGAGCAGGCGGTTGAGGTTGCCGCCGGCGCAGAACACGCCATCGGCGCCGGTGATCACCACCGCGCGGATTTCGTCGTCGCGCGAGGCCAGCTCAAGCGCTTCCTGCGAGGCCGCGTAGATGTCCGGATGCAGCGCGTTGCGTGCCTCGGGGTTCGAGATGGTCAGCACCAGGGTGGTGTCGACGCGTTCGGATAGCAGCTGTGCGGTCATGGCGGCCTGTGCGGATGCGCGAATGCAACGATGCAACGCGGTGTCGGATACGAAACGACCGCAGGCCAGAAACAAGCCTGCGGTCGCGGTTCTTACTGCTCTTCGGTCAGCAGCGACAGGCCGAGGCCGGCGCGGCGCCACAGCCACGGGCTGGGGCGGTAGCGCATGTCGCCGGTCAGGCGTTCCAGGTTGCGCAGCACGGTCAGCACCAGGTGCGGGCCGATCACGTCGCCCAGCGCCAGCGGGCCCTTGGGGTAGCCCAGGCCGAGGTTGACGGCGAGGTCGATGTCCACCGGCGTGGCAATGCGCTGCTGCGCGATGTCGCTGGCGATGTTCACGATGCAGCTGATGATGCGCTGGGCCACGAAGCCGGCCGAGTCGCGGATCACGGTCACGGGCACGCCGTCGCTGCCAAACACGCCGTGTGCGGCCTCGCGCATGGCGGCTGACGTGGCTGGCGTGGTCATCAGCGTGCGGCGCTTGGTGGCCTCGAACGGCAGCAGCGTGTCGATGGCGACCACTCGGGTGGGGTCCAGGCCCTCATGCAGGGCGCAGGTGGTGGCGTCCAGCCCCAGCGGCGTGACCACGATCAGGGCGTCGTCCGAGGGCCGGTTGCCGGCTTCGGGCGTGATGCCCAGCGAGAGCAGCAGCTTGACGGCCATGCCGTGGCCGCGTTCGTCGTTAAGGCTGACCCAGACGCTGGCCGGGCGCGCGGTGGGCACGGCGGCGGTGGCGGGCAGCTGCTTCTGGCCGTCGGCATAGCGGTAGAAACCGGCGCCGGCCTTGCGGCCGATCAGGCCGCCCACCGAGCGGATCGCCGTGATGGGCGACGGCCGGTAGCGCGGTTCCTGGTAGAACTGGTTGTAGATGGACTCCATCACCGGGTGCGACACGTCCAGCCCGGTCAGGTCCATCAGCTCGAAGGGGCCCATGCGAAAACCCGCCTGCTCGCGCATGATGGCGTCGATGTCGGCGAACCCGGCCACGCCTTCCTGCGCGACCTTCAGGCCTTCGATGTTCATGCCGCGCCCGGCATGGTTGACGATAAAGCCGGGCATGTCCTTGCAGCGCACCGGAGTATGGCCCAGGCGGCGCGACAGCGCCATCAGCGCGTCCCCCACGGCGGGGTCGCCGGACAGGCCGTCGATCACCTCGACCACCTTCATCAGCGGCACCGGGTTGAAGAAGTGGTAGCCGGCGATGCGGCCAGGTTGCTTGGCGCCCACCGCGATCGCGGTGATCGACAGCGACGACGTGTTGGAGGCAATCACGGCATCCGCACGCAGGATGGCTTCGAGCTTGGCCACCAGGTCACGCTTGACTTCGAGCTTCTCGACGATGGCCTCGAGCACCATGTCGCAGCCGGCCAGGTCTTCCAGCGCATTGCAGGGCAGCACGCGGGCCAGCGCGGCGGCGCCGTCCTCGGCGCTCATCTTGCCTTTTTCGGTCAGCTTGGCGAACGTATCCTGCAGGTATTGCCGGGCGGCTGCCACGGCTTGCGGGTTGGTGTCGTACAGGCTGACGGTCAGCCCGGCCTGCGCGGCGATCTGGGCAATGCCCCGGCCCATGGCACCGGTGCCGACGATGCCTAGCGAGTCAATGGTGAAAGTGCTCATAGTGCGTCCAGAAAAGTGTGGTTAAATTAGCACGATCGTACGTTTTTTGCATCATCCGCGACAGTGGGGCGATGCAGGCGGCGTGCGCTGATCGGCCAACGCGGACCGCCAGAGTCTGTCATGGCACACAATGCCTGCTTGCCTGTGTGTGGGCAGGGTACCTTAGCCCCTGATTTCATCGCGATCCACCCGGTGGGTTGCCAATCACGCCAATCACGCCATAACGAGGAGAGAGACGACATGCTGAAACTCTGTGGTTTTGCCGCCAGCAACTACTACAACAAGGTCAAGCTGGCCTTGCTGGAAAAGAACCTGCCGTTCGAGGAGGAGCTGGCCTGGATCGGCAAGACCGATCTCGAAGCCACCCCCCTGGGCAAGGTGCCCTACATGATCACCGATCACGGCCCGCTATGCGAGTCCGAAGTACTGGACGCTTACATCGAGGCGACCTACCCGCAAACGCCGCTGCTGCCCGCCAGCCCCTACGAGGCGGCCAAGGTGCGCGAACTGGTGACCTTCCTGGAGCTGTACCTGGAGCTGACCGCGCGCGAGCTTTACGCTGAAGCGTTTTTCGGCGGCAAGGTCAGCGACGGCGTCAAGGAACGCCAGAAAAAGCTGCTGGAGCGCTATATCCCCGCCTTCGCCAAGCTGGCGAAGTTCTCGCCCTACCTGGCGGGCGACACCTTTACACTGGCGGACTGCGCCGCGGTGGTGCACTTTCCGCTGATCTCGTCTTGCACCAAGATCATCTACGGTACGGACATGCTGGCCGACCTGCCGGTCAAGGAGTACCTCAAGCGCATGTCGGAGCGCCCGACGGTGCAAAAGGTGAATGAGGATCGCAAGGCGAATACCGAGCTGATGCTGAGCGGCCGGAAGTAAGGCGAGACGTCGCGCGATGCGAAGCGAGCCGTGAAGGTGTGATCTCCCGTTATGGGGCGAGGAGTCTTTCGCCCCACCCGGGTCGCCTTCTTTGCCTCCTTTCTTGGCGAGACAAGAAAGGAGGTCGCCTCCCCGCAGGGGAGGTGAAACTGCTTTTGACTTTGTCCTTGAATTTAAGCAGTTGCAGTTGCAGTTGCAGTTACAGTCAAACCGTCATCCCACTTACAGCCGCTTCAATCTCTCCAACGCCAGCGCCAGCGTCTCTTCCTTCTTGGCAAAACAGAACCGCACCACCCCAGACTCCCGCGGCTGCGAGTAAAACGCCGAAACCGGAATCGCCGCCACGCCGATCTCGCGCGTAAGCCACATCGAGAAATCCGCCTCGCTCATGTCCGAGATGGCGGAGTAGTCCACGCACTGGAAGTAGGTGCCGTCCGACGGCAGCAGCTTGAAGCGCGTGCCGGCCAGCCCGGCGCGGAAGAAGTCGCGCTTGGCCTGGTAGAAGGCCGCCAGGTCCAGGTAGGGCGCCGGGTCCGCCATGTAGTCGGCCAGGCCATGCTGCACCGGGGTGTTCACCGTGAACACATTGAACTGGTGCACCTTGCGGAACTCGGCCGAGAGCGCGGCCGGCGCGGCCACATAGCCCACTTTCCAGCCAGTCACGTGGTAGGTCTTGCCGAAGCTCGATACCACGAAGCTGCGCCGTGCCAGCTCGGGGTGACGCGATACCGACTGGTGCGGCTGGCCGTCGAACACCATGTGCTCGTACACCTCGTCTGACAGCAGCAGGATGTCGGTGCCGGCCAGCAGTGCGGCCAGACGATCCATGTCGCCGGCGCGCCAGATGGTGCCGGTGGGGTTGTGCGGCGTGTTGATCAGCAGCATCCGCGTGCGCGGCGTGATCGCGGCGGCGAGGCGGTCAAAGGGGATGTGGAAGTGCGGCGCGTCAAGGGCCACCGACACGACCTTGCCACCGGCCATTTCGATCGCGGGGATGTAGCTGTCGTAGCAGGGTTCCAGCACGATCACTTCATCGCCCGGATGCACGGCGCACAGGATGGTGGTCAGGATGCCCTGGGTGGCGCCCGCGGTGACCGTGATCTCGCTGTCCCAGTCATAGGCATGGCCGTACAGCTTGCCGATCTTGCTGGCGATGGCCTGGCGCAGCTTGGGCACGCCCGCCATCGGCGGGTACTGGTTCAAGCCAGCGCGCATGGCGTGCGCGACGGCATCGACGATCTTCGGGTCGCAGTCGAAATCCGGGAAGCCCTGGCCGAGGTTGACGGCATTGCGCTCGGCGGCCAGCGCCGACATCACGGTAAAGATGGTGGTGCCGACCTTGGGCAGGCGCGAAGCCGGCGGCGTGAGGGGAGCAAGGGTGCCGGGCTGGGCGGAAAGGTTCGTGGGCATGGGAAGCTGCGTCAGGCTGGGCGGTCGGGATGGGCGGAAAACGATGCTGGCATTCTAGCGGGGATCGGCCGGCGCCTGTGCCGCGGCCTCCTCGCGCGCCGTCAGCCAGTTGGCGAAGGCCTGGGGCAGCAGGATATCCACGCCGCTCTGGCGGCGCAGGCGGCCTTTGAGCTTGAGCACGGCCTTGTCCTTGGAGACCAGGCAGGCGGCCTGGGCAAAGTGCGCCAGCTCGATGAACTTCTGGTCGTCGGTATCGCGGCAACGCGGCAGGCGGGCCGCCGCGATGTCGGCTTCTTCCGGGATGGCGATGAGGGCGGTCAGCCGGTCGACAGTGGCCATGGCGGCGGGAATATCGACACCAAAATGGGCAAATTGCGGATAAGCCAGCACTCGGCGCAACTCCTCGCGGCAATCGGCGCGGATCACCGCGGCAATGGCGCCGGTGTCCAGCGCGGCCCGGATCGGTTCGACGTGCGGATCCGCAAAGACCAGCAGGTCGACCCAGATGTTGGAGTCGAGCACGACCCGCGGTACCAGCGGGCCGGGGACAGGAATGGCCTGTGGGGACGGCGGGGAATTGAGGGGTACTGCGGTAGAGTCGGGGTGCATTCGTTACAATCTGGCCTTTGTGTTTGCCGCGATTTTGCCATGCTCATCGTCTTGTCCCCTGCCAAGTCGCTCGACTACGAGACGCCCCCGCGTCTGAAGACCCATACGCTGCCCCGTTTTATCGACCGTTCGGCGGTGTTGATCGAGCGGCTGCGCAAGCTCGCGCTGCAGGATATCGGGGCGCTGATGGACATCTCCGACAAGCTCGCGGTGCTCAACGCCACCCGCTACGGCGACTGGTCGCCGGAATTTACCGCGGCCAACAGCAAGCAGGCCGTGCTCGCCTTCAACGGCGATGTGTACGAGGGGTTCGACGCATCCAGCCTGTCGGACGATGACCTTGGCTTCGCGCAGAAGCATGTGCGCATCCTGTCCGGCCTGTACGGCGTGCTGCGCCCGCTCGACTGGATGCAGCCCTACCGCCTGGAGATGGGCACGCGCCTGGACAACGTGGCGGGCAAGGATCTCTATGCGTTCTGGGGCGATGACGTCACGCAGTTGCTCAACGATGACTTCAAGGCACAGAAGGCAGAAGGCAGTCCGGCCCTGGTCAACCTGGCCTCCGAGGAATACTTCAAGGTGGTGCGCCCCAAGGTGCTTGGCGCCAGGATCGTCACGCCGGTGTTCGAGGACTGGAAGGGCGGCCGCTACAAGATCATTTCCTTCCACGCCAAGCGGGCGCGCGGCTTCATGGCCCGCTACGCGGTGACGCATCGCATCACCGAGCCGGCCAAGCTCAAGCGTTTCGCCGAGCATGGCTACGCCTTTGATGCCGCGGCATCCGACGACGCCCGCTGGGTCTTCCGCCGCCGCCTGGAAGACTGACGCACGCTGCGCCGGCTACGCCCTATCGCCCCCGAACCCAGTGCCAGGGATGGCCTACAGGCATCCCGGCCCGAACCCTCCGAGACGCCACATCATGAGTTCAGCCCTGCATATTTCCGCCAGCTTCGATTCGGGCGCGATTGAAGTCGAATCGCTTGCGCAGGCGAGCGACATCCGCCTGCGCATCCGGGCCGACTCGCATGCAGAATTCCGCCAGTGGTTCCATTTCCGGCTGCAGGGCGCGGCTGGCCAGGCATGCCGCCTGCAGTTCCTCAATGCCGGCGACTGCACCTACCCCGACGGCTGGCGCGGCTACCAGGCCGTGGCCTCCTATGACCGCGCGCAATGGTTCCGCGTGCCGACCAGCTTCGATGGCAGCACCATGACGGTGGCCTTCACGCCCGAGCACGACAGCGTGTGGCTGGCCTACTTCGAGCCGTACTCCGAGGACCGCCACCTGTCCCTGCTAGCCACTTGCCAGCGTTCGCCGCTGGCGCGGCTGTCACACCTGGGCAGCACGGTGGATGGCCGCGACATGACCGCGGTCACGGTCGGCACGCCTGGCGACGGCAAGAAGGCCATCTGGATGATCGCGCGCCAGCATCCCGGCGAATCCATGGCGGAATGGTTCTGCGAGGGCGTGCTGCAGCGCCTGACGGGCACTGGCATGTGGGCCGGCGACCCCGTGGCGCGCCGCCTGCTGGAGCGCGCCGTGTTCCATATCGTGCCGAACATGAACCCCGACGGCTCGGCGCGTGGCAACCTGCGCACCAATGCGGCTGGCGCCAACCTCAACCGCGAATGGATGGCCCCCAGCGAGCAGACCAGCCCGGAGGTGTATCACGTGCGCCGTGCCATCGAGGCCACCGGCTGCGACATGTTCTTCGACATCCATGGCGACGAGGGCCTGCCCTATAACTTCGTCGCGGGCAGCGAGATGCTGCCCGGCTTTACCGAGGTGCAGAAGGCCGAGCAACTGCGTTTCATCGACGCGTTCAAGCGCGCCACGCCGGACTTCCAGGATGTGCACGGCTACGCCGCCAGCAAGTACAACCAGGACGCGCTCAAACTGGCCTCGAAGTACATCGGCCATACCTTTGGCTGCCTGTCGCTGACGCTGGAGATGCCATTCAAGGACAATGCCGACCAGCCCGATCCGGCGGTGGGCTGGAATGGCGCGCGCAGCGCCCTGCTGGGCGCTGCGATGCTGCAGGCGGTGCTGGCGCAACTGGGCTGAGGGCGCGATCTGGCACCTGGCCGCCACTCAGGTGGCCAGGTGCCGGGCGGCTCCATGCGCAGGGCTGGCAGCGCCTGGGCAGCACTCAGTGTGTCTTCTTGGTAGTCGACTTGCTGGTGGTCTTGGCGCTGCTGCTCTTCGCGGTCGATTTGCTGCTGCCCGACCTGGAAGAGGACGCGGTTGCCTTCGCGGACTTGCCCGAGCTGGACTTGCTTGCCTTGCTGCCCTTGCGGCCCTTGCCGCTGGTGGCTTGGCGCGTGCTGCTGCTGCGTACGGCGGGCGCGGCTGCCGGCTCGCTGATGACGGTGCCGCTGCCATCGAGCAATTCATAGGCCAGCATCATGCCGTCGGCATAGCCGCAGCGTACCTTGACCGGTTCCCACTGGGCTTCGGCGCGGCGCTTGTGGGCGGTCGCGGAAAATGTCACCACCGAGCTGACCGGCACCGCTTGCTTGCCTTGCGAGAAGCGGCCGTCCCATGGCTCGACGGTAGCCTGGCCGGCGCCGAGCGCGCCGGTGGGGATCTTCAAGGCGTCGTAGGTGGCCGAGCGGGGCACGACCCAGCTGGCGTGCGCGGCGCAATCGGCCACATCTGCGCTGGCGTTCTCGGTTTGCATCAGTTGCTCGCGCATCTGCGCACGGTACTCGGCCAGGCTCACGCGGCCTTGCGCGGGCAGGGTCACTGTCTTGGTGGGCGGTGCGGCGGTGGCGGGCGGGGTCGGCGCGGGGCGGGTGGATGCGGAGTTGGCAGCGGCTGCCGGGGTGGCGATGCTGGAGGACATCACGGCGTCGCGATCATTGAGCGGGGTATCGGCGCAGCCCACCAGGGCGATCGCACCTGCCACTGCAGCAGCGAGCGCACACAGCCGGCTGCTGAGGAGGTCAGAGATTCGTCGGATCACGGGATCGTCTTGCTTTGGAGCGTAAGGGGTTGGCAAAGGTCTGCCATGATAGAGGAAACCCATGCGGCAAAGTTCCGAAATCTCCCGACTTAAGGGTTCTACCCGAAGGGAATACATGCCGGATGTGCAGCAGAGTGCAGCGCAGGGCAGTGTTTTGCCCGGCTGCACGGGCCGCCCGGGGATGGCGGCGCGAGGGGTGATGCAAGCGTGAGGCACGAGTGAGCCCGGCGCGGGTGCCAGTTGGGCCCGCCACGCAATGCGCGGCGGGCCTCCCGGCGTTCAACGCCCTCGAATGCGAAAACGCTGAACCCGCTCAGATTGTCTTGACGAAGGCCTTGAGGTCGTCCAGCAGCGCGTTGAGGTCTGCCTTCAGCTTGCCGAAGCCCGCGTTGTGCACCAGGCCGACTTCGTCCATGTACAGCTTGCGGTTGATCTCAAGCTGCAGGCTGTGGCGCTTTTGCGCCGGCTGGCCCACCACGCGCACGATTTCCACGCCCTTGTAGGGGTGGTTGCGCCAGACGTCGTAGCCCATCTCCTTGAGCACGCCTTCCACGCGGTCCGTGAAGCGCGTGTCACAGGTGGTGCCGTCGCGGTCGCCCACCACGAAGTCCGGATGCTGCAGCCCGGGATGCTCGGTGGCGTACTGCGCCGCCTGGCTGGGCATCGAGTGGCAGTTGATGTGCCAGGCGCTGCCGTGCGTGGCGATGGCCTGGTCGGCCAGCTTTTGCAGTTGCGCGTAGTAGGGCAGGTAGTACTGCGTAATGCGCGCCTGCACCTCGGCCACGCTCAGCTTGCGGTCGTAGATGGCCTCGCCGGTATCCAGCACGCGCCACACCAGGCCCTTGCCAAGACGGGTCTTGGAGGTTTCCTGGCGCGGGCCGGGCCAGGGCGCGTCGAGCACGGCTTCGTCGATTTCCTCGATGCCGCGGTTGGCATCGAGGTAGCTGCGCGGGAAGCCCGCGCACAGCAGTGCAATGCCGCGTGCGGGAGCGTCGGCGTACAGCTCGTCGACGAAGGTGTCTTCGGCCTGGCGCAGCAGCGCCAGGGGCAGGCCGGCCGCCGGCCGGAAATCGGCCGGGTAGCTGGTGGCGCTATGCGGCGAATCGAGAAAGAGCGGGCTGCTCTCGCCTTGCGGCAGTTGCAGGAGGTAAGGGCTGAGCCCGGTCTTTCGGTCTGCTTCCGTCATGATGTGCGTCGTTTAATCCAGGGTGATCTTGGCTGCGGCGGCGATGCGCTTGTTCTTCGCCACTTCGGACTTGATCTGCGCGGCGAATTGCGCCGGCGTGTTGCCAACCGGCACCGCGCCCAGCTTCTCCAGCTTAGCCTTTACTTCTGGCAGCGCCAGCACCTTCACGGTGGCGTCGTGCAGCTTGGCTTGCACGTCGGCGGGCAGGTTGGCCGGCGCGATCAGGCCAAACCAGGCGGCGTCGTTGACTTCAGGCAGGCCGAGTTCGGCAAATGTCGGCACGTTGGGCAGGGCCGGCACGCGCTTGGGCGAGGCCACGGCCAGGGCGCGCAGCTTGCCGCCTTCGATGAACGGCAGCGAGGACGGCAGGTTGTCGAACAGCACCTGCACCTGGTTGGCCAGCGCGTCGTTGAGCGCCGGGCCCACGCCCTTGTAAGGTACGTGCAGCAGCTCGGTCTTGCTGCTCATCTTGAACAGCTCGCCCATCATGTGCGAGACGCTGCCGTTGCCGGCCGAGCCGTAGGCCATCTTGTTCGGCTGGGCCTTGGCCAGCGCGATGAAGGCCTTCATGTCGTTGGCCTTCACCGCCGGGTTGATGCTCATCACGTTGGGCACCGAAGCCAGGTTGGTGATGGTGGTGAAGTCCTTGGTGGCGTCGTACGACAGGCGCGGGTACACGGCCGGGTTGATACCGTGCGTGGACGCGGTGGCGATGCCCAGGGTGTAGCCGTCCGGCGCGGCCTTGGCCAGGTAACCGGTACCAATGCTGCCGCCGGCGCCGCCGCGGTTGTCCACTACCACGGTCTGGCCCAGTTGCTGGCCGAGCTTGTCGGCCACGATGCGCGCCACGATGTCGGTGGTGCCACCTGCCGGGAACGGCACAACCAGCGAGATCGGCTTGGTCGGGTACGTGCCCTGGGCAGCGGCCGACAGCGACAGGCCGGCGGCGGCGGCGCCAGTGGCGGCGGCAAGGAGGCGGAGCATGTTACGGCGTTGCATGGTTCGGTTCCTGAATGGAGGGAGGAGAGAAGGAGAGCGATTAAAGCGGTGAAAGCGGTGAAAGCGGTGAAAGCGCGGAAAAGAAAGGCTTCCCTGATTCTGCTTGTTCGTGCAGGCACACCGCAAACGAAATAAAATCGTGCGATCATTCCGTTTGGTAGTGAAGTAAGGGGTTATCTATGCGACGCTTATGTCCGTCGCTGACTGAATTGCAGGCCTTCGAGGCTGCCGCACGCTACAACAGCTTCACCACCGCGGCGCGGGAGCTCCACGTCACCCAGGGTGCCGTGAGCAAGCAGGTGCGCAGCCTGGAGGCCTTCCTTGGCGTGGAACTGTTCGAGCGCGTGCGCCAGCGCCTGATGCTGACCGATGCCGGCCAGCGCTACCTGGACCGCATCCGCCCGAGCCTGACCGAGATCGAGGCCGCCACGGTGGAGTTGATCGCCAAGCAGGGCCGCGGCGGCACCCTGCATATCGCCAGCATGCCCACGCTGGGCGCCAAGTGGCTGATTCCGCGCTTGCCGCAATTCTTCGAGAAGCATCCCGACGTCAGCCTTGAATTCGTGCCGCACGCGCAGGGCTACGACTTTTCCCAGCCCGACCTCGATGCCGCCATCCGCTTCGGCGACGGCATGTGGCCCGGCAGCCTTGCCGACTACATGACTGGCCGCGAAGTGCTTCCCGTGTGCCGCCCGGCCCTGCTGGCCGGCGAGCCGGAAGGCATGGCGCGCGTGCCCTCGGCGCTGCTGCGTTTTCCCCTGCTGCATCACACCACCGTACCCGAAGCCTGGCCCGACTGGTTCGCCGAGCTTGGCGTGGCGACCCGCAAGGCGTGGAGCGGCGCGCGCTTCGACCAGTTCTCGCTGCTGACGCAGGCGGCGATGTCGGGGCTCGGCATCGCGCTGATCCCGCGCTGCCTGATCGAGGAGGAACTCGCCACCGGCGTGCTGGTGGTGGCGCATCCGGCGCGGGTGCTGAGCAAGAAGGGCTACTACCTTTGCTATCCCGAGCAGAAACAGCATCTGCCGGCGCTGCAGACCTTTCGCCAGTGGGTGATGGAAGGCGTCGACGTGGTGGCGTGAGCCGCGCGCCGCCGCTGTAATCAAAACTTACGCTTTTCCGCGACGGTTTTTTCCACCCGCCTGCGTTTAAGAGACATGACAGACATGAATGACAAGCCTGCGTGCAAACCGCGCCAGGCTGTGGATCATGGACTGGAGGCTCTCATGCGCAGACCAATGCCCCTCTCATCTCGCCTTATCCGCCTGGGCGTCGCCGTGACGGCGGCGTTCGCGCTGGCGCCGGCATTCGCTCAAACCATCGTGATTGCACCCGCGGCGCCCCCGCCGATGCGCCAGGAGGTCCTGCCGCCCGCGCGCGGCGGCTATGTCTGGGATCCGGGCCACTGGCAATGGCGCAATGGCGCCTACGTCTGGGTGGGCGGCCATTGGCGCCCGGCCAGGGCGGGCTACCGCTGGGTGCCGGGGCACTGGGTGGCGCGTGGCCCGCAATGGCGCTGGGTCGAAGGGCATTGGGCGCCATGAGCGGCATGGCATTCGTCAAACGCGATGGCAGTCACCACAGCAAGGGGTAACCGATGAAAAGCCTTCTGATCGCGGCGCTTCTCGCCGTCACGTTGTCCGGCTGTGTGATCGTGCCGGCCCGGCCCGCTTATTACCACTATCGCGCGCCGGTTTTTGTTTACTGACGAGGCAAGCCGCGCCCGCCCCAGGGGGGCGCGGCATATGAGAAGGACGAACCGGCAACGCGGAACCACACCCATTGAGCGACACAGATCCGGACGATGCGCTGCTGGCGCGGGTCGGCAGGCATGATGCAGCCGCGGTGCGCGAGATGGTTTCGCGCAAGCTGCCGCGCGTGCTGGCGCTGGCCACGCGCATGCTGGGCGACCGCGGCGAAGCGGAAGACGTGGCGCAGGAAGTCTTCGTGCGGTTGTGGAAGCAGGCCGCGCGCTGGCAACCCGGGCGGGCGCGCTTTGACACCTGGCTGCATCGTGTGGCGCTGAACCTTTGCTACGACCGCTTGCGCGGCGTGCGCGAGCAGGCCATGGAGCTGGGACCCGAGCAGGCGACGCCCGGGGCTGGGCCCGAGGAAGCGCTGGATGCGGCGGCGCAGGGCGCGCGCGTAGGCGCGGCGCTGGCGAAGCTGCCCGCGCGCCAGCGCGAGGCGCTGGTGCTGCAGTATTACCAGGAGTTGCCCAATGGCGAGGCCGCCGCGCTGATGGGCATCAGTATCGAGGCGCTGGAAAGCTTGCTCGCTCGCGCACGCCGCAACCTGCGCGATTTGCTCATGCAAGACGGCCATCATGAGGATTTGCGATGACACCCGAGAGATTTCGCGCACTGACCGAGAGCTATGGCGCCGATCCGGCACGCTGGCCCGAAGGGGAGCGCGCCGCGGGCCAGGCCATGGCTGCCGCGCCCGGGCATCGTGGCGCGCTGGCCGAAGCCGCCGCGCTCGACCGCTTGCTGGCCGCGCATCAGGTGGCCGCCCCGGAGATGGCGTTGCAGCGCCGCATTGCGCAGAGCGCGCCCGCGCCGCGCGCGCCGTGGTGGTGGTCCGGGCTAGGGCTGGCCGGCGTCGGCCTGGCCGGCACCTTGGCGGGCGCGTTGCTGGTCTCGGCCGTGCTGGCCACGGTGTCGGCGCCGGCCGCTATCGATCTGCCCTACGCCCCGACCGGCTTTGGTGGCATGGCGCATAACGGGAGCGAGGAATGAACGAGCGTACGCCGAAGCGGCTCAAGGTAGCGCTGGCGGTCTCCGTGCTGGTCAACGTGTTCCTGCTGGGCGCGATTGGCGGTGGCGGCTATCGCTGGTACGCCGTGGAGCGCCAAGCGGCCGCGCAGCCGCGCGGCCTGCGCTTTGCCGCCGACGGGCTGGAGGCCGAGCAGCGCAGGCAATTCCTGCAAGGCTTGCGCGCGGCGCGCCGTGCCGCGGCGTCGGACGTGGACGCCGCGCGCGACGGACGCCACCAGGTGGAGCAATTGCTGCGGCAGCCGCAGTTCGAGCGCGACGCGCTGGCGGCGGCATTGGCCCGCACGCGCGAGGCCGATGCCGCGGTGCGTGCCCGCCTGGAAAGCAGCGTGGTGGATTTCGCCGCCACGCTGTCGCCCGAGGAGCGGCAGACTCTGGCCGATGCACTGGTCCAGCGCGGCCCGCTGCGCACCGGCCAGGCGCGGCCCGCGAAGGCGGCGCCATGATGCGGCGATCGACCACGACAACGATGGCAATGGCGATAGCGACAAAGCCAACAGGCACTTCCCAGGGGAGCAACGCATGACAAACACCGCCATGACGGCTGCGGCTGTCGCGGTCAACCGGTTCGGGCTGGGCGCGCGCCCGGACGAGCCGCTGCCGGCCGATCCGCGTGGCTGGCTGCTGGGCCAGTTCGCGCACTACGAGGCCAGGCCCGCGGCCTGGAGCGCGCAGCCGGACACGGCCGCGCTGGCCGGCGAGTTCGGCGCCCAGCAGCGCGAGGTGCGCCAGGCGCAGGCCGATGCGAAGACCGCGGCACGCCAGCAATTGCAGCGCGAGACGCGCGAGGCCTATCGCGATGCCGTCGACGCGCGCGTGACCAGTGCGCTGGTGACGCAAGCGCCGTTTGTCGAGCGGCTGGTGCATTTCTGGTCCAACCACTTCGCGGTCTCGGTGGAGAAGCCGGCCGTCGCCGCGCTGGCCGGCGCCTTCGAGGCCGAGGCGATCCGCCCGCATGTGCTCGGACGCTTCGAGGACATGCTGGTCGCGGTGGAGCGCCATCCCGCCATGCAAGTCTTCCTGGACCAGGTCCGCTCGATCGGCCCCGGCAGCATGGCCGCGCGGGTGGCTGCGCAGCGCGCACCCGAGCGCCAGCTCGGATTGAACGAAAACCTCGCGCGTGAAATCATGGAGCTGCATACGCTCGGCGTGCGCAGCGGCTACCAGCAGGCCGACGTGACCGAGTTCGCGCGTGCGCTGACCGGCTGGAGCATCGGCGGCCTGGGCGCGCGCGACGACGGCGAGCCCGGGCGCTTCCAGTTCCGCGCGCGCGTGCATGAGCCTGGCACCCGCACTATCCTCGGCCGCAGCTACCCGCAGCAGGGCGAGGCGCAGGCGCTGGCCGTGCTGCATGATCTTGCACAGAGCGAGGCCACGGCCAATCACCTGGCCACCAAGCTGGTGCGCCACTTCGTTGCCGATGCGCCGCCGCCCGCGCTAGTGGCGCGCGTGTCGCAGGCGTACCTGCGTAGCGGTGGCGCGCTGCCCGAGATGTACCGCGCGCTGGTGCAGTCGCCCGAGGCCTGGGCCAGCGAGCCGGCAAAATTCAAGACGCCGTGGGAGTGGACCCTTTCCTCCCTGCGCGGGTTGGGTCTGCGCGAGGCGGGCGCACAGCACTTCGCGCCCATGCTGACCCAGCTCGGACAGCCGGTCTGGCGCCCGGGCTCGCCAGCGGGCTACGACGACATTGCCGCAAGCTGGGCCGCACCCGATGCGCTGGTGCGCCGGGTTGAGCTGGCGCAGCGGCTGGCCGCACGCGTCGGCGACCGGATCGACGCGCGCGAGCTCGGCCCCAAGCTGCTTGCGGGCACGCTGTCGGCACCAACCGCTGCCGCCATCGCGCGTGCCGAAAGCGCGCAGACCGCACTGGCCTTGCTGCTGGTGTCGCCCGATTTTCAACGGAGGTGATTGCCATGTTTTCCCGCCGAGATTTCCTCCGCGCGACGGGCGGTGCCGCCGCCATGCTTGCGTTGCCGCGCCTCACGCTCGCCAGCGTCGATTCCGATCGCCGCTTCGTCTTCGTCATCCAGCGCGGTGCCGCCGATGGCCTGAACACGGTTATTCCCTACGCCGATCCTGGTTACGCCCGCCTGCGTGGCGCGCTGGCCATCGACGCGGCGCAAGCCACCAAGCTCGATGGCACGTTCGCGCTGCATCCCGCGCTGACGGAAACGGCACGGATGTACGCCGCCGGGCAGGCGCTGTTCGTGCAGGCAGTGGCATCGCCATATCGCGAACGTTCGCACTTCGACGGCCAGAACGTGCTGGAGACCGGCGGCGCCGCGCCTTACCAGGTGAAAGATGGCTGGATGAACCGGCTGGTGAGCCTGCTGCCCAAGCGGCCCGAGAATGCCATCGCCTTCGCGCCCACGGTGCCGGCGGCGCTGCGCGGGCCGGTGGAGGTCGGCTCCTATGCGCCATCGGCACTGCCGTCAGCGCCCGATGACCTGCTCGCCCGCGTCGGGCAGCTCTACGAGATGGATCCGCAATTGCATCCGCTCTGGAACGCGGCCATGCAGGCACGCGGGCTGGCAGGCGACGCCGGTGCGCGCCAGGACCCGGCCAGCCTCGGCCGTCTAGCAGCCGGCTTCCTGGCGCGCGCGGACGGGCCGCGCATTGCCATGATCGAGACCGGTGGCTGGGATACGCACAGTGCGCAAGCGCCACGCCTGGCGGCTCGCCTCAAGGCCCTGGACACCATGCTGGCAGCACTGCGCGACGGGCTGGGCCCGTCATGGGAGCGCACCACCGTGCTGGTGGCCACCGAGTTCGGGCGCACCGCCGCTGCCAACGGTACCGGCGGCACCGATCACGGCACCGGCGCGGCGGCGATGTTGCTGGGCGGCGGGGTCAAAGGCGGGCGCGTGCTGGCCGACTGGCCGGGGCTGGCGCAGGGATCGCTTTACCAGGGGCGCGACCTGGCGCCGACCACGGAACTGGATGGATTGATCGCCGCGGCAGCGGCACAGAGCTTCGGGCTGGATAGCGAGCGCGTGGCGCGCACGCTGTTCGGGCGCGGGCGGGGGGGCGGGGGCGAGCAGGGGGGAATGCTGGGCGGACTGCTGCGCGCCTGAAACACAGGGGCAGCAGTCCAGACCCGGTGGCGTTACTTGGAGAGCAGGCGCATCGCCTGCTCCAGTCCGCCGAGCGTGACCGGATACATGCGCGACTTCATGATCTGGTTGATCACCGTGACCGACTGCCGGTATTGCCACAGGCCTTCGGGTTCGGGGTTGAGCCAGACGAAGCGCGGGAACTGCTCGATCAGGCGGTTGAGCCATACCGCCCCGGCTTCGGGGTTGTTGTACTCCACCGAGCCCCCGGGCTGCAGGATCTCGTACGGGCTCATGGTGGCATCGCCGACAAAGATCACCTTGTAGTCCGGCGTGTACTTGTGGATCAGGTCCCACGTGGCGATCTTCTCCGCATGGCGGCGGCGATTGTTCTTCCAGACGTAGTCGTACACGCAGTTATGGAAGTAGTAGTACTCCAGGTGCTTGAACTCGGTCTTGGTGGCCGAGAACAATTCCTCCACGCGCTTGATGTGGTCGTCCATCGAGCCGCCGACGTCCATCAGCATCAGCACCTTGACCTTGTTGTGGCGCTCCGGGCGCAGCTTGATGTCGAGCAGGCCGGCATTGGCGGCGGTGGAGTGGATGGTGTCGTCCAGGTCCAGCTCGGTTTCCGCGCCTTCGCGCGCGAAACGGCGCAGGCGGCGCAGCGCCACCTTGATATTGCGCGTGCCGAGTTCGACCTGGTCGTCGTAGTCCTTGTAGGCGCGGGTTTCCCACACCTTGATGGCGGTGCGGTTGCCCTTGGACGGGCCGCCGATGCGGATGCCTTCCGGGTTATAGCCGCCGTGCCCGAACGGCGAGGTGCCGCCGGTGCCGATCCACTTGTTGCCGCCCTCGTGTTTTTCCTTTTGCTCGTCGAGCAGCTGCTTGAGCCGCTCCATCAGCTTGTCGAGGCCCCCCATGGCTTCGATCTTGGCCTTTTCCTCGGCCGAGAGCTCGCGCTCCAGCGTCTTTTGCAGCCAGTCCAGGGGGATGTCGGATTTCCAGTCGACCAGGCTTTCGATGCCCTTGAAGTAGGCGGCAAAGGTCTGGTCGAACTTGTCGAAGTGCTTCTCGTCCTTGACCAGCGTCATGCGCGACAAGTAGTAGAACTCGTCGATCGACGGCGTGATCACCTCGGCCTTGAGCGCTTCCAGCATGGTCAGGTATTCCTTGACCGAGACGGGCAGCTTGGCGTGGCGCAGCGAGAAGAAAAAATCGATCAGCATGGTGGGCTCGCTTAGAGTTTCCCGGAGCGGGTGCGGCGGTTTGCGTGCCGGTTCACGAGGCACGCCCCGGCAGGTCCAGGCGGTATTGCAGGTGGCGCTTCACCGTCGGCCATTCGCTGGCGATGATGGAGAACACCACGGTATCGCGCAGCGAACCGTCGGGCATGCGCTGGTGGTTGCGCAGCACGCCGTCCTGCTTGGCGCCAAGCCGGGCGATGGCGGTGCGGCTCTGGTGGTTCATCCAGTGCGTGCGGAATTCCACGGCGATGCATGCCAGCTGCTCGAACGCGTGCGTGAGCAGCATCAGCTTGCATTCGGTGTTCACGGCGCTGCGCTGCACGCGCTGCGCATGCCAGGTATGGCCGATCTCCAGGCGCCGGTTGGCGCCGTCGACATTGAAGTAACGCGTCGCGCCCACCACCGCGCCCGGCACGCCGTCGCGGACTTCGCGGATCACAAACGGCATCGCGCCCTGCTGCTCGCGCATTAGCAGCGCGGTGTCGGTCCACGCGCGCACCTGGTCCGGCGCCGGCACCGAGGTGTACCAGAGCTTCCACAGCTCACCATCGGCGACGGCGGCCTGTACCTCGGCCTCATGCTCCGGGCGCAGCGGCTCCAGCAAGGCGTGCTGGCCGCGCAGGGTGACGGGTTCGATAAAGCGTGCCATGGCGCGGCGCTCAGCGGTTGGCGCGGTTCATGAAGACGAGACGCTCGAACAGGTGCACGTCCTGCTCGTTCTTCAGCAGCGCGCCATGCAGCGGCGGGATCGCGGCCTTCTTGTCCGGGCTCTTGAGCGCTTCGGGCGGGATGTCCTCGGCCATCAGCAGCTTGAGCCAGTCGATCAGTTCCGACGTGGAGGGTTTCTTCTTCAGGCCCGGCAGGTTGCGCATCTCGTAGAACGATTCGAGCGCCGCGGCTACCAGCTCGCGCTTGATGCCGGGATAGTGCACGTCGACGATGCGCTGCATGGTCTCCGCGTCGGGGAACTTGATGTAGTGGAAGAAGCAGCGGCGCAGGAAGGCGTCGGGCAGCTCCTTCTCGTTGTTCGAGGTGATGATCACCAGCGGGCGGTGGCGCGCCTTGACCAGCTCGCGCGTCTCGTACACATAGAATTCCATGCGGTCGATTTCACGCAGCAGGTCGTTCGGGAATTCGATGTCGGCCTTGTCGATCTCGTCGATCAGCAGCACCACTTGCTGGTCGGCCTCGAAGGCCTGCCAAAGCACGCCCTTGATGATGTAGTTGCGGATGTCGTGGACGCGGTCGTCGCCGAGCTGCGAATCGCGCAGGCGCGACACCGCGTCGTATTCATACAGGCCCTGCTGCGCCTTGGTGGTGGACTTGATGTGCCACTGCAGCAGGGGCATGCCGAGCGCCGCGGCCACCTCCTCGGCCAGCATGGTCTTGCCGGTGCCGGGCTCGCCCTTGATCAGGAGCGGGCGCTGCAGGGCGCGGGCGGCATTCACGGCCAGTTTGAGGTCATCGGTGGCGACGTATTGCTGCGTGCCTTCGAAACGGTTTTGCTGGTTCTGGCTGGCGTTGGTGGTGTTGGACATGGGGCAACCTGAAGGGGTTTGTGCGTGTCGGAATTGGCCAGTATAAAAGAGCTTTTCGGTTCGCGTGTGGCTCGCCGTGCCATGCTGGACTGCCACGTGCAGCGTGCTGTACAATGCGGCGGTTTGACGCGCCCCCCACGTCCAAGACTCCACCCCCCTCGCTTTGTCCGCCTTGTCACTCCCGCGGTCCTTGCCGGGAGGCGGCGATGACAAGAGATGGTTACAGAATGAGGCGGAGACAACGCCGAGATGCACCGGCAGCGCTTACCACGGCGCCCGGGTATCCGGCCCACGCTGGCAGCACCGCATCTACCCGCGGGCAGATACGGTCCGGCCGGACGCATTCTGAAGCCATTTCCGACCGGTTGGGCAGGTCACGCAGGGTTTAACACTTCCAATCAGCTACGACAATGAAAAAGCTCCTCACGATGGTGGTGCTGGGCGCGGCCGCAACGGCTGCGCAAGCCCAGGAAGTCAAGGGCAATGTGGACGCCGCCAAAAACAAGGTCGCGATGTGTATTGGTTGCCATGGGATTCCCGGCTATCGCGCCTCCTTCCCCGAGGTGTACCAGGTGCCCCTGCTCGGCGGCCAGAACGCCAAGTACATCGAAAATGCGCTCAAGGAATACCAGAAGGGCGACCGCAAGCACCCGACCATGCGTGGCATTGCCGCGACCCTGACCGACCAGGACATCGCCGACGTGGCTGCCTACTACGCGCAGCAGTCTTCCAGCACGCAAAACAACACCCAGAAGTAAGAGGACCCACCCATGAATACGCTTAAGACGCTTTCGCTCGCGATCGGCGCACTCGTGCTGGGCGCCTCGGCCATCACCGCCTCGGCTGCCGACCTCGCGCGCGGCAAGGCGCTGGTGGAGAAGGGCAACTGCGCGGCCTGCCACGGCGCCGGCTTGAATGCCCCGATCACCCCGGATTACCCGAAGCTGGCCGGCCAGCATGCCGACTACCTGTACCACGCGCTGGCTGCCTACCAGATCACCACCAACCCGCAGGTGGGCCGCTCCAACGCCATCATGGCTGGCCAGGTCAACGCCAACCCCGGCGTGACGGGCAAGGATGGCAAGCCGCGTCCCTTCACCCGGGATGAGCTGAAGGATATCGCCGCCTACATCGAATCGTTGCCGGGCGGCCTGGTCCTGAAGAAGTAAGCCAGACGGCGCCGGCCCAGGCCGCGCGCGGGTCCGGAACAAGAAAAAGCCGCTGGTCCCAGCGGCTTTTTCTTTGCCCGCGCGCCCGGTGCGCAAGCGCCCCGGGCCGCGTCAGGCGGCTCAGTTGCCGGTGCCCTTGGCCAGGCGGCGTGCCTTGACGGCGCTGGCCAGGGTTTCGAGCACCTTTACCGAATCGTCCCATCCGATGCAGGCATCGGTGACCGACTGGCCGTAGGTGAGGTCTTCCACCGGCGTGCCCTGGGCGTGGTCCTGGCGGCCGCCCACCAGGTGGGATTCCACCATCACGCCGACGATGCGCTCGTCGCCCGCGGCCATCTGGCGGCCGATGTCCTCGCAGACCGGGATCTGGTTCTCGTGCTTCTTGCTGCTGTTGGCGTGGGAGGCATCGATCATCAGGCGCGCGGCCAGGCCGGCCTTGGAGATCGCTTCGCAGGCTTCCTGCACGCTGGCGGCATCATAGTTAGGCGCCTTGCCGCCGCGCAGGATGATGTGGCAATCCTCATTGCCCGAGGTCGACACGATGGCGGAGTGCCCGCCCTTGGTCACCGACAGGAAATGGTGGGGCTGCGAGGCGGCCTTGATCGCATCGACAGCGATCTTGACGTTGCCATCGGTGCCGTTCTTGAACCCAACTGGGCACGACAGTCCGGAGGCGAGCTCCCGGTGCACCTGGCTTTCCGTGGTGCGTGCGCCGATGGCACCCCAGCTGACCAGGTCGGCGATGTATTGCGGGCTGATCATGTCGAGGTATTCGGTACCGGTCGGCACGCCCAGCTCGCTGATGTTCAGCAGCAGTTCGCGCGCGGTGCGCAAGCCGTCGTTGATCTTGAAGCTGCCGTCCATGTGCGGGTCGTTGATCAGGCCCTTCCAGCCCACGGTGGTGCGGGGCTTTTCGAAATACACCCGCATCACGACTTCCAGCTCCCCGGCGAAACGGTCACGCTGGACCTTGAGCAGCTTGGCGTACTCGAGCGCGGCGCGGGTGTCGTGGATGGAGCAGGGGCCGATGATCACGATCAGGCGGTCATCCATGCCGTGCAGGATCCGGTGCATGGACTGGCGCGCGCCATAGATCACGTCGGACGCCTTTTCGGAGCAGCCGAACTCGCGGATCAGGTGCGCCGGGGGCAACAATTCCTTGAGTTCGCGAATGCGCAGGTCGTCGGTGTTCTTCAGCATGATGGCTCCGGATTTTGTAGGGTCGTGTGTTTGGGGTGTCTGGGCTAGAGCTGGGTGCGGGCCGGTATAAAAAAAGCCGCCAGGTTCGCTGGCGGCTTTTTTTGAATTCTGGAGGCACTTACGATCGTCCCTCTCCATCCGCCAGCGGTGCGAGATCGCTAAAAAAGTAAAAATAAAACTTAGCGGACATGGATGGGATGCGGCTCAAATGGCGTCGGTTATTTGCGGCAATGCGTCACGAGATGGCAGAAAATTGCGCCGGCCTTGCCAATTCTGCCGGCTGAGGCCGTTGACCATCGGGTAACGAAGCATCTTTATAGCGCGTTTTAAGGGGCTTGGCAAGCGTCCGGCATTGGACTGGCCACAATTTCCGGCCGTTCCATGGCGGCGCCCGGATCCAGTTCCAGCCCGCGCATCACAGCGGCGGTGCGGTTCTCCACGCCCAGCTTCACGTACACATGCTGGAGGTGCTTTTGCACCGTGCGGGCGCTGATGCCGAGCATGCCCGCAATTTCGCGGTCCGTCTTGCCGTGCGCCAGCCAGCGCAGCACCTGCTGCTCGCGCGCGGTCAGCCTGGCGAGCATGGAGAGCGCCTGGCCATCCTGGCAGCGGCTGGATGTGAGCATTGCGGCGGCTTTGGGTAGCGCGCGGGTACGCAATGCTGCGTATTGGCGCCTTCCCGTGCGTGAACCAACATGAATGAGGCCAGTATAGGCGTCGCCAGCGCGCACCGCAGTGCGGCGGCGGCGCCTGCACCGGTTTGCCCGGGGGGAAGACAGGCGAACGCGGCGTGCCGGGCAGCTCAGGCACGCGGGGCTGAGGGGGGGAGGGAAACATCATGGCGATCGATGAGGGGAGGCTAAACGCCTTCATGGGGCAGTTCGTCCAGGATCTGGGCGCGGTGATGCATGCAGCCACCATCGTGGTCGGCGATACGCTTGGCCTGTACAAAGCCTTGGCCGAGAAACCGATGACAGTGCAGGTGCTGGCCGAGAAAACCCATACCGATGAGCGCTATCTGCTCGAGTGGCTGTCCGCGCAGGCGGCCAGCGGTTATGTCGCGTACGACCCGGCCACCGATCTGTTCAGCCTGACCGAGGAGCAGGCCTTCGCGCTGGCCCAGGAGGGTAGTCCGGCCTTTATTCCCGGCGCCTTCCAGATTGCCGTCGCGCAGTTCAAGGCGATTCCCAAGATCGTGGACGCCTTTCGCAACGGGCGCGGGCTGGGCTGGCATGAACACGATCCGTCACTGTTTCACGGCACCGAGCGGTTTTTCCGTCCGGGCTATGCGGCGCACCTGACGGCGGAATGGATTCCCGCGCTAGAGGATGCGCAGGCCAGGCTGCAGGCTGGCGCTCGCGTGGCCGACGTGGGCTGCGGGCATGGCGCCTCCACCATCATCATGGCGCAGGCGTATCCGGCATCGGAGTTCTACGGCTTTGACTACCACGAGCCGTCGATCCGCTTTGCCACCGAGGCGGCGGCGCGCGCCGGCGTGCAGGACCGCGTGCATTTCGAGGTGGCAAAAGCCAAGGAGTATGGCGGCAAGGATTACGACCTGGTGGCCGTGTTCGACTGCCTGCACGACATGGGCGATCCGGTAGGCGCCGCCGCGCATGTGCGCGAGACCTTGCGCCCGGACGGCACCTGGATGATCGTCGAGCCTTTCGCCAACGACCGGCTCGAAGACAACCTGAACCCGGTCGGGCGGGTGTTTTACTCGGCCTCGACCTTCATTTGCACGCCAGCGTCGCGCTCGCAGGAGGTGGGCCTGTGCCTGGGCGCCCAGTCGGGCGAGGCACGCATGCGATCGGTGGTGCAGCAGGGCGGGTTTTCGCGTTTTCGCCGGGCGGCGCAAACGCCGTTCAACCTGATCTACGAGGCGCGGCCCTGAACGGCTAGGGACCGCGCCCGACCTGCCCGACCAGCGGGACGGCAATCAGGCCGTGCCGCCCACCGTCATGTTCTCAATGCGCAGGGTCGGCTGGCCCACGCCCACCGGCACGCTCTGGCCTTCCTTGCCGCACACACCCACGCCCGAGTCCAGGCGCATGTCGTTGCCGATCATGGTGACGTCCTTGAGCGATTCCGGGCCGTTGCCGACCAGCGTGGCGCCCTTGACCGGGGCGGTGATCTTGCCGTCCTCGATCAGGTAAGCCTCGCTGGCGGAGAAGACGAATTTGCCGTTGGTGATGTCGACCTGGCCGCCGCCGAAGTTGACCGCGTAGAGGCCGCGCTTGACGCTGGCGATGATCTCCTGCGGGTCGCGGTTGCCATTGAGCATGTAGGTGTTGGTCATGCGCGGCATCGGCAGCGCAGCGTAGCTCTCGCGGCGTGCGTTGCCGGTTACCGGCATCTTCATCAGGCGCGCGTTGAGCGTGTCCTGGATATAGCCCTTGAGGATGCCGTCCTCGATCAGCGTGGTGCACTGGGTCGGGTTGCCCTCGTCGTCGAGGTTGAGCGAGCCGCGGCGGTTGGCCAGCGTGCCGTCGTCCACCACCGTCACGCCCTTGGCCGCCACGCGCTCACCCATGCGGCCGGCGAAGGCCGACGAGCCCTTGCGGTTGAAGTCGCCTTCCAGGCCATGGCCGATGGCCTCGTGCAGCAGCACGCCGGGCCAGCCCGGGCCGAGCACGACGGTCATCGCACCGGCGGGAGCCGGACGCGCCTCGAGGTTGACGAGCGCCGAGGCCACGGCCTCGTCCACGTACTGGCGCAGCAGCTCATCGGTGAAATAGCCGTAGGCATAGCGCCCGCCGCCGCCGGAGGAGCCGATCTCGCGGCGTCCGTTCTGCTCGGCGATCACCGTGACGGAGACCCGCACCAGCGGGCGCACGTCGGCGGCGATGACGCCGTCGCTGCGCGCCACCAGCACCACATCGTATTCGCCGGCCAGGCCTGCCATCACCTGCACCACGCGCGGGTCCTTGGCGCGGGCCATGCGTTCCACGCGCTCGAGCAGCGCCACCTTTTCGGCGGCGTCCATCGAGTCCAGCGGGTCATTGGGCGAGTACAGGTTGCGCCCGCCCTGGGAGGCCATCTTGCTCGCCACCTTGACGCGGCCGCTGCCAGCGCGGCCGATGGTGCGGGTTGCTGAGCCGGCCTTGAGCAAGGCGTCCAGGCTGATGTCGTCGGAGTAGGCAAAGGCGGTCTTGTCGCCGGACACGGCGCGCACGCCAACGCCCTGGTCGATGCTGAAGCTGCCCGACTTGACGATGCCTTCTTCCAGGCTCCACGCCTCGTTGCGGGTGTACTGGAAGTAGAGGTCGGCGTAGTCGACCTTATGCGTGAAGATGTCCGCCAGCACGCGCTGCAGATTGGTTTCGTCCAGGCCGTAGGGCGCCAGCAGCAACTGCTGGGCGGTGGCGAGGTTGCGGATTCCGAGGTCGCCGGCGTTCATGGTTGTCCTTTATCGTCGTGCCGCGGTGGCGAAATGACGCCGCCGCGTAAAAATCTGGGATGCTGGCGATTCCCGGGAATCGGGGAATCGGGGAATCGGCCAGGTCATTGCTTGTACATGCTACAGCACCCGATGGCGCAGCGCAGGCAGGTTCTGCCGCACCTCGTCCAGGCGCGCGGGGTCGATCAGCCCGCTCACCACGCCTTCGCCTTCCGGCAGCACCGCCATCACCTCGCCCCAGGGATCGATCAGCATCGAGTGGCCCCAGGTGCGCCGTCCGTTCTCGTGCTTCCCGCCCTGTGCGGCGGCCAGCACATAGCACTGGTTTTCGATGGCGCGGGCGCGCAGCAGGATCTCCCAGTGTGCCTGGCCGGTGGTGTAGGTGAAGGCGGCCGGCATCAAAATCAAGCTGGTGCCGCCGCTCTCGGCGAGCTGGCGGTAGAGCTCCGGGAAGCGCAAGTCATAGCAGACCGACATGGCGACCCGTCCACAGGGCGCCTCGAAGCTGACCGGGGTCTGGCCGGCCAGGATGGTACGCGATTCGTCGTAGCTTTCAGTGCCGCGCGTGAAGCCGAACAGGTGGATCTTGTCGTAGCGCGCCACGCGTTCGCCGCGCGGGTCGTAGACGAGCGACGTGTTGTAGACGCGGGCCTCGTCCTCGCACCACAAGGGCAGGGTGCCGCCGACCAGCCAGATCCGGTGGCGGCGCGCGGCATCGGCCAGGAATGACTGGATCGGCCCGTCGCCGTCGCGCTCGCGGATCGCCACCTTGTCGCCTTCGCGCAGGCCCATCATGCAGAAGTACTCCGGCAGCAGCACCAGTTCGGCGCCGCCCTTGGCGGCCTGCGCGATCAGCGCGTCGGCGCGGGCCAGGTTGGCCTCGGGCGAAACCCCGCTGATGGTCTGGATGGCAGCGACGCGAAAAGGGGTCGCGCCGTGGGCCGAGCTAGGGGCTGCGCTGGGTGCTGATGCGGAGGCATTTGCGGTCATGAAGCGGTTTCCTTGGCTTGCGGCGGCTGCGCGGCGGGGCTCGGACGGCAGGGCCGGTCGCTACGGTTATGGCGCCGGGTAGACACGATTGAACAAACCCTGCACGGGCGGCGAATCGGTCTTATTCTCCCCCACTTTGATGATCTGCGGGTTCGCCCAGCCACCGCTGATATGGAAGCGGCGGCTGAAGGCCTTGGAGAATTCGTCAGCGAACAGCAACTGCGCCGCCAGTGTGCCGATGCCGAGCGCGGGATTGATGAACGCCGCCGCCACCGAGGCGGAGGTGGCGTTGATGCGCGGCACGACCGTCACGTCCAGGTCCTGCGTTTCGCGCGGGATGTTCGCGCTGCCGGTCATCGAGGCGCGCAGCTGTCCGCCCTTGAGCGCGAAGTCCTTGGTGCTGGCCACGCCGTTCTCGATCGTGCCGGTGCCGGTGATCTCGTCGAACACCATGCCCTGGCCCGCCACGCCGCGGAAGTCGAAGGTGGCCAGCCGCATCAGGCCTTGCAGGCTGAGCACGCCCAGCAGCTTGGCCGCGCCCGGGTCCACGCTGAGGATCTGGCCATTCTCCAGCTGCAGCTTCATCCGGCCCGACAAGGTAGGGTAGTCGATCGACAGCGGCGAGCCGCGCCATCCGATCCGGCCTTCGAAGGTGCCGTGGCCATCAGCCAGCATGTGGGGCAGGCCCATACGCTCCAGCACCTGGCCGCCGTTGCGCACGTCGAGCTTGAAGTCGAGCAGCGTGCGGCGCTCGGCGGCAGCGCCTTCGCGCACCCGGCGCGGCAAGCGCCAGCTGCCGCTGCCGGTAAATGTCGCGCCCGGTTGCTCGATGACCAGACGGTCCAGTGTCCATACGGGCTCGCCGCCGTCTTCGCTGGAGCGCGCCTTGACCTCCAGCTTGCCGAAGTCGCGGCCGTGCAGTTCGAACCGATCGGCAACCAGGTCCAGCGCGGGCAGGTCGCTGGTGCTGCCGTCGAGCGGATCGCCGGCGCTGGCGGCGTCGCCCGTGTCCGGAATGCTCAGATGCGACAGGCGCAGCGTGAGCGCGCCTGCGGGGGTGGCCGCATCGCTGCGCCAGCGCAGGTTCCCCGCCACCTGGCGGGACTCGATCTGCATGCCCCAGCCAGCGCTTTCGCGGGTGGCCTCGAGCACGACATCGTCAAACTCGCGGCCAAAGGCGTGCAGCGCGCGCGCGCGCGCGGAAATGCGTTCCGGCAGGTAGGCGGACACCGGTGCGGCATTGCCTGCACTGGCCTTGCTGGCTTCCGCCAGCAGGGCGCGCCACGCGTCCAGGTCGAAGCGGCTGGCCGTGAGCGCCGCGGTGACGCCGCTGGCGGGCTGCGGTGCCGGCTGCTCGATGCCGATCCCGCCGGCTTGCACTTCCACAGCGTCGCCATTGCGGCGCAGCAGGTAGCGTGCATTGAGCACGTTGCCGTATTGCGCCAGCATCTCCTCGCTGCCGGCGCGGGCGGGCGACGGGCGCAGCTCAAAGCGCATTGGCACGGCCTGCGCCGCGCTCTTGGCCATGGGTGCGGGAAGGTTCACCGCCAGCCCGGCCAGCTCCGATGCGACCGTGATCTGGGGCTGGTGATCGCGCACGCCGATCACGGCGCTGTAGGCGGTGCTGCCTTCGAGCTTCTGTACCAGCCCGGCCGCCGGCGAGGCGCCAAACGCTTCGCGGATGCCCTGGGCGGTGAGGTTGCCACCGGCATTGACCCGGATCGTGCCGTCGGGCTGGCTGCCCCCGCCAGCGCGAATCTCACCGCCCAGGAAGCGGGCGCGCAGGTCGTTGAGCTGGAAGCCGTGCTCGTTGAAGGCGACGACGCCGGTGGTGCCGGCCAGCACTGGCAATTGCGGGATCAGCACCACCTCGTTGCCGGGCAGCCGGAACTGGCCGTCGACCTTGGTCGCCTGCGCCTCGGTCAGGGGCAGGTCAAGCTTGAGCCGAAGCTCGCCGTTGCCCTGGGCGCGCATATCCGTCAGCACCTGGCCGGTCCAGTCGCGCACCGGGCTGGCGGCAACGAAGCGCAGGAAGCCTGCCATCGACCCGCTGGCGCTGCCGTCCAGCACCAGGCGGCCATGCTCGCCGAGGTCGGCGATGCGGCCATTGACGTCCTGCAGCGTGACGCCGGTGGCGCCTTGCACGCCGGCGCGCTGCGCGACGAACGACAGGCCGCCGCGCTCGAACAGCAAGTGGCCGTTGATGTCGGTGAAGTTCGGCCAGGCCTTGCCGCCATTGCTGGCGCTGGCAGCGCTGCCCGCCGGCGCGCTGACATGGGGCGCGATCTGGTAGCTGACATGCTGGATGGGCACCTCGACCCGGAAGTCGCCGGCGCCCTCGAACGGGCTGTGGAAGGGGAAGTGCTCCAGGTCGCCCTTGAGCAGGAACTTGACGCCGCTGGCATCGCCGCCGACCAGGGCGCCAGCCAGGTACTGGCGCGTGGAGGCGGGTATGCCCATGGGCAGGTAGCGCGGCACACGGCTGACCTGGGCGCGGGTCAGTTCGCCGGTCAGGTCGGCAATGCCGCCGTGCCCGTCGCCGCCGGCGTGCCATGTGCCGCGTACGCTGCCAGCGGTATCCGCATTGGCGAATTGCACGCCGTCGGTGCGCACCGCCAGCTTGCCATTGTCGTTGGTCCAGCGCACTTCGCCGTTGATCTGGTCGAACGACAGGCGCGGATCCTCGAACATGCCCGGCAGCATCAGCGCGGCGTTGTTGCCTTCAAAACGGGCGCTGCCCTGGCGTTCGTCGAAACTGAAGCTGCCGGAGATCCGCGAAAAGCCCGGCACGCCCAGGTGGGGCTTGCCATTCGCGCCGACGGGCGGGTTGGCGGGCTGGCCAAGCACCGAGACACTGCGCAGCGTGCCCTGCACGTTGAAGTGGCGCTGGCCATCGCGGCGGCTCAGCATGCCCTGGCGATCCCGGGTCCAGTTCACGTCCAGGTTGTCGACGTGACCGGAGGGCTGGAGCGCGCGCAGCTGGCGCGACAAAGCGGTGTCGAGCGGCAGCGAGGTGGCCAGCGCGCGCACGGTGTTCAGGTCGAAGGTGGGTGCCTTGAGCGTGAACTTGCGCAGCGCGCCCTTGTTGTCGGTGGCCCAGCCGACCACTACCTTGCGCATGCCCTCGCGCCAGGCGCCTTCGCCGCTGGCGCCGCCGGGGGGGGAGGCCGCGGCTGCGGAAGCCGCCTGCGCTTGCTGTGCCGGTGGCACGGCCGGCCCTTCCGCGGGCTCGGGCTGCCACAGCAGGGTGTCGATGGTGAGGATGTTGTCGCGGTCGCGCCCCGCGCGGTGCAGGACAAAGGCCTGGGCACTGGCGAGCTTGAGCGCTTCGGGCGCGCCGGAGAGCTTCAGGTCCACGCTGCTGGCGCGCAGCCGGGCCTGGCTGCGGGTGATCTGGCCACCGCGAAACTCGATGGTGCCGTCGGTGCTGAAGGTGCCGCGCGTGACCCGGTCGAAGACCGCGAGATAGCGCTGCAGCACCGGGAGCTCCAGCCGGCCAAGATCCCAGCTGGCCTGCCCGTACCAGTTGTGCCAGTCGCCGGTGCGGTGCAGGTACTCATGGCGGAAGTCCGCCTGCACCACTAGCGGGCGTGGCGCAAGCGTGGCCGATTGCGCTTCGAGCTTGAACGTGTGGCGCGAGCCGTGGCGCTGCACGCTGAGCTGGATATCGCCCACGTCCAGTTGTGGCAGTTTGTTCTTGTCGTCGAGCCAGCGCAGCTTGCCGTCGGTGAGCTCGACCTTGCCCTGGGCCAGCAGCCAGTCGAACAGCCGGTTGTCCTGCGGCTGGGCGCCGGTGGTATCCACGGCCATGCCGGCCACCTTGAGCTTGCCGTCGGCGGAGCGGCGGATCAGCAGGTCGGTCCGGCTGGCGGAGATCCGCTGGAACAGCACGTCCATGCTGAACAGAGACCGCCATGACAGCTTGCCGTCAAGCTCGCCCGCCGCCAGCAGCACGCGCTGCTCGGCATCGACGGCCTTGACGTCGCGGGCATGGAAAGCGGGGTGCCAGCCATCCCAGTAGGTATCCAGCTGGCCGATGCTCAAATGGGCCGCGAGCGCCACCGAGCCGCGCTGCTCGAGCCAGGTGCGCGCGGCCGAGGCCTGCGGCCAGAGCACGAAGCGGATCAGGAGCCCGGCGAGCAGCGCCAGCAGCACCAGCGCCAGTGCCAGGCGCACCAGCACGCGTCCCAGGCCGCGCCAGACGGGATGGCGCAAGCCTGCGAGCAGGGCGCGGCCGCAAGCACGCACAAACGCAAGCGCGCGCAGGCTGCCTTGCTGCGATGGGGGTGAGCCTGCACCGGCGGCCCCTTCGAGTGCCGGCGTGCCGCCGGCGGTGGCGGCGGAGGGATCGGCAGGTGGGGTGGCGCGGCTGGACATGCGCAGATTATCCGACAATACTAGGCGCTCTCCAATTCGGTGCCTGACCGGCCGTGCATAACGCGCGCGCCGGCCCAGGGCCGGCTCACGCGCTACCAAGTAACAGGAATGACTTCCACTGATCCGACGAGTTCCGCAGCCGCGCCCGATACCGCCGCAACCGATGGGGCTGCCGGCGAACATGCGCCCGGCAACACTTCCAGCGCTGCCAGGCAGGCCGTGGCCGACATGGCCACCGGCCCGTTCGCGGTGGTGGCCGCCGTTGAACTCGTGCCGGTCGATTGCGCCGGCATGGCATTGTACTCGCCCGCCTATTCCCATTACACCCGCCGCATGGTGCAGGCCCGTCCCGAGCTGGCCGACATCGTCGCGCTCGCGCGCGACCAGCCGCTCACGCGCGCCTGGATGGAGGCACGGCTCAAGGTCCTGCATGCGCCGTCGGCCGACGTGGACGACGCCATCAAGCGCGCGCTGCGCCGCTTGCGCGCGGAAGTGATGTGCGTGGTGATCGAGCGCGATCTGCGCGGGCAGTCGACGCTGGGCGAAGTCACCGGCGCGATGACGGATCTGGCCGAGCTCGGCATCCAGTACGGCCTGGCCATGCTGGAAGCGGACCTCGCCCCGACCTACGGCCGTCCAGTCGGGCAGAGCAGTGGGGAAGTCCAGGAGCTGGTGGTGGTCGGCATGGGCAAGCTGGGTGGCCGCGAGCTCAATGTGTCGTCCGATATCGACCTGATCTTCCTGTACGACGAAGACGGCGACACGCGTGGCGGGCAACGCAGCCTGTCCAATCACGAGTACTTCATCCGCCTGGGACGGCGCCTGATCAACCTGCTGGCCGACGTGACCGGAGACGGCTACGTGTTCCGCGTCGACATGCGCCTGCGCCCCAATGGCGACGCCGGGCCGCTGGCCTGCAGCTTCGGCATGCTGGAGCAATACCTGATGGTGCAGGGGCGCGAGTGGGAGCGCTACGCCTGGATCAAGGGCAGGGTGGTGTCGGCGCTGGATACCCCGCATGCGCAGCGTACCGCCGCGCAACTGGCCAGCCTGACCACGCCCTTCGTCTTCCGCCGCTACCTCGACTACGGCGTGATTGCGGCGATCCGCTCGCTGCACGCGCAGATTCGCGCCGAGGCGGCCAAGCGCAGCGGCGGGCTGGCGGCGCCAGGCGGCGGCCAGCGCGTCAACCAGCGTGCCTTCAATATCAAGCTCGGCCGCGGAGGCATCCGCGAGATCGAGTTCATGGCACAGGTCTTCCAGCTGATCCGCGGCGGCCAGGACCCGGCGCTGCGCATCCGGCCCACCCTGGAGGTGCTGACGGTGGCGGTGGAGCATGGGCTGTTGCCTGCGGGCCAGGCTGAGCAACTGGCGCACGCCTACCGCTTCCTGCGCCAGCTCGAGCACCGCCTGCAGTATCGCGACGATGCCCAGACGCACCACCTGCCAACCTCGGAAGAGGAGCAGCTGGCGGTGGCGAAGATGATGGGCTGCGCCGACTGGCCGGCCTTGCTCGAGCGGCTGGCGTCGCTGCAGGATCCGGTGGCGCAACAGTTCGAGGCCACCTTCTCGGACCCCGATGAAGCGCACGCGCCGTGCGAGGCGTTGTGGCCGGCGTTGATCCAGGAAGAACAGGATGAACCGCCGTGCGAACGCCTGGCCTCAGCCGGCTTCGGCGATTGCACCGGGCTGCTCGACCGCCTGCGCGCCATCGGCGGCTCGCTGCGCTACCGTGCGCTGTCCGAGCCCAGCCGGGTGCGTTTTGACCTGCTGGTCAACCGCGCGCTTGACCTGGCCTCGCGCCAGGAAGATGCCGACCGCACCATCGCCCGCTTTGTCGATTTCCTGGATGCCATCAGCCGCCGCGCGTCCTACCTGTCGCTGCTTTCCGAGTACCCGCAGGCGATGGCGCGCGTGGCCGACACGCTGCACGCATCGAGCTGGGCCGCCGCCTACCTGACCCGCCACCCGCAGCTGCTCGACGAACTGCTCGACAGCGATGCCCTGGCGGGCGCGCCCGACTGGGCTGGCTTTCGCAGCCGCCTTGCCGCGCGCCTCGACGCGGCCGACGGGCAGATCGAAGCGCAGATGGACATCCTGCGCCGCGAGCACCACGCCGAGACTTTCCGCGTCCTGTTGCAAGACCTGCAAGGCATGCTGACCGTCGAGCAGATCGCCGACCGGCTGTCGGACCTGGCCGATGCCATGCTCGAGGTGACCCTGCAGGCCGTCTGGCGCCAGCTGGCGACCCGGCATGCCGAGCAGCCGCGTTTTGCCGTGATCGCCTACGGCAAGCTGGGCGGCAAGGAGCTGGGCTATGCCTCCGACCTCGACATCATCTTCCTCTACGAGGACGAGCACGAGCGCGCGCCTGACGTCTATGCCGCCTACGCGCGCCGCTTGATCACCTGGCTGACCAGCCATACCGCGGCCGGCACGCTGTTCGATGTCGACACGCGCCTGCGCCCCAACGGCGAGGCCGGGCTGCTGGTGACCAGCTTCGAGGGCTTTCGCCGCTACCAGCAGCGCGAGGGCGACAACACCGCGTGGGTGTGGGAGCACCAGGCCCTTACCCGCGCGCGTTTTTGCGCGGGCGACCCCGAGATCGGCGCGCATTTCGAGAGCCTGCGCGACGAGATCCTGCGCCAGCCGCGCGACGCCGCCACGCTGCGCGGCGAGATCGTCGCCATGCGCCACAAGGTGGCCGATGGCCATCCCAATCCAAGCGGATTGTTCGACCTCAAGCATGATCGCGGCGGCATGGTCGACATCGAGTTCACGGTGCAATACCTCGTGCTGCTGCACAGCCACGATCATCCCGCGCTCACGCGCAATGCCGGCAATATCGCGCTGCTGCGCACGGCCGGCGAAATCGGCCTGATCGATGCCACGCTGGCGCGCGAAGTGGGCGATGCCTATCGCCTGTTCCGTGCCCGCCAGCACCAGCTGCGCCTGGACGGGCAGGTCCACGCACGGGTTGCGCCGGCCGTGGTGGCGCAGCAGGCGGAACACGTGCGCACCCTCTGGCAAGCGGTGTTCGGCGAGCCGGTTGCCGCCGGCGGCAAATGAACGTGCCGGCGGCTGGCGCGGCGCGCCGGCCGGGATGGCCGGGCGTGCTGGCCGTACTGGCGCTCACGGCCGCCCTGGGTGCCGCTTTTACCTTCATTCCGTGGCTGCACGCGCACGGGCTCTATCTGCGCGATGCGGTCATGGGCCACGGCGTGGCGGGCCAGTGGTGGCGCCTGCTGACGGCAATGTGGGTCCACCTTGGCTGGCAGCACTGGCTGGCGGACCTGCTGGCCGCCGCGGGCCTGTTCCTGCTGATTGGCCGCGAGGCGCGCGCCGGCGCGATGTTGGCGGTCCTGTTCGCCTGCGGCGTTGCGGTGCAACTGGCGTTATGCCGGGTGCCGTCGGTGGGCTGGTATGGCGGATTGTCCGGCGCGTTGCACGGGTTGGCCCTGTGGGGCGGGCTGCGGCTGCTCTATGGAAGCGGCGTGTCGCGCGTGCTCGGCGTGGCGCTCTGCCTTGGCGTGTTGGTCAAGACCTGGCTTGAGCAGTCGTGGCTCGCGCCCGTGGTGTTCGACCCGCAGTGGGGGTTCGGGGTCGTGCGCATCTCGCACGCGGCCGGCGCGCTGGCCGGCCTGGGGCTATGGCTGGTGCAGGAGTGGTGGCAGCGCCGCCGGGGCGAGCCACCGGCATAGGCGCGCGGACAAGGGGCGCGCCGGGCGGAGGCCGGACGGTGCCCCGCGCGCCGCGAATTCAGCGCGAATTCAGCGTGGTTTCAGCGTGGTTTCAGCGCGGTTTCAGCGCGGTTTCAGCGCGACCGTACCGGGCGCCGGCGGCGTCCGACCCAGTTCAACAGCAAGCCAAGCGCGCCCAGCCCGAGCGCGAGCGGCCACGAAATCGCGCCGCCGCCGCCGCCCGAGGAGGCGGCTGGCGCGGCGGGGGCCGGCTGGACCACCTGCGTGCCGGCGGCCACGGCAGCATTGGCATCGAGCAGGCCTGCGCCGCAGATGCCGGCATTGGCGGCGGCCGTGCAATAGGTGCCAGCCGGATGGGGCCGTGCCGAACTCTTCAAGGTGGCAAGCACCTGGGCGGGCGTTAGGGCCGGGTTGGCGGCGAGCATCAGCGACACCACGCCCGATACCAGCGGCGCGGCAAAGCTGGTGCCTTGCGAGTTGATGACGTTGTAGTTGCCAAGCGAAGTGGTGCCGTCATTGGACAGGGTCCGGATGAACGACTCCGCCACCGAGCATTTGCCGCCCGACACCTTGGAGTTGCCGCAGCCGCCGCCCGGCGCGCTCAGCGCAACCTGCGGCCCCACATTGGCATAGCTGGCGTTCTCGCCGTCATTGGCATGTGCCGTTACGGCGACCACGCCGGCGCAGTCGGCGGGTGCCTCGACCGCGCCGGCGCTGTTGCCCGTGGCGGCAACCACCACCACGCCATTCGCGGCGAGGTCGGTCACGGCTTGCTGCTCGATGCTGGAGCAGGTCCCGCCGCCCAGGCTCACGTTGATCACGCGCGCCGGGGTGGGGTTGGCCGGCACATTGGGTACGGAGAGGCCGCCAGCCCAGCGCATGCCATCCACCGTGTCCGAGAGCAGCGCGCCGCAGCGGCCGGAGACGCGCACCGGCTGGATGCGGGCGTTCCAGTCCACACCGGCGATATTCACCCCGTTATTGGTGAGTGCGCCAAGCGTGCCTGCCACGCGGGTGCCGTGCCAGCTATTGTTGGTTGCGGTCGTGGTCGGCGTGGTGGTGCCTGGGCAGGTGAAGCCCGCCGGCACGCCGTCGCCGGCGTCGGTGGCATCGGCGTCGCGGCCATCGCGGTCGTTGGCGATGGCCGGATCGGTAATGAAGTCATAGCCTGGCACAATGCGGCCAGCGAGATCGGGGTGGGGCAGGTAGCCGGTATCGAGCACGGCGATCACCAGGCTGCTGCTGCCGCGCGTGCGGTCCCATGCGGGCGGCAGGTTCACGCCGCCCACCACCTGGGCGGGGGTGCCGAGGTAGGGCTGGTTGAGCGCGAACTCGGGATCGTTAGGCACGGTGTCGTGCAGCCGCAGCCAGCGGTCCGGCACCACTTCCGCGATGCGCGGATCCTGGCGCAGCCGGGCGGCGGTACCTTCCGGGTCGGCGGCATCGCTGCCGGAGACGCTCAGCAGTTGCAGGCTGCCGCCCATCTGGCGCTTGACCGAGAGCGCCACGCCGGTGCTCTGGCGCACGCTCAGCATGCGCTCGGACAGGCCGCTGGCAGCGGCGCTGTCGCTGGCGCTGGTGGCGCTTGCGCCGGCGGTTGTGCTTGTGCTGCCGTCACGCCAGCGCACGATGAAGTTGCCGGTGTAGTGCGGCGCGGGGCGCGCGGCGGGGTCGGGGGCTGCGCTGGCTGCGGCCGGCGCACCCAGCCAGAGGGCGGCGCCCAGCGCCAGCAGCAGGGCGACATGGGGCGCCACGCGCCGCGTTTCGCCAGATTGGAATTGACGCTTTGCCTGCATGTCTGCCTTCTCCCGTTGATGCCGCTTCGGACTGACCGCGGTTACAGCATTCAACCTTCCACCTTCAGCTTTCAACCTTCAACGTCCAAGTCATGGATTCCGACGACAGGAATCGGGTCGCCGCCGGAATCAGCTCGCCGGCATGTCGCGGCCAATGGGCTGGGTGCGGTTCGGCTTGAGCACGCGGTCAGGCTCGGCCAGCTCGATGCGGGGGGTGCCGCGCAGCGTGGCAAGCGCCTGGTCGATCGTGGCATCGGCCGACGCGGAGATCGCGGTGACCAGCCACACGCCGCCCGACATGGGCCGCTTGACGACGAAGCGGATCGGCCCGGCAATCGACGCCAGCAAGCGATCGGCGTCTTCGGACACGGTGACGGGCGGCGCGGAGAAGCGCACCATGATGTCGCCTACGGCGCGATCGGCGCTGATGCTGTTGAGCGGTGGCGCCGACGGGCGCTGTTGCGCCTGGCAAGCGGTCAGGGCCAGCAAGGCCAGCAGGCCGCAGGCGGCGGTGATCCGCAGAGGGCGAGCCAGTGAGCGGGAGTGTGGCTGTTTGCCGAGTGACATGGGGAAACTCCTGAATGGTTACGGGCCAGGGCGCAGGCGATCAGCCTGCGCTGCGCCGCGAGCGGCGCGCCTCCCGGGCCGTGCCGGTGGTGCCGCGCAGGCCTTGCGCGAGCATCTCCTCGGCGTGTTGCACTGTGGTGGGCGTCACCGTGGTCCCACCCAGCATGCGTGCGGTTTCGACCACGCGGCCGGCGGGGTCGAGGGCGCGGATGCGCGAGCGGGTGACCGAGCCTGTGCCATCGCGCTGACTGGTCTCCTTGCTGACCAGCAGGTGGGCGCCGGCCTGGGCGGCCACCTGCGGCAGGTGGGTCACGCACAACACCTGGCGGGCGCGGCCGAGTTCCTGCAGGCGGCGGCCTACCACCTCGGCCACCGCGCCGCCGATGCCGGTGTCGACTTCGTCGAAGATCAGGGTGGGGGTGGGCGCGGCCTCGCTGGTAATGACGGAAATCGCCAGGCTGATCCGGGCCAGTTCGCCGCCCGACGCCACTTTGGCCAAGGGGCGCGCGCTGACGCCGGCATGGCCTGCCACCAGGAATTCGACCTGTTCCAGGCCGTGGCTCTGCCCTTCGTCGAGCGGGTGCAGCGCCACCGCGAAACTGCCGCCCGCCATGGACAGGCCCTGCATGGCATCCGTCACGGCGGCCGACAGGCTTTCGGCCGCCACCTTGCGGGCAGCGCCGAGGTGCTGGGCGATGGTGAGGTAGGCGGCGCGGGCCGCGGCTTCGCGCGCCATCGCCTTGTTCAGGTCCTGCGCGGACTGGAGATCGTCCAGTTGCTGGCGGCGCGCCATCAGTTCGTCCGGCAGCTGCTCGGGCGGCATCCGGTACTTGCGCGCGGTGGTGTGCAGCGCCTGCATGCGCGCCTCCACCACCTGCAAGCGTTCGGGGTCCAGGTCGATCCGGTCGACGTAGCGGTTGAGCGAGTGAGCGGCCTCCTCGACCTGGACCAGCGCCGGGTCCAGCGCCGCCAGTACGTCGCCCAGCGCGGGGTCGACGTCAGCCATCTGCCGCAGGCGCTGCACCACGCTGTTCAGCCCGGACAGCACCGAGCCATCGGCCTCGGACAGCGCCTCGAGCGCGGCGCGGCTGCCCTCGATCAGCCCGGCGGCGTGCGACAGCCGGTTGTACTCGGCCTGGATGTCTTCCCATTCGCCGGGTTGCGGCGCCAGCTTCTCGAGCTCGCCGACCTGCCATTCGAGACGCTCGCGTTCCAGCTGCATCTCGCGCGAGCGGTGCTCGACGGTTTCGCGCTGGCGCACGCACGCGCGCCACGAGCGCCAGGCTTCGGCTACCGCGCCGGCCTGCGCGGTGAGCCCGGCATGGGCATCGAGCAGCAGGCGCTGGGCGTCGGGGCGCAGCAGCAGCTGATGGGCATGCTGGCCGTGGATATCGACCAGGCGGTCGCCGATGTCGCGCAGCTGGCCCAGCGTGGCGGCGGCGCCATTGATAAAGGCCTTGCCGCGCCCGCTGGCGTCTACCGTGCGGCGCAGCAGCACCGTGCCTTCGTCGCCGGTGAGATCGTGTTCGGCCAGCCAGGCGTCGAGCCCGGCCGGGGTGGAAAAGGTGGCGCTGATGCTGGCCCGGGCGGCGCCTTCGCGGACCACGCCGGCGTCGGCGCGCTCACCCAGCACCAGGGCCAGCGCATCGATCAGGATCGACTTGCCGGCGCCGGTCTCGCCGGTGAAGACGGTGAAGCCCGGGGAGAAGTCGAGGTCGAGGGTATCGACAATGACGAAATCGCGGATGGACAGGCTGCGCAGCATCGTGGTCGACGGGTCGGGGCTGGGTGATGTCAGGGGACGGATCTGGGCCGGATCGGTGCGGGCCGGGGCGGATCAGAGCCGGTTGTCTTCGCTCGGGTACTCATGCCAGTGCAGCTTCTTGCGCAGCGTGGCGTAATAGTTGTAGCCGATCGGGTGCAGCAGGTTGACGGTCTTGGCCGAGCGCCGCACCACGATGCGGTCGCCGGGCAAGAGCGAGGTTAGCGACTGCATGTCGAAGTTCACGCTGGCGTCACGCGCCGTGGCGACCTCGATCGACACTTCGGCGTCGTGCGGCAGCACGATCGGGCGGTTGGACAGCGCATGCGGGGCAATCGGCACCAGCACCAGGCCCGACAGGGTCGGGTGCAGGATCGGGCCACCCGCCGACAGCGCATAGGCGGTCGAGCCGGTCGGCGTGGAGACGATCAGGCCATCGGAGCGCTGGTTGTACATGAAATGGCCGTCCACCGACACCGCCAGCTCGACCATGCCTGAAATGCCGGAACGGTTGACCACGACGTCGTTGAAGGCCAGCGCGGAGAAGATCACGCCATCGTCGCGCACCACCTGGGACTCCAGCAGCATGCGGGTCTCGGACTCGTAGCGGCCCGCCAGCATGTCGGGCAGCACCGAGTGCACGTCCTGCAAGGGGATGTCGGTCATGAAGCCAAGGCGCCCGTGGTTCACGCCGATCAGCGGCACCGGGTAGCCGGCCAGTTGGCGCGCCAGGCCCAGCAGGGTGCCGTCGCCGCCGAGCACCACCGCCACATCGGCATGCTTGCCGATCTCGTCGGGCGCCAGTGCCGGATAGTCGGTCAGCCCGGTGGCCAGGGCAGTGTCTCGCTCGAACACCACATCCTGGCCGTTCCTGAGGATACAGGCGGCCAGCTCTTCCAGCGGGCCCTCGATGCCGGCTGTGGCGTACCTGCCGATCAGGGCGACGGTGCGAAATGGGGCGCGCGCGGCGCCGGGCTTGGGGAGCGAAGACATGCCGGGATTAGACCATACCGCCGTGACCATTGTCAGCAGGAGGGCGCTTGGCGCCGGGCCGGATCGCCGATGAGCCGCCCGAATGGTGAAAACTTGCGTAAAATCAGGAACATCATGGATGAACGTGCGAAAACGCTTCTCAAAACCCTCATCGAGCGCTACATCGCCGAGGGGCAGCCCGTGGGCTCACGGACCTTGTCGAAGTACTCGGGGCTCGACCTGTCTCCGGCCACCATCCGCAATGTGATGTCCGACCTGGAGGAAATGGGGTTCATTGCCAGCCCGCATACCTCGGCCGGGCGTATCCCCACGCCGCGCGGCTACCGGCTGTTCGTGGATACCATGCTGACCGCCCAGCCGCTGGATGGCGCGCTCAACCTGGCCGAGCTGACCGGCAAGATCCGGGGCCAGCTGCACGGCCAGCAGCTCGGGCCGCAGCGGATGATCACGTCGGCGGCGCACACCTTGTCCAACCTGTCGCAGTTCGCCGGTGTGGTGATGACCCCCAGGCGCGCCCAGGCGTTCCGCCAGGTCGAGTTCATGCGGCTTTCGGACAAGCGCATCCTGCTGATCATCGTCACCCCCGAGGGCGACGTGCAGAACCGCATCATCCAGACCGAGCTGCCGTACACCCCGTCCCAGCTGGTCGAAGCCGCCAATTTCATCAACTCGCACTTTGCCGGCATGAGCTTCGACAATGTGCGCGACCACCTGCGCGGCGAGCTGCAGGCGCTGCGCATGGATATGTCGCAACTGATGCAGGCCGCGGTGGAGGCGGGCAGCAATGCCATGGCCGAGGGGGAGGACGACCACGTCTTCATCTCGGGCGAGCGCAAGCTGCTGGAGGTGGAAGACCTGTCCTCCAGCATGGAAAAGCTGCGCCGCCTGTTCGACGTGTTCGAGCACAAGACCGGCCTGCTCAAGCTGCTCGATGTCTCCAGCCACGCCCAGGGCGTGCAGATCTTCATCGGCGGCGAGAGCAAGCTGGTGCCGCTCGAAGACATGGCGGTCATTACCGCGCCCTACGAAGTCGACGGCCAGATCGTCGGCACGCTCGGGGTGATCGGGCCGACCCGCATGGCCTACGAGCGGGTGATCCCGATTGTCGACATCACCGCGCGCTTGTTGTCCAGCGCGCTCAGCCAGAACTAGTGTTGGCCCGGCCCGGTCTCACAAACTGCCTGTTCCCCTCATCCTGTAAGCTCGGCGAGACCTGGCGGCCGCGCGCCCTGTGCCCGCGCCGCCCCGCCACACCGGAAATTACATGACGCTCACCCCTGAACCGGCCTACCAGCATGGCCAGGCGCCGCGCACGGCCATCCTGCTGATCAACCTTGGCACCCCGGATGCGCCAACGCCGAAGGCGGTCGGCAGCTACCTCAAGCAGTTCCTGTCCGACCCGCGCGTCGTGGAGATCCCACGCGCGGCGTGGCTGCCGCTGCTGTACGGCATCATCGTGCCACTGCGCTCGCGCGCCTCGGCGATGAAGTATGAGTCGATCTGGCTGCGGGAGGCGCATATGACGGGTTCCCCGCTGCTGGTGCACACCGAGCGCCAGGCTCACGCCTTGCAACTGCTGCTGAACCAGCAAGGCCATGAGGTGACGGTGGCGTGCGCCATGCGGTACGGCAATCCCTCGATCGGCTCGGTGCTGGAAGCGCTGCGCCGCCAGGGGACCGAGCGCATCCTGCTGCTTCCGTTGTACCCGCAGTACTCCGGCACCACCACGGCGACGGGCTTCGACGAGGTGTTCCGGGTACTCAAGCAGTGGCGCAACCAGCCGGAGCTGCGGCTGGTCAAGCATTTCCACGACCATCCGGCCTATATTGCCGCCTTGCACCAGCAGGTGGGGGCATACTGGGCGCAGCATGGCACGCCGGATTTCGCGCGGGGCGACAAGCTGATCCTGTCGTTTCACGGCGTACCGCGCCGCACGCTGGAGCTCGGCGATCCCTACCATTGCGAGTGCCTCAAGACCGGGCGCCTGCTGGGCGAGGCGCTGGGCCTGCAGCCTGGGCAGTACCAGGTTACCTTTCAGTCGCGCTTTGGCAAGGCGGAATGGCTGCAGCCCTATACCGCGCCCACCCTGCAGGAGCTCGGCAAGGTCGGCACCGGCCGGGTAGACGTGTTTTGCCCGGGCTTTCCGGCCGATTGCCTGGAGACGCTGGAAGAGATCGCCGTGGAAGGGCGCTCCGAGTTCCACGTGGCAGGCGGCAAGGTGTTCCACTACATTCCCTGCCTCAACGATTCGGAAAGCTGGATTGCCGGGCTGGCGGAGATCGGCTTGCAGCACTTGCAGGGCTGGCCGCTGCGGCTGCCGCATCCGCATGAGCTGGAGGCCCGCCGCACGCACGCGCAGACGCGCGGCGCCGCAGCATGAGCGCGGCGCTGCCCAACGGAAGGGGGTGATGACATGAGTGTATCTTTCGAGGCCGATGCCCGCCTGCGCATCGACAAATGGCTGTGGTGCGCGCGCTTCTTCAAGACTCGCTCGCTGGCTGCCGAGGCGGTGGACCGTGGCAAGGTGCAGGTCAACGGCCAGGCGTGCAAGAATTCGCGCGAGGTCAAGCCGGGCGACACCGTCGTCCTGGAGGCGCACCAGCAACGCTGGGAAGTCGTGGTGAAAGGGATTGCGTGCTTACGCGGCCCGGCCGCGGTAGCCCAGACGCTTTATGCGGAAACCGAGGCCAGCGAGGCGCGCCGGCGGCAGGACGCCGAGAACCGGCGGCTTAACGTGGAGCCTGCATCGAAGCTGCAGGGGCGCCCGACCAAGCGCGATCGCCGCCAGATCGACGGCGTCAGGGGGTGAGGCGCACGGCGATTCAAGCTGTACGGACTCACCCGGCTGGGTCAGCGAACGTAGGGAATGATGTAGTGTTTGAATACCGCCTTGCCACTGCCGTATTCGGTGTCTCGCGGCGTGAAGGCGCCGGAGAGGCAGATGAAGACTGTCATCACCGATAATGCGGCGAGAAGGAAGACCGTCAGAACAGGCAGCTTATGCATGGCTAACCTTTCGAGAGTGGCCCCACTTGAGTTGCATCTTCGACCCCGTTATTTTTGTCATTTTTATACGGTTTCATCTTAGGGGGTGCGCTGCAGCAAAGCAATATGACCCCTATTTCCGTAGACCCCTCTTTGTAACCTTGTATTTCAGTGCACTGTCGCGGTGCGCTCTTGAAAATCCGGGGGCCTGCCACCAACTGCAGGCTACATTTGCCGATTGACCACCCGGCGGCCTGCACCAGGCAGGCCGCGCCTTTGTTTGATACGGATCGACATGGAAGAACAGAAGCAGACGCCATCCACCACGCCGCCGCTCACGCCCGCCAGCGAGGAGCTGAACACCGCCCCGGCCGGCCAGGCCGATAACGCCGCCGCCGTGGACGTGGCGGCCCAGTTGGCCGCGCTTGAAGCCAAGGCCAAGGAGAACTACGACATGTTCCTGCGGGCTACCGCGGAAGGCGAGAACATTCGCCGCCGCGCCCAGGAGGATGTCGCCAAGGCCCATAAATTCGCCATCGAGACCTTTGCCGACTACCTGCTGCCCGTGATGGACAGCCTGCAGGCGGCACTGGCCGACGGGTCGGGCGATATCGCCAAGCTGCGCGAAGGGGTCGAACTGACCGCCCGCCAGCTCGTCAGCGCCTTTGAGAAGGGCAAGATCGTCGAGCTGAACCCGGTTGGCGAGAAGTTCGACCCGCACCGCCACCAAGCCATTTCGATGGTGCCGGCGCCGCAGGAGCCGAACACCGTGGTCACGGTGCTGCAGCGCGGCTACACGATCGCCGATCGCGTGCTGCGCCCGGCGCTGGTCACGGTGTCCGCACCCAAGTAAGCGCCACCTCGTTGCGGTCCGCCCGGCGGACTGGCACAAGCAACGCCCGGTGCCGCTGGCCCGGGCGTTTTTTATTGCTGGAGACATCTATGTCCACAAAGCCAGACAATGCCGTCACGCCCGACATCACTGTGGATCCGGCGGCGCACCTCGACCATCGCGCCTTCGAAGTGTTCGGCATGCGCGAGGTGGACGGCGCCGGCATTGATGGCGCTATCGCCGCCGCCGGCGATGCACTGGTCTGCGTGTTTTTCTGGGGCGTAGACTGCTTCAATTGCGAGATGGCCAAGAAAGCCATGCTGGCCAATCCAGACCCGGTGCGGGCGCTGGAGCTGCACTGGCTGCACGCTAACGTCTATGCGCACCCGGATATGGGCAAGCGATTCGGCTTGCACGGCATTCCGGTCTTCATGTTCTTCCACAAGGGCAAGAAGCTGGGGCGGGCCACCGGCTGGCATGGGCAGGGCCAGTTTGCCGCGGCGGTGGCTAACGCACGGCTGAAGGCTAGTGGCAAGCCGCTGGCTGGTTAGGCGCGTCCGCGCGTCAGCGTGACAGCGCGTATCCCAGCCGGAATTGCCAAGGCAGCTTGCGGTTGTAGTCCAGCAAGCTCTCGCCATAGCCGATGAAATAACCTGCCATCAGGTAACCCGCCGTGCCGGGGATCAGCCTGGCCAGCGGATACGTCACCGATGCGTCGACGCTGCCGTAATACTTCTGCGTGCCTTTGCGCAGGGTGGTGGCGAACTCCCATGAGTCCGGCTTGCCATAGGCCAGCTTCAGGTCCATATAGCCGCGATAGCTGGCAATGTCCGAGTTGTCGTTCTTCTCGACGTAGTAGTACAGCTTGGGCGACACACTCCAGTGCCAGTTGCTCATGTCCCCCAGGTAAAACGTGGGTTTGACGAACACCGTATTGATGCTGCGCGACTGGGCGCCATCGCGGCCATTCGACTCATGTTCCAGGCCAGCCGCGAGCGAGAGCCGGCTGATCACGCGGTTCTGCAGGCCGGTATCCGACAGGTAATAGAACAGGCTCGGGCGGTAGTTGGTGTCGCGGAACGGCCGTGAGTCGCTCGACAGGTCCCACAGGGAGAACTGCGTGTAGCCAAAGTACAGGTTCTCAAGCAAGCCGTGCGAAGCCGGATTCTCGCCTTGGTAGATGCGGAACTTGAAGCTGAACTGGAACTTGGCGTTGGCCCCGCCATGCGCCCCGACCATGAAGTACATCGGATCGTTGAAGGTCAGCCGGCCCTGGTCTTTCAGGTCTGGCTGGACGGGCGACGCCTGGCTGGCGGCTGCTACCGGAATGACAGGTACAACAGGTGCAGCCGGGGTGCTTCCTTCGGCGCTTGTGGCGGGCACCGGGGTCGCCGCGACCTGGGCCGACGGCGGATCGTCGGCGCGCGGGGCGCGATTGAGCGTGACCAGCACGGGCGCGGCGTCGATGTCCACGGGATCCAGCCGGACCACGCCGCGCAGGTTGGGCGGCAACGGCGCACTGTACTCGACGGTGCGGTGCTCGCCTTTGCGCAGCTTGATCGTCGAAGGGCCGGCGCTGACACGCTGCATGCTGAGCCTGACAGGGGCCTGCAGATCGGCCGAAGCCGTGACGTCGATCGCCTGGGGGACCAGGAAGCTGCGGCTCGCACCGTCGGCGCTCAGCAACAAGGTCAGGGTCAGGGGCTTGGTGCCGTCGACCACCTTCGGCGGTTGCAGCAGCGCGACGGCAGCATGGCTCGATAGCGGCCCGGCCGCCACGAGGGCGAGGGCGAGCAGGAGCGCAGGTGGCTTGGCCGTGGCGCGGCGGATCTCGGGCTTGAGCGTGCTGAGCAGCATGGGAGGCGGCAGCGCATCCACGTGAAGAGGTGATGCGCACGCGGCAGGATATTGTGACGCGGTACAGCCTATCACGTGCCTATCACGCCATGCGCCAGAATTCTGTGATGATTTGTACGCAACCCGGGCGGGGCTGGGACGTCACCTAGCGGGTAGCGCGGCGCTGGATCGAGGCAATGTATTGCTCGCCATCCGGCGGCATGCCGGTGCGTTGCGCCTGCCAGAGCATTTCGCCGAGGCATTCCATGACCTGATGCTGCGCTTCGTGCGGTGAATCCAGGCGCTGCGCCAGGGATTCGTAGGCGCGGCGGATGCCGGGGGGCTGGTCAATGGAAACCTGCTCGGAAATCGACAGGTGCATGGCCAAGTGCAGGAAGGGATTGGTCTGGCCGCCTTCAGGCGTGTAGTCCTGGGTCAGCGCGCCCTCCGTGTCGGTGAGCAGGCTGTGGTACTCGGGATGCTCGCCGATCCAGTCGACGGCAATGAGTTCGAGGGGGGTGAGGACGCTGCCTGCGCGTTGCTTCTGCCAGGCTTCACAGAAAAAACGGCGGACTTCTTCGCGGGAGGGATTGAACATGATGGCGCTATTGTAAACGAGCTCTTCCACTGCTGCAGCGCAGCGCAAACCGGCCCCCGCAAGCTGACCGAATCGGCCTGCCAGCCACTAGAATGCGGCGTTGCCCGGCGTCGCCGGGTCCATTTCCTGCCAGCGCGCCACCATGTCCGTTCCCCGTTCCTCCGCCGCCCGTGTCCGGCAGCCCGTGCGCCATGCCCGCGAGCAGCTCGCGGGCGTGTTGCTGATCGCCCTGTCGGCCAGCGCCTTTGGCGCCATGGCAATTTTCGCGCGCTTTGCTTACGACGCGGGCACCGATGTCTACGGCCTGCTGGCGGTGCGTTTCGTGCTGGCCGCGGGCGCGCTGGCGCTGGCGATGCGCCTGCGCGGCGTCAGCCTGCCGGGCTGGCGCAAGGTGCTGGCGCTGGCTGCCATGGGCGGCATCGGCTATGTTGGCCAGTCGTTCTGCTTTTTCACCGCGCTCAATCATGCCCAGGCCAGCCTGGTGGCCTTGCTGCTTTACCTGTATCCGCTCTTTGTCACCATCCTTGCCGCCGTTTTCCTCAAGGAACGGCTCGGCACCGCATCCGTGATCGCGCTCGTGCTGTGCTCGGTGGGGGCGGGGCTGACGGTGGGGGGTGGCCAGGGCTCGGCGCTGGGCATCGGGCTTGGCCTGGCCTCGGCCGCGATCTACTCGGTCTACATCATCGTGGGCGCGCGCGTGACGGCGGGCGTCAATCCGCTGGCCACTACCACCGTGGTGTGCAGTGCGGCCGCGGTGGTCTATATCGTGGCGGGGGTGTTGCGCGCGGGCGCTGGCGTGCCGCCGCAGTTCCCACAGAGTGCCGCAGGCTGGCTGGCGCTGCTGGCGATCGCGCTGCTGTCTACGGTTCTGGCGATCCTGGCCTTTTTTGCCGGCTTGCAACGGCTCGGCGCGGCGCGGGCTTCGATGTTGTCCACCCTCGAGCCGGTGGTGACGGTGGTGTTGGCGGCGCTTTTGCTCGGGGAGCATGTCGGGATGACGCAGGCGCTGGGCGGCGGCTTGATCCTGGCGGGCGTGCTTTGGCTGACCAGCAAGGGTTCCGGCGCGCAGGATGTGCAACAGAATTGAACCCCTTGCTCAAATCGCTTGCGTGGCGAGGCGCGGCGTCTTAGATACAATCCGGTTCTCACTTTCTGTTCAGGAACCGACCGCATGAAACCGATCGATCAGGTTGCAATCGCCCAGCTGTTCACCGAAGCGCGTACGCACAACGTGTGGCAAGACCGTCAAGTGGACGATGCCGTGCTTCACCAGATCTATGACGCGATGAAGTTTGGCCCGACGGCTGCCAACGGTTCGCCGGCCCGCATCGTGTTCGTCAAGAGCGCGGCGGAAAAGGCTCGCCTGGTCGAGTGCGTGTCCGCAGGCAACGTCGAGAAGACCCGCTCGGCACCGGTTACCGCCATCGTCGCATTCGACAACGCCTTCCACGATCAGCTGCCCAAGCTGTTCCCGCACGCCGATGCGCGCTCGTGGTACGCCGGCCAGCCGGAAAAGATCGCCCGCGACGCGCTGATGAACAGCTCGCTGCAAGGTGGCTATTTCATTCTGGCCGCGCGTGCCCTCGGCCTGGATTGCGGCCCGATGGCCGGATTCGATGCTGGCAAGGTGAATGCCGCCTTCTTCGCCGATGGCAAATGGTCGGTCAATTTCCTGGTGAACCTGGGCTATGGCGAGGCCGACAAACTGTTCCCGCGCAGCCCGCGCCTGTCGTTCGACGAAGCCTGCCGCATCGTCTGAGCGCAAGCGCTGCCAGATAGGTAAAGACCCGCCTCGCGCGGGTCTTTTTTTGCCTGTCCGTTGCGCCTGCGCTCAGATGCGTGGCGCCTCGGTCTTCTCGCGGTACTCGCACAGCGGCTCGATCGCGCAGTGCCAGCACTCGGGCTTGCGCGCCTTGCAGACATAGCGCCCATGCAGGATCAGCCAGTGGTGCGCATCGTGCATGAACTCCTGCGGCACGGCCTTGAGCAGCTTCTGCTCCACCACTTGCACGTTCTTGCCGGGCGCCAGGCCGGTGCGGTTGGCTACCCGGAAGATATGCGTGTCGACGGCAATGGTGGCCTCGCCGAACGCGGTATTCAGTACCACGTTGGCCGTCTTGCGGCCTACGCCCGGCAAAGCCTCCAGCGCGACCCGGTCGCGCGGCACCTGGCCGCCGTGCTGTTCGACCAGGATGCGGCAGGTCGCTATGACATGCTTGGCCTTGGTCTTGTACAGGCCGATGGTCTTGATGTACTCAATCAGCCCGTCCTCGCCCAGCGCCAGCATCTGCTCCGGGCTGTGCGCCACGGGGTAGAGCTTGCGCGTGGCCTTGTTCACGCCCACGTCAGTGGCCTGCGCGGACAGCAGCACGGCAATCAGCAGCTCGAACGGCGAGCTGTATTCCAGCTCGGTGACCGGGGTCGGGTTGACTTCGCGCAGTGTCTCGAACAAGGCGCGGCACTTGGCAGCGTTCATTAGTCCTCGGGGGCTGGGTTGGAGCCGGGCACGGCATCGGGATCGGCCTGGCACGGTGTGGCGGTGAGGCCGGCCCTGGCGCGGCGGGCCTCGGCGGCGTCGATCTGTGCCTGCACGGCAGGGGAGACGTTTTCGGTATTGCGCGGCTGCACCGCTTGTTGCTTCAGGCGCGCCCGCTCGATGGCGGCCTGGATGATGGCCTGCTTGCGTGCCCGCGCCGAGCGTTCCTCTTCACTTTGCGGCGCTTCGGCTTGCAGCGCCTGCAGTTTGGCGGCCGCCTTGGCCGCCAAGCGTGCATCGTTCTCCTCGCGCTCGCGCACGAGCCGCGAGCGGCGGGCGAGGTAGCGCGCGTGGGCCTCGTCCGCTTGCACCTGCGACCAGGCTGCCCAGCCGGTGCGCTGCGCGCTGACGGGAACCATGGCAATGCAGTCGACGGGGCAGGGGGCCACGCAGAGGTCGCAACCCGTGCACCAGTCCGCCAGCACGGTATGCATCTGCTTGGGCGCGCCAACGATGGCGTCGACCGGGCAAGCCTGGATGCACAGCGTGCAGCCGATGCATAGCGCTTCGTCAATCACTGCCACCGCGCGGGCCTGCTCCACGCCGCGCTCCGGGTCCAGCGGCTGCGGCGGCGCGCCGAGCAGCGCCGACAGGCGGCGGATGCCCTCTTCCCCGCCCGGCGGGCAGCGATTGCCGGCTGCTTCGCCCGCCGCCATGGCTTCGGCATAGGGACGGCAGCCGTCGAAGCCGCACTTGGTGCATTGGGTCTGCGGCAGCAGGGCTTCGAGGCGATCGGCGAGGGTCTGGGAAATGGCGGTCACGACAGCTTTTGGGGTTTGCGGGTACGGCGCGGATGCCGTTCTCTTTTTTCCTGGCCGGAACGGGCACGCGGCAGGGATTATCCCCGATTTCGCCGCAGTGCAGAAACGCGCGATGATGCGCCCTTTGCCGGGGCCGCTGCGCGCAAGTTGCCCTGTGCCATAATCCGCGCAACGATTCACCAGCCGTCGCATGCGAAACGAAACCAGAACCAAGCGGGACCCCGAGGGAACACGCCGCCGCATCCTTGATGCGGCCACCGAGGAATTTGCCAAGGGCGGCCTGGCAGGGGCGCGTGTCGACCAGATCGCGCGCCGCGCCGAGACCAACGAGCGCATGCTGTATTACTACTATGGCAGCAAGGAGGGTTTGTTCCTGGCCGTCCTTGAAAAACAATATGCGGAGTTTCGCGCCGCCGAGGAGCAGTTGCACATCGTCGAAGAGGATCCCGTTGCGGCGGTCCGCACGCTGGCTCGCTTTGTCTGGGACTGGTACTACCGCAATCCCGAGTTCATCCGGCTGGTCAACAGCGAGAACCTGCACGAGGCGCGCCACCTGAAGAAGTCCACCCAGCTGCACCAGTTGATCAACCCGGTGGTTAACGTGCTCGCGGATATCGTCAAGCGGGGCCAGCGGCAGGGGGTGTTCCGCGACAACGTCGATGTCTCGCAGCTATATCTGACGATCTCCGCGCTTGGCTACTACGTGCTGTCCAATCGTTACACCATCAGCGCGGTGATCGGGCGCGACGTGGCGGCGCAGGATGAGCACGAGCGCTTTGCCGAGTTGCACACCGATATGCTGCTGGCTTACCTGGAGCGCCGCTAAGGCAGCTTGCAGCCCCATAAAAAAAACGCCCGCAGCTTGCGGGCGTTTTTTATGGGTGCGGCGTGGCGGCGTGCAGCTTAAGCGCCGTGGCTCAACGATGCTTGAGCACGAAATCGCGCAGCTCCGGGTAAATCTCCTGGCGCCAGCGGCGGCCGGAGAAGATCCCGTAGTGGCCGCACTTGGCTGCCGTGATGTGTTGCTTGCGCGCTTTGGGAATGCCCGCGCAGAGCTCATGCGCGGCGGCGGTCTGGCCGGCGCCCGAGATGTCGTCCAGCTCGCCCTCGATCGTCAGTAGCGCGGTGCCCTTGATGTCCTGCGGGCGCACCGGCTGGCCATCGATCTCCCAGGTGCCGTTGGCAAGCCGGAATTCCTGAAACACTTCGCGGATGGTGTCGAGGTAGTACTCGGCGTCCATGTCGAGCACGGCGTTGTACTCGTCGTAGAAGCGCACGTGGGCTTCCGCGTCGTCGGCATCGCCCTCGACCAGGTTCAGGTAGTAATCGTAGTGCGAGGACAGGTGGCGGTCGGGGTTCATCGCTACGAACCCGGCGTGCTGCAGGAAGCCCGGATACACCTTGCGGCCATGGCCCGGGTAGTTCGCCGGCACCGTATAGATCACATTGTTCTCGAACCACTCGAACGACTTGTTGGTCGCGAGCGAATTCACAGCCGTCGGGCTGCGCCGTGCGTCGATCGGGCCGCCCATCATGGTCATGGTCTTTGGCGTCTTCTCGCCGGCCGATGCCAGCAGGGAGATGGCCGCGAGCACCGGGACCGTGGGCTGGCACACGGAGATCACGTGCAGGTTCTCAGCGCCGATATGGCGGATGAAGTCCTGGATGTAGTGGATGTAGTCCGCCAGGCGGAAACGGCCGTCCTCGATCGGGACCATGCGGGCATCGATCCAGTCGGTCACATAGACCTTGTGGTCCTGCAGCAAGGTCTTCACGGTATCGCGCAGCAGCGTGGCATGGTGGCCCGACAGGGGGGCGCACACCAGCACCACAGGCTCATCCTTGAGCAGCTTGATGGTCTCCGGATCGTCGGCATAGCGCTTGAAGCGCACCAGCTTGCAGAAGGGCTTTTCGATGATCGTCTGTTCGACGATCGGGATGTCCCGGCCGTTGGAGCGTACCGATTTGATATCGAATTCGGGTTTTTCGTATTCCTTGCCGAGTCGGTACAGCAACTCGTAGCCGGCAGCCAGTCGCGTGGCGCCGGGCACCAGGGACATCGGGCTCAGGGGATTGGTAAAGGTCTTGGCCGTAGCCTGCGCCCATGCGGTAAGCGGGTGCAGCATCGAGCGCTGGAATTCATGCAGCTGGTAAAGCATGACGTGGTCCCTATCAGGCTGGGGGCGAAGCTGGAATTCAACGCCTGGACAATACAAATACAACAAACACAGTTGCTAATGTGTTACCGATTATGCGCGTAATCGAACGATCGTGCGATGCAGCATATACCCTAAGGTACGCTCGCATCGGAAAAAGACAATAGGACAAACACTGTACTTCTCGATGACAAATGCAAAAGAACGTGAAAAATTGCCATGAGATACGAAAAAGGCGACCGAAGCCGCCTTTTTGTGCACTTTTACGCGTATTGCGTTACAGCACGGCGGCGATGGCGTTGACCACCGCGTCGATGTTGCGGCTGTTCAGCGCGGCCACGCAGATGCGGCCGGTGCCCACGGCGTAGATGCCGTGCTCGTTGCGCAGCACGTCGACCTGGGCCGAGTTCAGGCCCGAGTACGAGAACATGCCGCGCTGGGACTTGACGAAGGAGAAGTCGCCCGGCACGCCCTTGGCGGCCAGCTTGTCCACCAGCGCATGGCGCATCAGCTTGATACGGTCGCGCATCTCGCCCAGTTCCTGTTCCCACATGGCGCGCAGCTCCGGGCTGTTCAGCACGGTGGCGACCACGGTGCCGCCGTGGGTCGGCGGGTTGGAGTAGTTGGTGCGGATGACGCGCTTGACCTGCGACATCACGCGCTGGGCTTCTTCCTTGCCCGTGGTGACGATCGACAGCGCGCCCACGCGCTCGCCGTACAGCGAGAAGCTCTTCGAGAACGAGCTCGACACGAAGAACGGCAGGCCGGATTCGGCGAACAGGCGCACGGCGGCGCCGTCCGGCTCGATGCCTTCCGCGAAGCCCTGGTAGGCCATGTCGAGGAACGGGATCAGGTTGCGTTCCTTGATCAGTTCCACGACTTGCTTCCACTGCTCGGCCGACAGGTCGACGCCGGTCGGGTTGTGGCAGCAGGCGTGCAGCACCACGATGGTGTTGGCGGCGTACGACTTGAGCGACTCCACCATGCCGGCGAAATTCAGGCCGTGGCTGGCAGCATCGTAGTAGGCGTAGTTGATCACGGGGAAACCGGCTGCCTCGAACAGGGCACGGTGGTTTTCCCAGCTCGGGTCGCTGATGGCGACCTTGGCATCCGGGTACAGGCGCTTGAGGAAGTCGGCGCCGATCTTCAGCGCGCCGGTGCCGCCGAGTGCCTGGGCGGTCACAACACGGCCTTCGGTGATCAGCGGCGATTCCTTGCCGAACAGCAGGGTCTGCACGGCCTGGTCATAGGCGGCGATGCCTTCGATCGGCAGGTAGCCACGCGGGGTGGCGGTGGTCAGGCGGGCCTTCTCGGCTTCCTGCACGGCGCGCAGCAGAGGGATTTTCCCTTCGTCGGTGAAGTACACGCCAACACCCAGATTGACCTTGGTGGCACGGGTATCGGCATTGAAGGCTTCATTCAGGCCCAGGATCGGGTCGCGCGGGGCCATCTCGACGGCAGAAAACAAACTCATTTGGGATCTCGTGGTCAGCTATGTAACAAAACGGGAAGGCGTAGAATGCTCCGGACTGCGCTCGGGAGTGCGGGCGACCCCCATCTTGATACCGGGCCGCCAACCCCAAGATTCTAGCGTATCTGCCCGTTTTCCTGAGGTTTTCCCCTACCAGCCTATGTCGAATCTCGTTGAAGTCGCGCCCGCGCTGGATGAAGAGAAGTTCGCGACCTTTCCCGGCTCGCCGTTCCAGCTTTACCAGCCCTATCTGCCGGCGGGCGATCAGCCCGAGGCGATCCGCCAGCTGGTCGAGGGTGTGGAGGACGGCCTGTCCTACCAGACCCTGCTGGGGGTGACCGGTTCAGGCAAGACCTTCACCATGGCCAACGTGATTGCCCGCCTGGGCCGTCCGGCCATCGTGTTCGCGCCCAACAAGACGCTGGCCGCGCAGCTGTATTCCGAGTTCCGCGAGTTCTTCCCGCGCAACGCGGTGGAGTATTTCGTCAGCTACTACGACTACTACCAGCCCGAAGCCTACGTGCCGCAGCGCGACCTGTTCATCGAGAAGGATTCCTCGATCAACGAGCATATCGAGCAGATGCGGCTGTCGGCCACCAAGAGCCTGCTGGAGCGGCGCGACACCATCATCGTGGCCAGCGTGTCGGCCATCTACGGTATCGGCAACCCGTCCGAGTATCACAAGATGATCCTGACACTGCGCACCGGCGACAAGATCAGCCAGCGCGATGTGATCGCGCGCCTGATCGCCATGCAGTACACCCGCAACGAGACCGATTTCCAGCGCGGCACCTTCCGCGTGCGCGGCGATACGCTGGATATCTTCCCGGCCGAGCATGCCGAGCTGGCGGTGCGCGTCGACATGTTCGACGACGAGATCGATTCGCTGCAGTTCTTCGACCCGCTCACCGGGCGGGTGCGGCAGAAGATCCCGCGCTTCACGGTCTATCCGTCGAGCCACTACGTGACCCCGCGCGAGACCGTGCTGCGGGCGATCGAAGACATCAAGGTCGAGCTGCGCGAGCGCCTGGATTTCTTCTATAAGGAGAACAAGCTGGTGGAGGCGCAGCGGCTGGAGCAGCGCTCCCGCTTCGACCTGGAAATGCTCTCCGAGCTCGGGTTCTGCAAGGGCATCGAGAATTACTCGCGCCACCTGTCGGGCGCCAAGCCGGGCGAGCCGCCGCCCACGCTGGTCGACTACCTGCCGCAGGACGCGTTGATGTTCCTGGACGAGTCCCACGTGCTGATGGGTCAGTTCAATGGCATGTACAACGGCGACAAGGCGCGCAAGACGACCTTGGTCGACTATGGCTTCCGGCTGCCGTCCGCTCTGGACAACCGCCCCCTCAAGTTCTCGGAGTTCGAGGGCAAGATGCGGCAGGTGATGTTTGTCTCCGCCACGCCGTCCAATTACGAGAACGAGCATGCGGGCCAGGTGGTGGAGCAGGTGGTGCGGCCCACCGGCCTGGTCGATCCGATCATCCACGTGCGTCCCGCGACCACGCAGGTTGACGACTTGCTGTCAGAGATCCACCAGAAGGTCTCCGTCGGTGAGCGCGTGCTGGTGACCACGCTGACCAAGCGCATGTCCGAGCAGCTCACGGAGTTCCTGACAGAGAACGGCGTCAAGGTGCGTTACCTGCACTCGGACATCGATACGGTGGAGCGCGTGGAGATCATTCGCGACCTCCGCCTGGGTACCTTCGACGTGCTGGTCGGCATCAACCTGCTGCGCGAGGGCCTGGATATTCCGGAAGTCTCGTTGGTGGCGATTCTCGACGCTGACAAGGAAGGTTTCCTGCGCGCCGAGCGTTCGCTGATCCAGACCATCGGCCGCGCGGCCCGTAACGTCAACGGCACCGCCATCCTGTACGCGGACCGGATGACCGATTCGATGAAGCGGGCGATCGGTGAGACGGAGCGCCGCCGCGCCAAGCAGATCGCGTTCAATGAAGCCAATGGCATCGTGCCGCGCGGCGTGGTCAAGCGCATCAAGGACATCATCGACGGGGTCTACGACCCGGGCGAGGTCAAGGCCGAGCTGCTGGCCGCGGAAGAACGCGCCAAGTACGAGGACATGAGCGAGAAGCAGGTTGCGAAGGAGATCAAGCGGCTGGAGAAGCAGATGTTCGAGCACGCCAAGAATCTCGAGTTCGAGAAGGCCGGGCAGGTGCGCGACCAGCTGGCCAAGCTCAAGCGCCAGATCTTTGGCGCCAGCGGCGATGGGGAGCACCTGCCGCCGGCTGCCGCTGCCGCGTCCTGACGGGCTGGCGACCGTCTATAGTTGGAATCCCGGACGGTGGTGAGGAGATGGTCCATGGTCAAGTTCGCTCTGTGGGTTCCGCTGCATGCGAAGCCCGGCAAGGAAAAGGAAGTCGAGGAATTCCTGCTCGCAGGCTTGCCGCTGGTGCAGGCCGAAGCCGGCACCACGGCATGGTTTGCGCTGCGGCTCGGGCCATCCATGTTCGGCATCTTCGATGCGTTTCCCGATGAGGCCGGGCGCAACGCCCATCTCTCGGGCAAGGTGGCCGAGGCCCTGATGGCCAAGGCGCCCGACCTGTTCGCCAAACCGCCTTCTATCGAAAAGCTGGATGTGCTGGCGGCCAAGCTGCCCTGAGCCGATTTGCCTGCTAGTCATATCAGCCCTTCGGGGGCAGCGAGCGCAAACGCTTGTTGACTTCCAGCAGGGTGTCGCACTGGTCGGCGCTGGCGGCCTCGCGCTCGCTGATAAAGTCCACGATGGCGTGCAGCGGTTCGCGTTGCGCGGCGCATGCGGTGGCCGGTGTCGAGGCAGCGGCTGACGCAGAGGCAGCGCAGGCCGCACCGATTTCTTTCTCCAGGCTATGCCGGACCACGGTGAGCAGGCTTTCGCAGCCTGCGCCGGAGGCGGCGTCCGCGGACCGTTCGGCGGCGTCGGCCAGGCTTGCACAAAGCAGAAGGGGCGCCAGGAGGAGTGGGCTGAGGTGGAGGTTCACCGCGCGATTATGCGGTGGGCGCCACCTTTGCGTCAGCTTTTTTGCCAGGCGACTTCGACCGGCGTGCTGGCGCTCCCGTGAGCGCGGCCTTGTGGGCAGGGCTGTAGAATCCGGCTTCGTTGTGGCAGCCGCGCCCGGTGCGCTGGCTGCAAGCTCATCGCGCGTGCCGCGTTTTGTCGTCTAGCTTTCGGCGCTGGATAGTGCCACACCCCTATGAAGAAATACGCCATTTTGATGTGTTGCATGGGAAACATCTGCCGTTCTCCGACCGCGGAGGGCGTGCTGCGCGCCAAGCTGGAGGCGGTCGGCCTGGCCGATCTGGTCGAGCTGGATTCCGCCGGCACGCATGGCTATCACATCGGGCGCGCGCCGGATGCGCGCTCCCAGCGTCATGCGCTGGCCCGTGGCTATGACCTCCGCGCGCAACGCGCGCGCCAGGCTTTGGTGCAGGATTTCGCCCGTTTCGACCTGCTGCTGGCCATGGACCAGGACAACCTGGCCGCGCTGCGCGCCATCTGTCCGCCTGGCAGCCAGGACAAGCTGCGCCTGCTGATGAGTTTCGCCAGCCGGCACGCCGCGGACGAAGTGCCGGACCCCTACTACGGCGAGGGTGATGGCTTCGAGCGCGTGCTCGACTATGTCGAGGACGCCTGCGATGGCGTGATCGCCATGCTGCGTGCCAAGGGGCTTGGCGGCGCCACCTGATCGCGCTCGCCCGCCCTTGCAGCCTTTCCATTACTTTCACGAGGATTCATGTTTCGTTCCCTGTTCCGCAAATGGCGCGAGTCGCGCAATGCCAGCCTGCAACTCGACGCAATCCTGGCGGCAGCGGACCCGGAGGCGCCGCTGGCGGACCGTAACGGCTGGCTGATCGAGCTGGGCTACTGGATCCGGCGCGACGGGCTGCCAGGCGCCGAAGGTGTGGCGGCCGACAAGAGTCGCCGGGAGCACGTGCGGCTGCGCTACCTGCTACAGGTGCTTGGCCGCAATCCGGAAGTGGCGGGGCGCTTTGCCCGCATGGTGCGTTCCATCGTGCGCGATAACGATCCGGTCACTTTGCTGTGCGACACCGGCGTGGCTTCCCACCCGGGCTTCTGGAGCGAGGTGCTGAACCGGCTGCAGGCGCGGTTCCTGCCCCCTCCGCCCAACCGTAGCGATATGGCGGGCCTGTTCGCGCTGCTGTTTATCGATGATAACGATGCCGACTGGGTCGAGGCGCTCGATGGCGACCTGCTCGAGCGGCTGGCTGCCGTGCTGCGCACCGACGACCCGCAAGCGCCGGGCGAAGCTGCAGCGCCGCCCGAATGGGATCGTTTCGACCGCACACTGGCCACCAGCATCCAGGTGCTGGTCAGCCAGGTGCGTGCTACCGGACTGAGCCAGGCGATTCGCTCTCGCCTCAAGGGCAAGGTGCAGGACACGCCGTTTTTCCGGCTGGACAGCGCTGTGCAAGCCTTGTGCGAAGAGGAGGAGGCGGCGCACGGCGGCGAGGCTTTCGCGCACCGGCTCAACTATTTCCGCGCGCTGCTCGATGGCTGCCACCAGGCGGCTCAGCGCGTGTACGACGACTTGGAGGAGAACGGCGTATCGGTGGAGGTGGTGTTCCAGATCGAGCGCATGAAGGTCCGGCTCGCGCGCATCGAGCTGTTGCTGGCGACCTGGGTTGAGCCGCAGCGGCGCGGCCGGCACGCCCACCTGATCGCGGCGCTGATTCGCTCCACCCAGGCGCGGCGCAGTATCGGGCACCTGGCGGGCACCTCGTTTTCGCAACTGGCGCGCAAGGTGGTTGAGCGCTCGGCCGAGACCGGCGAGCACTACATCACCCGCGATCGCCGCGAGTATCGCGAACTGATGCGGGCCGCTGCCGGTGGCGGCTTGATCACCGTGGGCACGGTCTATCTCAAGTTCCTGATCTATGGGCTGCACCTGGATAAGTTCATCGAGGGCCTGCTGGCCTCGCTCAACTATGCGGGCAGCTTCCTGGTGATCCACTTCGCGCATTTCACGCTGGCCACCAAGCAGCCGGCGATGACCGGCCCAGCGCTGGCGCACCGGCTCGATGCGGTCGGCAGGCCGGAGGGGCGGGAGATCTTCGTTGACGACACCATCGCCATGATCCGCTCAAACGCCGCAGCGATTTTCGGCAACCTGGTGGTGGTGTTCCCGGTGGCGATGGGCATCCAGTGGCTCGCCAACCGCATCCTGGGCGCCAACCTGATCACACCCGCCAAGGCGATCGCCACCATCGAGTCGTTTTCCATTCTTGGCCCCACGCCGATCTACGCGATCTTCACGGGGGTACTCTTGTGGCTGTCCAGCCTCGTGGCGGGCTGGGCCGACAACTGGTTCGCGCTGCACAAGGTGCATGACGTGATGGCGTACAACCGCCGCCTGCGCTATGTGCTGGGCGCGCAGGGCGCCACGCGGATGGCGGACTTCTGGAAGCGCAATATGTCGGGGATCGCTGCCAATGTGTCGCTGGGGCTGCTGCTCGGGCTGGGACCGGAGATCCTCAGCTTCTTCGGCCCCCACATGGAAGTGCGGCACGTCACCTTGTCGACCGGCTCGGTGGGCACCGCGATCGGCGTGCTGGGCTTTGCCGTGCTGAAGATGCCGTCGTTCTGGCTGGCGGTGGCGGGCATTGCGCTGATGGGGCTGCTGAACGTCGCGGTGAGCTTCGCGCTGGCCTTCAATATGGCGTTGCGCTCACGCAGCCTGCGCCGGGTGGATCGCCGGGCGCTGAGTTCGGCTGTGCGGCGGCGCATCCTGAAACACCCCTGGTCGCTGATCGTGCCGCCGCGCGCGCCCGTTGGCGCGGCCTCGGCGGAGCAGGGGCAGGTTTGATGCGATGCGGCAGGGGTACTTGACTGAATTAGTCGACTTCTTTTATACTTGACCAAAATGATCAAGTACTCCCCAGCATCATGAGACTGACGACCAAAGGCCGCTTCGCGGTAACCGCCATGATTGACCTGGCCATGCGCCAGGATCAGGGCCCCGTTACGCTAGCGGGCATCAGCCAGCGCCAGAAAATATCCCTCTCTTACCTCGAGCAGCTGTTCGGTAAGCTGCGCCGCCACGAGATCGTGGAAAGCGTGCGCGGCCCGGGCGGCGGCTACAGTCTTGCCCGCAAGGCGGAAGACGTAACGGTGGCCGACATCATCATCGCGGTCGATGAGCCGCTCGACGCCACGCAATGCGGCGGAAAGGGTAATTGTAACGGAGATGAGGGAACCGGTCGCTGCATGACCCACGAACTGTGGGCCACGCTGAACCAGAAAATGGTCGAGTATCTCGATTCCGTCTCCCTGAAGAACCTGGTCGACCAGCAGCGCGCCAAGTGTCCCGCGGTGTTGCACGACATGCGCGAGGAGTCGGCTGCGCAAACCGTGGCCGCGCCGATCGGCAAGGCGGACAAGCAGGAAAAGCCCGCGCGTGCGCGGGTGGTGAATTCGGTTTTCAGCCTGGCTCAGTCGTAAGACGGGCAGCCGGCAAGAGAACAGAGAGCAACGTCAAGCATAGCGGTCCCTAAAAGGCAGTCATAACGATGAGCACCCCACATTTCCCCATCTACATGGATTACTCAGCCACCACGCCGGTAGACCCGCGCGTGGCGGACAAGATGATTCCGTACTTGCGTGAACAGTTTGGCAATCCGGCTTCGCGCAGCCACGCCTACGGCTGGGATGCCGAGCGCGCGGTGGAAGAAGCGCGTGAGCAGGTGGCGGCACTGGTGGGCGCCGATCCGCGCGAGATTGTGTGGACATCGGGCGCAACCGAGTCCAACAACCTCGCCATCAAGGGCGCGGCCAATTTCTATTCGGGCAAGGGCAAGCACCTGATCACGGTGAAGACCGAGCACAAGGCTGTGCTCGACACCACCCGTGAGCTGGAGCGCCAGGGCTTCGAGGTGACCTACCTCGACGTGCAGGACAATGGCCTGGTCGACATCGAAGTGCTCAAGGCGGCGATCCGCCCTGACACGATCCTGGTGTCGGTGATGCTGGTCAACAACGAGATCGGGGTGATCCAGGACGTGGCGCAGATCGGCGAGATCTGCCGCGCCAAGGGCATCATCTTCCATTGCGACGCCGCCCAGGCCACCGGCAAGGTAGCGATCGACCTGAACACGCTGAAGTGCGACCTGATGTCGTTCTCGGCACACAAGACCTACGGCCCGAAGGGCGTGGGCGCGCTGTACGTACGCCGCAAGCCGCGCGTGCGCCTGGAAGCGCAGATGCACGGCGGCGGTCACGAGCGCGGCATGCGTTCGGGCACGCTGGCCACGCACCAGATCGTGGGCATGGGCGAAGCCTTCCGCATCGCCCGTGAGGAAATGGCTACGGAAAACGAACGTATCCGCATGCTGCGTGATCGCCTGTGGCGTGGCCTGTCGGGCATGGAAGAGGTCTACCTGAACGGCGACCTGGAACAACGCGTGCCGCATAACCTCAATGTCAGCTTCAACTTCGTCGAAGGCGAATCGCTGATCATGGCGATCAAGGACGTGGCGGTGTCGTCGGGCTCGGCTTGCACCTCGGCGTCGCTGGAGCCTTCGTATGTGCTGCGCGCCCTGGGCCGCAACGACGAACTCGCGCACAGTTCGATCCGCTTCACGGTGGGCCGTTTCACCACCGAGGAAGAAGTCGATTACACCGTGGAACTGCTCAAGAGCAAGATCTCCAAGCTGCGCGATTTATCGCCGCTGTGGGAAATGTTCAAGGACGGTGTGGACCTGAATTCCATCCAGTGGGCCGCGCACTAAGCACCAAGCGCCAAGACCCACGCAAGACCCCATAAATACCGATACGCCAAGAGGTAGCCAAAATGTCATACAGCACCAAGGTTCTCGACCACTATGAAAACCCCCGCAACGTTGGCTCGTTCGACAAGAACGACGACGCGGTGGGCACCGGCATGGTTGGCGCGCCCGCTTGCGGCGACGTCATGAAGCTGCAGATCAAGGTCAATGAAGCTGGCGTGATCGAAGACGCCAAGTTCAAGACCTATGGCTGCGGCTCGGCCATCGCGTCCTCCTCGCTCGTGACCGAATGGGTCAAGGGCAAGACCGTGGATCAGGCACTGGAAATCAAGAACACGCACATCGCCGAAGAACTGGCGTTGCCGCCGGTGAAGATCCACTGCTCCATCCTGGCCGAAGATGCCATCAAGGCAGCGGTCGAGGACTACAAGAAGAAGCACGAAGGCGCCGAGCAGAAGGCCGCCTGAGTTCCGCGTTCAATCAAGGGATGAAGCAGCGATGATCACGCTTACCGAGAAGGCCGCCAAGCATGTGGCGCGCTACCTGGACCGCCGCGGCAAGGGCGTTGGCCTGCGCCTCGGCGTCAAGACCACCGGCTGCTCGGGCCTGGCCTACAAGCTGGAGTACGTCGACGACCTGTTGCCGGAAGACAGCGTGTTCGAGTCGCACGGCATCAAGGTGATCGTCGATCCCAAGAGCTTGCCGTATATCGATGGCACCGAGCTCGATTTCGCGCGTGAAGGCCTGAACGAGGGGTTCCGCTTCAACAACCCCAACGTCAAGGATGAGTGCGGTTGCGGAGAGTCGTTCCGGGTTTGAGCGTGCTGGCATCGGCACGCCGGATACGATGAAACGATGAAACGCAGCATTGTCGGCTTTCACCAGGACGAGGAAAGCCACTGGGTGGCGGAACTCGATTGCGGGCACGGCCAGCATATGCGCCATGACCCGCCCTGGCAGATGCGTCCGTGGACGCTGACGCCGCAGGGGCGTGCGGCCAGGATGGGCGAGCTGGTGAACTGCCTGAAATGCGATCGGGCGGAGCCGCCGGCGGATTGGGCGGGCAGCGGCGCAAAGCGCGCTGCCTGACCGGATCAGCCGCCACATTGCTGCGGCCTGTGCCGCGCGGTCAGCGTGCCGCTTTCACGCTGAAGGAAGTTCAAAGGGGCGGCGCAGCCGCTCCTTTTTGTTGGGGAAGGTGTTGAAAGACGATTATTTCGCGCTGTTCGGCCTGCCGGTCGGATATGCAGTCGACGAGGCGGCGCTGGACGCCGCCTACCTGACCGTGCAATCGCAGGCGCACCCGGACCGCTTTGCCAATGCCGGCGATGCCGAGCGGCGCGTGGCCATGCAATGGGCCGCGCATGCCAACGAGGCGTACCGCACGCTGCGCCAGCCGCTCAAGCGCGCGATCTACCTGCTGACGCTGCGCGGCGTGGACATTCAGGCCGAGAGCAATACTGCCATGGCGCCCGCCTTCCTGATGCAGCAGATGGAATGGCGCGAGGCCCTGCAGGAAGCGGTTGAAGAGAATGATGTTGCGCGCCTCGATGCGCTGCTGCGTGAGTTGCGTGGCGAGAAGCGCGAGCGCCACGCGGCGCTGGGTGCGCTGCTCGATGCCGGCGATAACGCGGGTGCTGGCAGCGCGGCCAGGCAATTGATGTTCATCGAGAAAATCGAGCACGACACCAGCGAGGCGATCGACCGCCTGGAAGGCTAGGGTCCCCGAGGGACTCCAGCGCCGCCAGGCAAGTTCGCCCCAGCCATGCCACAATGGCGCCCCGGCGCAAAGCCGGCCTGTGCGACGGGCCGTTTTTGCCACCGCACGAATAAAGAAGATTCATCATGGCACTGCTCCAGATCTCCGAACCCGGCATGTCGCCGGCACCCCACCAGAAGCGGCTCGCGGTCGGCATCGACCTTGGCACCACCAATTCGCTGGTGGCAGCGGTTCGCAACAGCATTCCCGAAGTCCTGACCGACGAAAGCGGCCGCGCGCTGCTGCCTTCGGTCGTGCGCTACCTGCCAAAGGGTACGCAGATCGGCTACCGCGCGCAGGAAGAAGCGGTGCACGACCCCAAGAACACCATCGTCTCGGTCAAGCGCTTCATGGGGCGCGGCCTGCGCGACGTCGCGCATATCGAGCACAGCCCCTACGATTTCGTCGACGCGCCCGGGATGGTGCAGATCAAGACCGCGGCCGGCGTGAAGAGTCCGGTGGAAGTCTCGGCGGAAATCCTGGCCACGCTGCGCCAGCGTGCCGAGGATTCGCTCGGCGACGAACTCGTCGGCGCGGTGATTACGGTGCCCGCCTATTTCGACGACGCCCAGCGCCAGGCTACCAAGGATGCCGCGCAGCTCGCCGGCCTTGAAGTGTTGCGCCTGCTCAACGAGCCGACCGCGGCAGCCATCGCCTATGGCCTGGACAACGCTTCCGAGGGCATCTACGCGGTGTACGACCTCGGCGGCGGCACCTTCGATATCTCCATCCTCAAGCTCAGCCGGGGCGTGTTCGAAGTGCTGGCCACCGGCGGCGATTCCGCCCTGGGCGGCGACGATTTCGACCAGCGCCTGATGTGCTGGATCGTCGAGCAGGCTGGCCTGCAACCGCTGTCTGCCGAGGATATGCGCCTGCTGATGGTGCGCTCCCGCGCGGCCAAGGAAGCGTTGTCGGCGGCCGATTCGACCGTGATCGATGCCGTGCTGAACAGTGGCGAGATCGTGCACCTGACGCTGTCGGCCTCGACCTTTGTCGAGCTGACCGCGCCGCTGGTGCAAAAGACCCTGTCGCCTGTGCGCAAGGCGCTGCGCGATGCCGGCGTCGCGGCGGACGAGGTCAAGGGCGTCGTGCTGGTTGGCGGCGCGACCCGCATCCCTTCCATCCGCAAGGCGGTGGGAGACTTCTTCGGCCAGCCGCCGCTGACCAACCTCGACCCGGACAAGGTCGTGGCCCTGGGCGCGGCCATGCAGGCCAACCTGCTGGCCGGCAACGGCGCTCCCGGCGAGGAGTGGCTGCTGCTGGACGTGATTCCGCTGTCACTGGGCGTGGAAACCATGGGTGGCCTGGTCGAGAAGATCATTCCGCGCAACAGCACCATCCCAGTCGCCCGCGCGCAGGAATTCACCACGTTCAAGGACGGCCAGACGGCCATCGCCATCCACGTGCTGCAAGGCGAGCGCGAACTGGCGAGCGATTGCCGCTCGCTGGCGCGTTTCGAGTTGCGTGGCATCCCGCCGATGGTGGCCGGCGCGGCACGCATTCGCGTGACGTACCAGGTTGACGCCGACGGGCTGCTGTCGGTCTTCGCGCGCGAGACGCAATCCGGCGTGGAGGCGACCATCACCGTCAAGCCGTCCTACGGCCTGGCCGACGACGAGATCGCCCGCATGCTGCAGGACAGCTTCCGTGAAGCCGAGCACGACATGAAGAGCCGTGCGCTGGCGGAGGAACGCGTGGACGCCGCGCGCCTCATCGAAGCCACGCGCCGCGCGCTCGAACTCGATGGCGACCTGCTCTCGGCCGAGGAGCGTGCCGACGTGGAGCGCCTGATCACGGCCGCTAGCGACATTGCCGCAGGCGAAGATCACCACGCCATCAAGACAGCGGTGGAAGCGCTGTCCCACGGCACCGACGAATTCGCTGCCCGCCGGATGGACCGCTCGATCAAGAGCGCGCTGGCCGGCCGCAAGGTGCAGGACCTGGGCTGATCCCCGAGGCCAATCGCACCCTATCCATATCCAGGACATTCCATGCCACAGATCATCGTATTGCCCCACGTCGAACTCTGCCCCGAAGGGGCCGTGTTCGAAGCCAAAGCCGGTACCAGCATTTGCGACGCGTTGCTCGGCAACGGCATCGAGATCGAGCACGCCTGCGAGAAGTCCTGCGCGTGCACCACCTGCCACGTGGTGGTGCGCGAGGGTTTCAACTCGCTGGAAGAGGCCGAAGAGAAAGAGGAAGACCTACTCGACAAGGCCTGGGGCCTGGAGCCCAACTCGCGCCTGTCCTGCCAGGCCCTGGTGGCCGACAGCGACCTCACCGTGCAGATCCCCAAGTACACGATCAACCATGCCAAGGAAGAGCATTGAGCGCAGCGCGCTCGCCGACTTGCTCGCCTGACCAGAGTTGACCAGAACTGACCGGAGAGAATACCCATGAAGTGGACCGACACCTACGACATCGCCGCCGCCCTGTACGACAAGTACCCGGACGTGGATCCCACCACCATCCGCTTCACCGACCTGCACCGCTGGGTCATGGAACTGGACGGCTTTGCCGATGTGGCCGATCGCTCGGGCGAGAAGATCCTGGAGGCGATTCAATCCGCCTGGATTGAAGAAGCGGAATAAGGGCTGGAACGAAAAAAACCGCGTTTTCCGCGGTTTTTTTTCGCTGTTGCGGATGCCGGCTCAGCCAGCGACCAGTTGGCCATCCTGCATGTGCACACGTTCCCCGATCTGCACGCCCGGGTCGGCTTGATACGTGAAGGTGCGGTGGCTGCCGTTGTCCATCTGCACGCGGACCTGGTAGCTGGTGTCCTTGCGCACGGTCTTCTCGATCTGGTTGCCGGCAAAGCCGCCGCCCACGGCACCGGCCACGGTGCCCAGGATACGGCCATTGCCCTTGCCGATCTGGTTGCCGAGCAGGCCGCCGATGACCGCGCCGCCGACGGCGCCCAGGCCACTGGCCGGCTTGGGTGCTTCGATCGGGGTGATGGCAACGACGCGGCCGGCATACGCGCTGCCTTGCGCCGGCTGGCGTTCAGCATAGGCGCCATTGTCGTTGCGGCTGGTCGCGGGGCCATAGCCTGCATCGCGGCTGGCGCTGCTGCGCTCCTGGGCGCGGCGTGCAGCGGGTGCCGGTGTTGGCGCCGGTGCGGCCGGGGTGACGGGCGCCTGCGCCAGGTTCGCGGCCTCGGGCGGCCGCGTGGTGCTACCCGGCGCCGGCAGTTGCGCGGTGTCGGCGCCATTGATGGTGCCGTTGACGGTGCCGTTGACGGTGCCATTGCCGGCGACAGGCGCAGTCAGGGACTGCTGCGATCCCTGCATGGCCTTGCTGGTAGGCAGCACGCCGGTCATGGCGGCGACCGCTGTCAGGCTGGCGATCACGATGGCTACCGCGGCGGCGCCGACCAGCGGATGCAGGCGGCGTTGGGTGGGCAGGGAAGCGGGCATGGCTGGCTCGTTGGATTGGTGCAAGGTCGGATTCGACATATTATTTTCCTCGCAAAACGCAGCCGGTCAGCGGTACTGATGGCTAGCGATTCGATGGACCTAGTTTGGCCCAATTCACTGCCATTTTCCGTTTGAATTTGTAAGTTTCTGTAGGCTGAAATCTTCTGTTGAATCATAGGCTTGGCGGTGAAAATGCATGGCCTTCCCGGGCTGTGTTTGTAACAAGCTCGCAGCCACAAGCAAAAAGCCCCGCCAAAAATCGGTGGGGCTTTTTGCTGTGCGAGGCGGCCCGGCGAGGCAACCGCGCCGCGTCAGTCCTCGCGGCGCAGATGCGGGAACAAGATGACGTCGCGGATGTTCGGGCTGTCGGTCAGCAACATCACCAGGCGGTCGATGCCGATGCCGCAGCCGCCCGTCGGGGGCATGCCGTATTCCAGCGCACGGATGTAGTCGGCGTCGAAGTACATCGCTTCTTCGTCGCCCGCATCCTTCTGGTCGACCTGCTTGCGGAAGCGCTCGGCCTGGTCTTCGGCGTCGTTCAGCTCGGAGAAACCGTTGGCAATCTCGCGGCCGGTGATGAACAGCTCGAAGCGCTCGGTGATGCCCGGCTGGGTATCCGAGGCGCGCGCCAGCGGCGAGACTTCCACCGGGTAGTCGATGATGAACGTCGGCTCCCACAGCTGGCTTTCGGCGGTTTCCTCGAACAGCACCAGTTGCAGGGTGCCCAGGCCTGCGTTGAGGAATTGCGGGGCGCCGGTATTGATGCCGAACTTCTTCAGCTCGGCGCGCAGGAATTCCGTGTCGGCCAGTTGCGCGTCGGTATATTGTGGCGCGAACTTCTGGATGGCCTGCGTGATGGTGAGGCGATGGAATGGCTTGGACAGGTCCAGCTCGCGGTCCTGGTAGGTCAGCACGGCGCTGCCGCGCGCGTCGATCGCGGCCTGGCGGATCAGGTCCTCCGTGAAGTCCATCAGCCAGCGGTAGTCCGTGTAGGCTGCATAGAACTCCATCATGGTGAACTCAGGGTTGTGGCGCGGGCTCACCCCCTCGTTGCGGAAGTTGCGGTTGATCTCGAACACGCGCTCGAAACCGCCCACCACCAGGCGCTTCAGGTACAGCTCGGGCGCGATGCGCAGGAACATCTGCATGTCCAGCGCGTTGTGGTGGGTGATGAACGGCTTGGCCGTGGCGCCGCCCGGGATCGGGTGCAGCATCGGCGTTTCGACTTCCATGAAGTCGTTGCTGGCCATGTGCCGGCGCAGCGAGCTGATGGCGTTGGTGCGGGCGCGGAAGGTGGCGCGCGTTTCCGGCGACACGATCAGGTCCACATAGCGCTGGCGGTATTTCTGTTCCTGGTCGGCCAGGCCGTAGTAGTCGCCGGGCAGGGGGCGCAGGCTCTTGGACAGCAGGCGCAGCTCGGTCACCGCCACCGACAGCTCGCCGGTCTTGGTCTTCATCAGCGTGCCGCGGGCGGCCACGATATCGCCCAGGTCCCACTTCTTGAAGGCAGCGTACACGTCTTCACCAATCGCATCGCGGCTGATGTAGAACTGGATGCGGCCCGAGCCGTCTTGCACGGTGGCAAAGCTGGCCTTGCCCATCACGCGCTTGAGCATCATGCGCCCGGCGATGGCGACTTCCACCGGGGTGGCTTCAAGCACGGCCTGCTCGGTCTCGCTGTACTGCGTGTGCAGCGCGGCGGCCTGGTGGGTCGGGCGGAAGTCGTTGGGGAAGGCCGGGCCTTGCTGACGCAGGGCCTGGAGCTTCTCGCGCCGTTCCGCGATGATCTTGTTTTCGTCGGCTGCGGCCGGGACGTTGGTCTCGGCGGGAGCGCGGTTGGATTCGGTCATGATGTCTTGGTGAGTCGCTCGGGCCAGGCCCGCGCGAGGTTCATGTATTGCGGATGTCGTCGAGCTCGGTGCTGCCGAAGTCAGGCCGCTCCAGGTACGCAGCGATACGCTGCGCGGTGTCGTCGGCCGAGGCCAGTTGATCGTTGTCCTTGAGGTCGCGGAAGCGCTGCACCTGCGCAAAGTCGGCGTTGCGGATGGTGGCCTGCATGCCGGTATCGACCACGCCCGGCGCCAGCGCTACCGCGCGCACGGCGCGTTCCGCCGGCGCCTGCGCGTATTCGGCGTTGATGGAGCGCACAAACATGTCCAGGCCCGCCTTGCCGGCGCAATATGCGCTCCAGCCTTCGACTGGGCGGCGCGCCGCGCCGGAGGAGATCGCCAGGATCTTGCGCGGGCAGCCAAAGCGCTCGGTGTGCGAGAGGAAGGCCGCGGTCATGGTCATCGGCGTGGCCAGGTTGGTCAGCAGATGCTGCACCAGCGCCGGCTCGCGCAGGTTGGCGATGGGGCCGATCGGATCGATCATGCCCGCGTTCAGGATCAGCGTGACGCTGGCAAGCGTTTCCTCGACGACATCGAGGACGCTGCCAAGCCAGGTTGCCGACGGGCCGGCTTGGGAGAGGTCTTGCAAGTGCCAGGCTACCTTGACGCCGCTGGCGGACGCCGCCCGTTCCAGCTCGGGATTGCGGCTGCGGGACACGCATACCAGGCGGTTGCCCGGTTTGAGCAATGCCTGCGTCAGCGAGGCACCGAGCCCGCGCGAGGTGCCCGTGATGATGATCAGATGCGTTGCTGCGGTCGATGCTGCGGTCATGGTCAAGATTGTCCCGGCAGGTGAGTGGCCGCACCTGCCGCCGCCACACGCCGATCCTTGCCGGGGGCGCGTGGCGGCGGCGTGGCGCCGCTGCGTGGTTACAGCCCTTGCTTCAGGCTGGCTACGATGAAGGGATCCAGGTCGCCGTCCAGCACCTTCTGCGTGTTGGACATTTCCACGTTGGTGCGCAGATCCTTGATGCGGCTCTGGTCCAGTACGTACGAGCGGATCTGGTGGCCCCAGCCCACATCGGTCTTGGACGACTCCAGCTTGTCGGCTTCGGCCTGGCGCTTGCGCATTTCGTGCTCATACAGGCGTGACTTCAGCATCGACATGGCTTCGGCGCGGTTGCGGTGCTGCGAGCGGTCGTTCTGGCACTGCACCACAATGCCGGTCGGGATGTGCGTGATCCGCACGGCCGAATCGGTCTTGTTGATGTGCTGGCCGCCCGCGCCGGAGGCACGGTAGGTATCCACGCGCAGGTCCGCCGGATTGACGTCGACCTCGAACGATTCGTCGACCTCGGGGTAGACGAAGACCGACGAGAACGACGTGTGGCGGCCGCCCGACGAATCGAACGGCGACTTGCGCACCAGGCGGTGCACGCCCGTTTCCGTGCGCAGGTAGCCGAACGCGTACTCGCCCTCGACCTTGATCGTGGCGCTCTTGATGCCCGCGACGTCGCCTTCCGACTCTTCCAGCACTTCGGCCTTGAAGCCCTTGCGTTCGCAATACTTCAGGTACTGGCGCAGCAGCATCGACGCCCAGTCGCAGGCTTCGGTGCCACCGGCGCCGGCCTGGATGTCGATAAAGGCGTTGGCCTGGTCCATTTCGCCGGAGAACATGCGGCGGAATTCCATGTCGGCGACGATGGCCTCGAAGCCGGAAACGTCGGTCTCGATGGCTTCCAGCGTGTCGTCGTCGCCTTCTTCGCGGGCGAGCTCAAACAGCTCGTCGGCACCGCTAAGGTCGTCCGTGAGCTTGCCGAGAACGCCGACCACGCCCTCCAGCATTTTCTTTTCCTTGCCGAGATCCTGGGCCCGCTTGGGGTTGTTCCAGACCTCGGGATCCTCGAGTTCGCCGTTGACTTCGTCGAGTCGTCCTACTTTGACATCGTAGTCAAAGATACCCCCGTAGATCTTCCGTTCGCGAACGGAGATCAGAGATGGCACCGGAGATGGCGTTGAGGCGTTCTGCTTCCATGATGTTCCTGCGCTTTCAAAACCTTGAATTATAGCGGATCGGGGGCTTTTGCCCCGGCCCTGATCGCGTCTGTTGCGCGATTTCGAACGGTTTGCTCCCTGGAGGGTCTACAGTTGCGGGTGCGTCATGGCAGACTCGAACGCGCCGTCGGCCCAAGGCCGGCCACCCGGCAGGCTTCAAGTTAAGGACAGGGAGGGACGATAAGTACGTGATGAAGCAAAGCAACCACGACAAGACGAACGCGCGGCGCCGCGCGCTTGGCCTGCTGGCCGCCGCTGCTGCGGCGTGCCTGGCCGCCGGCTGCGGCACCCTGGCCAGCGAACCCGCGCCGGATGGCTACTACCGGGTGCAGAGTGGCGATACCTTGTACACCGTGGCCCGGCGGCACAAGCGCTCGGTGCGCGACCTGGTGCGCTGGAACCAACTGCCCAGCGCGGACCGGATCGAAGTTGGGCAACTGCTGCGGGTCCGCCCGCCGGCTGGCGCCAGCGCCGGCACGGCTGCTGGCAACGGCCCGGTGGCGGTCGGGGACACCCCGCGGGTGGACAACAGCGCGCCGTCGCGCGCGCCTGCCACCAGCATCCGCCTGCAATGGCCGGCCGACGGCCGCGTGACCGCCGGCTACGGGCCACCTGCCAGCAAGGGCCTGCGTATCAACACGGCGCCCGGCAGCGTGGTGCGCGCGGCCGCCGCCGGCAAGGCCATCCACGTTGGCGAGCTGCGCGGCTATGGCATGCTGGTGATCATCAAGCACGACGACAACTGGCTGACGGTGTATGGCAACCTGGACAAGCCCTCGGTCAGCGAGGGCGCGCAGGTAGCCAACGGACAGGAGGTCGGGCGCATGGGCACGGCCGACAGCGAGCTGCATTTCGAGGTACGCAACAACGGCAAGCCGGTGGATCCGGCGGGGCTGCTGCCGTCGCGCGGCTAAGCCACCCGCCAGCCAGGCGCGCTACTGCGCGTGCTCGATCACCATCTGCACCCGCGTGATGCCGTTGAAGGTGTTGTTGTCGAGCCGGTAGGCCACCAGCGCGCTGGCGCCCAGCGACTCCGCATGGTTGAACCAGATCGCGTCGAAGCGCTGGCTGCCGCGCCCTAGCTGCAGCTTCAGATGCTTGCCCTTGAGCACGCTCTGGCGCAGCACGTCGAACTCGCCGCAGAAGGTGGGCGCCGGGAAGCCCTGGCCCCAGACCTGCTGCTCCAGCAGCGAGACGAATTCCGGGCTGAAGCAGGCATCCTCGATGTCGCCATCGGTCTCGATCACCCGCGCCAGCTGCTCGTCGCTCAGCCATTCGCGCCCCACCGCCTCGAACGCTTCCATGAACAGCCCGAAGCTGTCGGCGCTGAGGGTCAGGCCGGCCGCCATGGCGTGGCCGCCAAACTTCTTCAGCAGGCCGGGATGGCGCTTGGACACCAGGTCCAGCGCATCGCGCAGGTGAAAGCCCGGGATGGAGCGGCCCGATCCCTTGATCGTGTCTTCGTCGCCCGGGGCGAATGTGATGGTGGGGCGGTGGTATTTTTCCTTGAGCCGCGAGGCCACGATGCCAATCACGCCCTGGTGCCAGGTGTCGTTGAACACGCTGACGGTAAAGCGCGCGGCCGGGTCCAGCGCGCCCAGCGGGCCTTCCAGGATCTGCAAGGCTTCTTGCTGCATGCCAGCTTCGATATCGCGCCGCTCGCGGTTCATGCCGTCGAGTTCCTGGGCGATCTCCCAGGCGCGGTTGGCGTCGTCGGTCAGCAGGCATTCGATGCCGAGCGACATGTCGGCCAGCCGCCCTGCGGCGTTCAGGCGCGGGCCCACGCCAAAGCCCAGGTCGAAGGTGTTGGCGCGCGTAGCCTCGCGCCCGGCGGCGCGGAAGAGGGCGGCCACGCCGGCGTGCATGCGGCCGGCGCGCATGCGCTTCAGGCCCTGTGCCACCAGGATGCGGTTGTTGCTGTCGAGCTTGACCACGTCGGCGACCGTGCCTAGCGCAACCAGGTCCAGCAGGGCGTCCAGGCGCGGCTGGGTCTGCGCGTCGAACACGCCGCGGCGGCGCAGTTCGGCACGCAAGGCCAGCAGCACGTAGAACATTACGCCCACGCCCGCCAGGTTCTTGCTGGGGAATTCGCAGCCGGGCTGGTTGGGGTTGACGATCACTGCCGCGTCGGGCAACTGGTCGCCGGGCAAGTGGTGGTCGGTCACCACCACGTCGATGCCGAGCGCATTGGCCGCCGCCACGCCGTCGACGCTGGCAATGCCGTTGTCCACCGTCACGATCACATCCGGCTGCTGCTTGGCGGCCAGGGCCACGATCTCCGGGGTCAGGCCGTAGCCGTACTCGAAGCGGTTGGGCACGATGTAGTCGATGCGCGCCCCCAGCATGCGCAAACCGCGCACGCCCACCGCGCAGGCGGTGGCGCCGTCGCAGTCATAGTCCGCCACGATCAGCAGGCGCCGGCCCGCGGCGATGGCGTCGGCAAGGTAGGTGGCCGCGTGGTCGATGCCTTTCATGGCCGCCGGCGGCACCAGGCCGGGCAGCTCGGTGGCGAGCTCGGCCGGCTCGCGCACGCCGCGTGCCGAGAGGATGCGCGCCAGCGTGGGATGCAGGCCGAACCCGGCCAGCTTGCCAGCGTGCTCGGTGGAAAAAGAGCGAACAGCGATTTTTGTCATTGCGGGGTCTTGCGGAAAACCAGGGGATCAGGCGGCATAGGCGAGGTCGGACAGCAGCGCGCGCCAGTCGCCGCGCTGGCCCAGGCCGCGCCAGAACTTGCGCAGGTCGGCGCGGCGCACGGTGAACTCGGCGTAGTGGTTGTCGCCGGACAGCATGAGCGTGACCGCCTGCAACTGCCCGGCTTCGAGGGCGGCCAGGGCGGGCGCGAACCATTCGGCGTCGAGCGTGTGCATGCGCTCGATCCACAGGCCCCAGTCCTGGGCGATATGGGACTCGATGGCGTCGTCCAGCAGTACCATGGCGCTGCCCTGCATCGCCTGGATTGCCTTGAAGCGCGGGGGCTGGGGCTGGCATGCCGCGCCGCCGGCCAGCGCCACGCCGCGCAGGAAGGCGTCGCCGGTCAGTACCGTGTCTGCCAGGCGCGGCACTGGCTGCAGGGTGCCGCCGCCGTGGAGCCAGACCGAATTGACGGAGAACTCTCCCGCAGCTTCCCTGGCCTGGTTCACCGGATGGTCGTACCAGGTCATCTGGATTTCGTTCTGGATCCGGCGCCAGTCGCGGGCGCGCTCGCCGGCCTGCATCCACACATCGATATTGCGGCCGGTGGCCCGCAGCGGGCTGGCGGCCACAAGTGGCCCGAACACGGCTTGCGGGATGTACCAACGCGCCGGGTGCGGTGTTTCAAGCACAATGCCGGATTCCTGCAGCAGCGCCGCCACCGCGGCGTGCAGGGCGGCGGACTCCTCGGCCCGGATATGCAGCTGAGCCGGGTCCATCAGCACCAGGTGGTCGCGCGCGGCATGGATATGCACCGGCTGCAGGCAGGCCCAGGCCTGGCCATCGTCCGCCGTGGCACCGTTGCCGGCGGCGGTCGTGTCGGCCAGGCGCATGTACGGGGCGCTGGGCACACGGGCCGTGTCGAGCCCGGCGCGCCCGGCCAGCCAGCGCTCATGCGGCAGCGCGCGCAGGAAGGGGTCGTCGTGCCGCTCGCGCGGGCCGGGGCTGGCGCGCGTGAGCAACTTTCCCAGCGCCGGCAACTCCAACTGCCGCAGCAGGGCTTCGAGCATGGCGTCGTTACCCCCGCCGTCGGCGTCGATCGCGGCGCCGGGCGGGACAGAAAAGGGCACAATCAGGGTCAGGTGCGTCATCATGGTGCCGAGATTGTAAACTTGCGGCTGGCTGGCGGCGGAAATATCGTCCCCGGCCCGGTTGCGACAGTGGCGCGAGCGGCGCCCCGGGTGTGCGGCCAGCAAGTCATCAGCGGCGTCGGCGGTGTGGCGCCGGCGTTTCTCCTTAACAACAGGAACCCTCTTGAACTTTCCTTACGAGTGGCAGATCGGTTGGCGATACACCCGCGCAAGCAAGCGCGCCAGCCGCAACACCTTTATTTCCTTTATCTCGATGATTTCCATGCTCGGCATTGCGCTGGGCGTGGCGGCGCTGATCGTGGTGCTGTCGGTGATGAACGGTTTCCAGAAAGAAGTGCGGGATCGCATGCTCTCCGTGCTGTCGCACATCGAGGTGGTCGGCCCCGGGGCGCTGCCCGACTGGCAGAAGACCGCCGCCGAGGCGATGCGCAACAAGGAAGTGATCGGTGCTGCGCCCTATGTGGCCGCGCAGGCCATGCTGACTCGCGAGGACGCCGTGCGCGGCGTGCTGCTGCGTGGGGTCGAGCCTTCGGAAGAACCCAAGGTTTCCGATATCGGCAAGCAGTTCCGGGGCGGCAGCATGGAGCGCCTGCTTCCGGGCGAGTTCGGCATCGCCCTGGGCAATGAGCTGGCCAACGCGATGGGCGTGCAGGTGGGCGACAAGGTCACGCTGGTGGTGCCGCAGGGCACCATCACGCCGGCCGGCGTGCTGCCGAGGCTCAAGCAGTTCACGGTGGTGGGCGTGTTTTCGTCCGGCCATTTCGAGTTCGACAACGCGCTGGCGCTGATCAATATCCGCGACGCCGAAGCCATGTTCCGCCTCGCCGGGCCCACCGGCGTGCGTTTGAAACTGACGGACATGCAGCGCGCCCCCCAGGTGGCCGACGAACTGGCCGGCACGCTCTCGGGCGAGCTTTACCTGCGGGACTGGTCCAAGCAGAACCGCAACTGGTTTGCCGCGGTGCAGACCGAGAAGCGCATGATGTTCATCATCCTGACGCTGATCATCGCGGTGGCGGCCTTCAACCTGGTGTCCACGCTGGTCATGACTGTGACGGACAAGCAGGCTGACATCGCCATCCTGCGCACCATGGGCGCCCAGCCGAGCTCGATCACCAAGATCTTTATCGTGCAGGGCGTTGCCATCGGCTTTATCGGCACGCTGGCGGGGGTTGCCGGCGGCGCCTTGATCGCCTTCAACATCGATGTGATCGTGCCCTTTATCGAACGGCTGCTGCATGTGCAGTTCCTGCCGCGCGACATCTATTTCATCAGCGAACTGCCCTCGGATCCCCGCGTGAACGACATTGCGACCATCGGTATCGTCTCCTTTGTGCTGTCCATCCTGGCCACGCTCTACCCAAGCTGGCGTGCTGCCCGCGTCAACCCGGCGGAGGCGCTGCGCTATGAGTGAAACCCTGATGCACGCCGCACCGGCCGGCAATGCCGCAGACGCCGTTGGCAAGGCCGGCTCGGATATGCCGGTGCTGCTGGCCGAGGGCCTGACCAAGCGTTTCCGCCAGGGCGGCCTGGACGTGACCGTGCTCAAGGGCGTGGATGTCCGGGTGGATGCGGGCGAGAAAGTCGCCATCGTGGGCGCTTCCGGTTCCGGCAAGAGCACGCTGCTGCATGTGCTGGGCGGGCTCGACAACCCGGACAGCGGGCGGGTCGCCTTGAAGGGCCGGCCTTTCACCGCGCTGCGCGAGAGCGAGCGCAATATCGTGCGCAACCGCGAGCTGGGCTTCATCTATCAGTTCCACCACCTGCTGCCCGAGTTCACCGCGCTGGATAACGTGGCCATGCCGATGCGCATCCGCGGGCTGCGCCAGCCCGAGGCGCGCGCGGCGGCGATGACGGTGCTGGAGCGCGTGGGCCTGGGCGACCGGGCGCAGCACCGGCCCGGCGAGCTGTCCGGCGGCGAGCGCCAGCGGGTGGCGATCGCCCGCGCGCTGGTGGGCGGCCCGGCCTGCGTGCTGGCCGACGAGCCCACCGGCAACCTGGACGACCATACCGCGGGCGGCGTCTACGACCTGATGCTGGAACTGTCGCGCACGCTGGGCACCAGTTTTGTGATCGTGACCCACGACCTCGACCTGGCCAGCCGCTGCGATCGCGTGCTGCGATTGCGCGATGGGCATATCCACCGCGAGCGCTGAACCAGCGGAACCCGCCATGTGGATCGATACGCATTGCCACCTCGACGCCGGCGAATTCGATGCCGACCGTGACACCGTTGCCGCCGCCGCTGCCACGGCGGGGGTGACGGGCATCGTGCTGCCGGCGGTGGCCGTGTCGAATTTTGCCGCGGTGCGGGCGCTGGCGCATCGCCACGCTAGCTGCGTCTACGCGTTGGGGATCCATCCGCTGTGCACGCCGGGCGCGGGGCAGGCCGACCTCGATGCGTTGCGCAACGAGGCGCAAGCCTCGCTGGCCGATCCGCGCTTCGTTGGCATCGGCGAGATCGGGCTCGATTTCTTCGTGCCCGGCCTTGATGCCGCGCACCAGGCCTGGATCTATGCCGAGCAACTCAAGATTGCGCGCGAGCTGGACTTGCCAGTGCTGCTGCATGTGCGCAAGTCGCAGGACCAGGTGGCGGCCCAGTTGCGCCGCATCGGCGTGCGCCAGGGTATTGCCCATGCTTTCAACGGCAGCGTGCAGCAGGCGCGGGGATTTATCGACCAGGGCCTCAAGCTGGGCTTCGGCGGCAACCTGACCTTCAGCCGCGCCAACCAGATCCGGCGCCTGGCGGCGGAGCTGCCGCTCGACGCCATCGTGCTGGAAACCGACGCACCCGACATCGCGCCCGCCTGGCTGTCCGACGACCAGTTCGGCGAGCAGCACAAGGCGCGCAACACGCCTGCCGAAGTGGCCGGCGTGGCGCGCGTGCTGGGCGAGTTGCGCGGGCTGGATGCCGCGCCGCTGGCGCAGGCGATGTGGCGCAACTCCGTGGCGGCCTTGCCGCGGCTGGGCGCGTTCGCGTCAACCATGTTTCCCCCGGCATTGCCTGCATTGGCCCCGGCCGAAACAATCGGCAACCAATCCGTTTCATCCTGACGAGTCTGGCGGCCGGTAACGGCCGTATAAGCAGACGCATCCGATATCCCATCTGCCCGTTGGGGGAGTCCGCATGCGTCTGTTCTTGCTCGCCTTCGTGGCGGGCTGCTGGTGGTTGCAGCAACAAGGCTCGCTGCCGCGTGGCGGCGCAGCGTGGGTGTTGGCGGCTGCCGGGCTGCTGGCGGCCGCGCTCGCGCTGTGCCTGCGCACGCGCCGGCCTGGCTGGGCGCGGGTGGCCTGGATCGTATTGTCGCTGCTGGCTGGTTTCGGCTGTTCGGCGTGGCGCGCCGAGGCTCGTCTGGCAGAGCGGCTGGCGCCTGGGCTGGAAGGGGTCGACCTGCAGGTGAGTGGCGTGGTGGCCGGGCTGCCGGCGCAGGCCGCGCGCGGCCAGCGCTTCGTGTTCGCGCTTGACGATGCGGCGGGCATGCCGCCCCGCGTCTTGCTGGGCTGGGACGATGCCCCGGCCGGCTTGCGCCCGGGCGAGCGCTACGTCTTCACCGTGCGCTTGCGGCAGCCCCATGGCCTGGCCAACCCGCATGGCTTCGATTACGAATTCTGGCTGATGGCGGCCGCGCTTGGCGCGACTGGCTACGTGCGCGATGCCATCGGCGAGCCGCAGGACGCTGTCGGCGAACGGCTCGCGTGGCGGATCGCGCGATGGCGGGCGCAGGTGCGCGATCACGTCTTGCAAAGCCTGCCACCCGATGCCCGCTTCGCCCCGGTGCTGGCGGCCCTGGTGGTTGGCGATCAGCACGGCATCCAGCAGCGGGACTGGATCTTGTTCACACGCACCGGCATCGGCCACCTGATCAGCATTTCCGGCCTGCATATCACCATGATTTCCGGCCTGTTCTCCAGCTTCGTCCATTGGCTGTGGCGGCATTCGTTCGGGCTCGGGCGATGGCTGCCGCGGCCCTTGCCGCTGTGGTGGCCGGCGCGGCGCGCCGCGCTGGTGGGCGCGGTGATTGCAGCCCTCGTCTACGGCCTGCTGGCGGGCATGCAGGTGCCGGCGCTGCGCACCGTGTCGATGCTGGTGGTGGCGGCGCTGGCACTCTGGAGCGGGCGCACGCCGCCGGCCTCGCTGGTGCTGGCCTGGGCGGCGTTCGTGGCGATCGGGCTCGACCCCTGGGCGGTGCTGTCGCCCGGGTTCTGGCTTTCGTTCGGCGCGGTGGGCGTGATCTTCCTGGCCGCGGCGCAACCCGCCAATCAGTCCGCGCTGACGCGTTGGCAGCGTGTTCGCGCCAGCCTTGCGCAGGCGGCGCGCACGCAATGGTCCGTCACGATCGGGCTGGTGCCGCTGACCTTGCTGCTGTTCCAGCAGGTCTCGGTGATTTCGCCGCTGGCCAATGCGGCGGCGATCCCGCTGGTCAGCCTGCTGGTGACGCCGATGGCCTTGCTGGCGGCGGCGGTGCCCGCGCCGCTGGCGGGCTGGCTGCTCAGCCCTGCGCATCTGCTGCTGCACTGGCTGGTGCTGGGCCTGGAGTGGCTGTCGGCGCCGCCGTGGGCGGTGTGGCAGGCCGCGCGCGCCGGGCCGGCGGCGCTGGCGCTGGCGGTGCTCGGCTCGCTGCTGTTGCTGGCCCCCGTGCCCTGTGGCTTGCGCGCGCGCCTGCATGGCGTGGTACTGCTGTTGCCGATGGTGCTGGCGGGGCGGCAGCCGGTGGCGCACGGGGAGTTTCGCGCCACCGCGATCGATATCGGGCAAGGCACGGCGGTACTGGTGGAAACGCGCTCGCGCGTGCTGCTCTACGATGCCGGGCCGGCTTACGGCTGGGGTGCCGCGCGTGGCGAATTGGGCAACAGCGCCGGCGCGCGCGATATCGTGCCGTTCTTGCGCGGCGCTGGGGTGCGCAGGCTGGACACGCTGGTGATCAGCCATGAAGACGCGGATCATGCTGGCGGTGCGCGCGACATCATGGCGGCGCTGCCGGTGGACAGCCTGCTATCGGGCGCGCCGGCGGGACATCGGTTGCTGGTGCCGCCGGCGGGCGCTGCGCACCTGGAAGCGCAGCCCTGCGAGGCGGGGCAGCAGTGGGAGTGGGACGGCGTGCGCTTTGCCATGCTGCATCCCTTGCCGGGCATCGCGCAGAATGCCGCCATCGACAGCAATGCGCGCAGTTGCGTGCTCAAGGTGGCGGGCAGCGCGCGCAGCCTGCTGCTGACCGGCGATATCGGCCGGCGTGACGAGGCGGCGCTGCTGGCACGCCTGTCGACGCAAGACTTGCGCGCGGATTTCCTGCAGGTGCCGCATCACGGCAGCAACACCTCATCGAGCGGCGCGTTCCTGGCCGTGGTGGCACCGGAGGTCGCGCTGTTCCAGGTGGGCTACCGCAACCGCCACCGGCATCCCCGGCCCGAGATCTGGGACCGCTACGGTTCGCACGAGATCGCCCGCTATCGCAGCGACGAGACCGGCGCGGTCCAGCTTACGACGCGCGGCGAGTCTTACGCGCTGCAGGCCTACCGCCAGCACGCGCGGCGCTACTGGCGCGCGGCGCCGCCTGCGCCTCGCTGAGATGCGCGGGCTCGGCCTGCGCGATGCGGCGCTCGCGCAGGTGCGCCTTGGCGCGCTGCAGGCCGGCGGAGACGGTGTCGGCGCGCTCAAGGGCGACGCCCGCTGCCAGCACGTCGCCCAGCACCAGGTGGCAGATGCGCGAGGTCATCGGCGTGTAGACCTCGCTGTCTTCCTCCACGTCCGAGAACACGCAGACGTCCGCCAGCGCGGCCAGCGGCGAGCCGCTGTGGGTCAGCGCCAGCACGCTGGCACCGCTGGCGCGGGCGAGCGTGGCGGCGGCCAGCATGTCCCACGTGCGCCCGCTGTTGGAGACCAGCACGGCCACGTCGCCGGGTCCGAGCAGCGCCGCCGACATGCTGAAGACGTGCGAGTCCGAGTAGGCAACGGTCGGCATGCCGAGGCGGAAGAACTTGTGCTGGATATCCAGGGCGACGATGCCCGAGTTGCCGCAGCCATAGAACTCGATGCGCCTGGCTGCGGCGAGCAGCTGGATGCCATGTTCGATCTGGTCTGCCGACAATGCGTTGCGCACGGTCATCAGGGTGGCGATGGTGCGGTCGAACACCTTGCCAGCGATATCGGCGGGGCGGTCCTCGGCTTTGACGTCCTGGTGCACGAAGGGTGTGCCGCCGCCCACGTTCTGGGCGAACTGGAGCTTGAACTCGCGAAAGCCGTCGTAGCCCAGCGCCGCGCAAAAGCGCGCAATGGTGGGCTGGGATACGCCTGCGCGCTCGGCCAGCTCGGGCATCGACAAGCGGATCACGCTGGCGCCGTGGCGGGCGACATAGTCGGCAAGGCGGCGTTCGGAGGGGCGAAGCGTGTCGTAGACGGCAAGAATTCGGTCGCGCATGGTAGGGCAGGGATGGGCTGTCTGTGCCGGGGAGTTGTTCTGGCTTTGGCCCCGGAATCCGTGGCTCGACGGATCGAGCGGCATGTAGATATTCTACATAATCAGAGGCGGGGTCATCGCGGCTTCAGCGTGACTACCGGGTAGGGATTTCACCTATGTGCGCTAAATATGCCATGAATAAAGCGCTTTGTGATGTGCGCGCATGGTGTTTTCAAATTGGCTTTCGATATAATGTAGAAAATCTACAAACAATAGCGACCGCAAGTCCCCCCAGTCCTCCCGGATACGATCAGGCATCACGACCAGGAACTCCCCCCAATGTCAAAAGCCCTCCACGCCGAAGTCCACGCCGTCACCGAGCGCGTGATCGCGCGCAGCCAGCGCAGCCGCGCCGCCTATCTCGCGCGTTGCGAACGCGCCCAGCAGGAGCTGGGCCCCTTGCGCGGGCTGTCCTGCGCCAACCTCGCGCACGGCCTGGCCGCGCTGCCCACGCACGACAAGCTCAAGCTGCGGGTCGAGCATGCTGCCAACCTCGGCATCGTTACCGCGTACAACGACATGCTGTCGGCCCACCAGCCGTACGAACGTTATCCCGGCGTGATCCGGGAGGCCGCGCGTGCCGTTGGCGCCGTGGCGCAGGTGGCGGGCGGCGTGCCGGCGATGTGCGATGGCATCACGCAGGGCAATGCCGGCATGGAACTGTCGCTGTTTTCGCGCGATGCCATTGCGATGGCCACGGCGGTCTCGCTGTCGCACAACACCTTCGATGCCGCGGTCATGCTGGGCGTGTGCGACAAGATCGTGCCGGGCCTGCTGATGGGCGCGCTGCAGTTCGGCCACCTGCCGGTGGTGTTCGTGCCGGCCGGGCCGATGTCGACGGGCTTGTCCAACAAGGAAAAGGCGCGCGTGCGCCAGCTATACGCAACCGGCCAGGTTGGCCGCGAAGCCTTGCTGGAGGCCGAGTGCGAGGCCTATCACGGCGCCGGCACATGCACCTTCTACGGCACCGCCAACAGCAACCAGTTCCTGATGGAAATCATGGGCCTGCATATGCCGGGCGCGGCCTTCGTGCATCCCGACAGCGGCCTGCGCGACGCGCTCACCGCCGCCGCGGCCCAACGTGCGCTGGCCCTGACGGCGCGGGGCGGCGACTACCTGCCTCTGGCGCGCATCGTCGACGAGCGCGCGGTGATCAATGCGGTGGTCGGCCTGCTGGCCACGGGTGGCTCGACCAACCACACCATCCACCTGGTGGCGATGGCGCGCGCGGCGGGCATCCTCATCGACTGGGATGATTTCGACCGCCTCTCGCGCATCACGCCGCTGCTGGCGCGTGTCTACCCCAACGGCTCGGCCGACGTGAATCACTTCCACGCCGCGGGCGGCGTGGCCTACGTGATTCGCCAGCTGCTCAGCGCCGGGTTGCTGCACGAGGACGTGGAAACCGTGGCCGGGCGTGGCCTGGCCCGTTACACGCAAGAGCCCGTGATGATCGACGGCGTGCTGCAGTGGCGCGACGGCGCCGCCGTCAGCGGTGATGCCACGGTGCTGGCCACTGCGGCCGAGCCGTTCTCCACCGAGGGCGGCTTGCGCCTGCTGCAAGGCAATCTTGGCCGCGGCATGATCAAGGTGTCGGCGGTGGCGGATGAGCATCGGGTGATCGAAGCACCGGCACGCGTCTTCGACTCGCAAGAGCAATTGCAAGCCGCGTTCGAAGCCGGCGAGTTCACGGGCGACATGATCGCGGTCGTGCGTTTCCAGGGACCCAACGCCAACGGCATGCCAGAACTGCACCGTCTCACCCCGGTGCTGGGGTCGCTGCAGGACGCCGGCCACAAGGTTGCGCTGGTGACCGATGGCCGCATGTCCGGCGCTTCTGGCAAGGTGCCGGCGGTCATTCATGTGGGGCCTGAGGCACTTGCCGGCGGCCCGCTGGCGCGCGTGCGTGACGGCGACCGGATCCGCGTGGACGCCGTTGCAGGCACGCTGGAATGGCTTGGCGCCGCGAATGGCGACGGCGACCTGGCCACGCGTGCTTCAGCCGTGCTGCCGGACGACGCCTTTACGAATTTCAGCGTCGGCCGGGGCCTGTTCGGGCTGTTCCGCCGCAACGCGCGGATCGCGGAGGAGGGCGGCAGCGCGCTGGACCTCTCCGAGGCCGACGCGCCCGGCGCTGTCCAAACGGGCGCGGCCGTCGCACAATAGGCAGCGCCCCTTAAATTTGTGTCATTTGTGTCCCCGGCAGCCGATGGCTGGCGGAGACGACCCCGAGCCGGCCCGTGCGGGTCCTATCATGGCTTCATGGCTGAACGCTTGCGGAGCCGACCGGCCGCCGGCGCGGGGACTACCGACAAGGATGGGAAAACCATCCGAACATGATCATTGGAGCAGACATGATCTACATCCTGATGGGCGTTTCCGGCAGCGGAAAGACCACGGTCGGCCAGTTGCTGGCCAAGACCTTGCAATGCGGCTTCCACGATGCCGATGAATTCCACAGCGCCGCCAACAAGGCGAAGATGCACAACGGCATCGCGTTGACCGACGACGACCGCTGGCCCTGGCTGGCCGCGATGCGCGCGGCGATCGATGCGGCCCGCGCCGAGGGGCGCACCCACGTCTTTACCTGTTCCGCGCTGCGGCAAACCTACCGCGACCGCCTGACGCCCGCCGATGGCGGCGTGACCTTTGTCTACATGAAGGGCGATGCTACGGTCATTGGCGGCCGCCTGGCCGAGCGCAGCGACCACTTCTTCAATCCCGCCCTGCTGCAGAGCCAGTTCGAGACCCTGGAGGAGCCGCGCGACGCCCTGGTGCTCGATATCCGCCAGACGCCGGAGGCGCTGGTGCAGCGCATCCTGGCCGGAGTGCAGGCAGAAAAAAGCGCGGCGATCGCCCGCTGAACCGATGCCAAGGCTGGCCCGAAGCGAAGGCTGGCAGACATCTTGCTTATCCATGTTTGATGGCGCGAATGCCTGCCGCTTGCGGCTTTCGTGGTCATAGGTATCCTATAGGGACAGCACTTCGAAGCATGACGAGATGGTCCGCGGCCAAGCCGCCGGGCCTCGGGTGGTGATCTCAAGGTGCTGTGCCGGGAACAACAAGCCAATCAAAACGGGATAGCCGGCAGTTTGGGCGGCACCCAAATCATGGGGGAACGGCCATCATGGCGGCGCGGTTTTTCGACGAGATGCTCGATTGGCAAGATGGCGTGGCAGCAGCAATCCACGCGGGCGAGTCCCTGCCGGCAGGTGCCGTGCGGGGGCATTACAAGCAGTTCGCGGATTGGTTGGCGCGCCAGTCCGAAGGCACCATGGACAACAAGCGCGCCGAAGCGGATCTCATCTTCCGGCGCGTGGGCATCACGTTTGCCGTTTACGGTGAAAAAGACGAGTCCAACAGCGGCACCGAACGAACCATCCCGTTCGATGTCATTCCCCGCATCTTCCCCGCCAGCGAGTGGGCAACGCTCGAGCGCGGCCTGCGCCAGCGGGTGTCGGCGCTGAACCGCTTCATCCACGATATCTATCACGGGCAGGACATCATCCGCGCCGGTGTGATCCCGCCAGACCAGATCTACAACAACGCGCAGTACCGCCCCGAGATGCTCGGCATCGACGTGCCCCGTGATATCTACGCCCATGTGGCGGGCATCGATGTAGTGCGCGCTGGCGAGGGCGAGTTCTACGTGCTGGAAGACAACCTGCGCGTGCCCTCCGGCGTGTCCTACATGCTGGAGAACCGCAAGATGATGATGCGGTTGTTCCCGGACCTGTTCGCGCGCAATCGCGTGGCGCCGGTGGCGCACTATCCCGACCTGCTGCTCGACATGCTGCGCGGCGTCTCGCCGCAGAACATCGCCGATCCCACGGTGGTGGTGCTCACGCCCGGCATGTACAACTCCGCCTACTTCGAGCATGCCTTCCTGGCGCAGCAAATGGGCGTGGAACTGGTCGAGGGCAGCGACCTGTTCGTACAGGACGAGCACCTCTACATGCGCACCACCCAGGGGCCGCAGCGCATCGACGTGATCTACCGCCGGGTCGACGACGACTTCCTCGACCCGCTGGTGTTCCGCTCGGATTCCACGCTGGGCGCGGCGGGGCTGCTCTCGGTCTACCGCGCGGGCAACGTCACCATCTGCAACGCCATTGGCACGGGCGTGGCCGACGACAAGTCGATCTATCCCTACGTGCCCGACATGATCCGCTTCTACCTTGGCGAGGAAGCGATCCTCAACAACGTGCCGACGTACATGTGCCGCCGCCCGGACGACCTGCAGTACGTGCTGGACCACATGAGCGAACTGGTGGTCAAGGAAACCCACGGGGCCGGCGGCTACGGCATGCTGGTGGGGCCTGCCGCCACGCGCGCGGAGATCGATACGTTCCGCGAGGTCGTGCGCGCGCGTCCCGAGCAGTACATCGCGCAGCCCACGCTGGCGCTTTCCACCTGCCCGACGTATGTCGAATCGGGGATCGCGCCGCGCCACATCGACCTGCGTCCGTTCGTGCTGTCCGGCAAGGATGTGCGCATGGTGCCGGGCGGGTTGACCCGCGTTGCGCTGCGCGAAGGCTCGCTGGTGGTCAACTCCTCGCAGGGCGGGGGCACCAAGGACACCTGGGTGCTGGAGCGCTGACGCGCGGCGCACGCAAGGATTGTTTGTGATTCCCGCGCTGGCCGCCGCGTTGCCGGCGGCGCGCGGGCGAACAGCGCTGTACGAGGGGACTGACCATGCTTAGCCGCACCGCCGACCATCTGTTCTGGATGGCGCGCTATACCGAACGCGCGGAGAACACCGCGCGCATGCTGGACGTGAACTACCAGACTTCGCTGCTGCCGCAATCCGCGGAAGTGGCGGAGCAAGGCTGGTGGGCCATGCTCGATATCTCCGAGCTGACCACGGTGTTCGACGAGAAGTACGGCCTGCTTACGCGCGACGACGTGATCGACTTCATGGTGCGCGACATGACCAATGTCTCGTCCATCATGAGCTGCCTGCGCGCGGCCCGCGAGAACGCCCGCGCCGTGCGCGGCTCGCTGACCACCGAGGTCTGGGAGACCATCAACACCACTTGGCTCGACGTGCAGCGCATGATCGCCGACGGCGTGCTGCGCGAGGATCCTTCGCAGTTCTTCGAGTGGGTGAAGTTCCGCTCCCACCTTGCCCGTGGCGTGCAGTTTGGCACCATGCTCAAGGATGATGCCTTCCACTTCATGCGGCTGGGCACGTTCCTGGAACGCGCCGACAATACCGCGCGGATTCTGGACGTGAAGTTCCAGGCCAGCACGGTCGACGATAGCGATCCCAATCGCGACGCCAACGATTTCTATCACTGGGCGGCTGTCCTGCGCTCGGTGTCGGGATTCGAGGTGTACCGCAAGGTGTATCGCACCGTGATCACGCCCGAGCGCGTGGCCGAACTGCTGGTGCTGCGCCCCGACATGCCGCGCTCGCTGGTGTCCAGCATGGACGAGGTGGTGTCGATCCTGGCGCTGGTGGGCAACCACCTTTCTTCGGAGACCGAGCGCCAGGCTGGTAAACTCCACGCCGATTTGAAATATGCGCGCATCGACGACATCTTCGCCGTCGGGCTGCATGCTTACCTGACCAGTTTCCTGGAGCGCATCGGCGACCTCGGCAACGGCATCAGCCGGGATTTCCTCGTGCCGCTGCTCGCTGCCTGACCTATATGAAGTGGGGAGGTTGTGCCGGCCTCGCCACATCATGAAATACAAGATTCACCACAAGACGGTCTACCGTTATGCCGAGCCGGTCCTGCGCAGCGTGCACGAACTGCGGCTCGCGCCGCGCTCGGGCCCGCTGCAGGCCGTGCAGGAATGGCAGTTGTCCGTTCCCGGCAACCTGTCCGAGGCGCGTGACGGTTTCGGCAATATCGTGCACAGCTTCACTGTGGCCGGGCCAGCACATACGCTGGTGATCGAGGCCAGCGGCGTGGTCGATGTTACGCCGCCAATGGATGCGGACGGGCCGTTCTTTTGCGATGCGCCGCCGGCTGGCGAGGCGCGTGTGTCGCCGCTGTATTACCTTGGCGGCACGCCGCTGACCGCCGCCAAGCCGGAGATGGTGCGTTTTGCCGCGCCCTACCTGGCGGCGGGGGCGACGGTGCCCGCGCTGCTGGCGCTGGCCAATGGCATCGCCGGGCGGGTGCGCTACCGGTCAGATAGCACCGATGTGGACACCTCGGCCAGCGACGCATTCGCACTGGGCAGCGGGGTTTGCCAGGACCAGGCGCAGGTGATGGTGGCATGCTGCCGGGCCCTGGGCGTGCCGGCGCGCTACGTCAGCGGCTATTTCTATGACCCGGCCGCGTCGGAATTGGCTAGCCATGCCTGGGCCGATGTCTGCGTGGATGCCGGCAAGGAGTTGTGGTGCAGCATCGACGTGACCCACGGCTGCCTGAGCGACGCGCGCCATATCCGGCTGGCGGTCGGGCGTGACTATCGCATGGCTGCACCGGTGCGCGGGATTCGCGAAGGCGGCAGCGGCGAGCGGCTGGCGGTCGAGATCGCCATTGCGCCGTTGCAGTGAATGAAGCGGTGCGCCGTGCACCAAAAACGGGCGTGCCGCACGTTTCCGGGCGCACCGGCGCGGCGCTAGAATGCGGCCTTGGCCCGGGCGACAGGCTTGGCGAAGCGCCAGGCGTGAATGTGCACCATTACAAGACAAGATCATGACGTACTGTGTAGCCATGCGGCTGGATGCCGGGCTGGTGTTCCTTTCCGATTCGCGCACCAATGCCGGTGTCGATGCGATCTCGACCGCTCGCAAGATGACCGTGTTCGAGGAGCCGGGCGACCGGGTGATGGTCTTGCTGACCGCGGGCAACCTGGCGATCAGCCAGGCGGTGCGCCAGATACTGGCGGAGGGCCGCGATGAGAAGCGCTCGCTGTGGACGGCGCGCGATATGTTCGAGGCGGCCGCCATCGTTGGCGACGCGGTGCGCCAGGTGCACAAGCACGACGCCCACGCGCTGCGCGAGGCCGGCATCGAGTTCAATGTGAGCCTGATCTTCGGCGGCCAGATCCGCGGCGAACGCGTGCGCCTGTTCCATGTGTACGCCGCCGGGAATTTCGTCGAGGCCACCCCCGAGAACTGCTATTTTCAGATCGGCGAGGCCAAGTACGGCAAGCCCATCATCGATCGCGTGGTCGAGCCGACGCTGCCGCTGGGCGAGGCAGCCAAGTGTGCGCTGATCTCGATGGACTCCACGTTGAAGTCGAATATCTCGGTAGGCCTGCCGCTGGACCTGCTGGTCTACGAAGGCGATTCGCTGCGCGTGACCCGCTTTGTCAACATTGACGAGAAGAACGCCTACTTCCGCATGATCCGCGATACCTGGGGGCAACGCTTGCGCCAGGTCTTCGGCGAGATCAACGATCCGGAGTGGGATGCCAACGCGCCGGCCGAGTTTCCGCTGGCGCGCCAGGGCGCGGGCGACCGCTGGGGCCAGCCTGTGCGCGCCACGCGCGAACGTGCCGGCACGCAGGACTGAGGGCGCGCTGCGAATACCCCGATGCGCGACATTCTGCATTTTTCGCACGCCAATGGCTTTCCGGTCAGCACCTACCGCAAGCTGTTCGGAACGCTGGAAGACGATTTCGAGATCCGCGCCGTGGACCGTTATGGCCACGACCCGAAATTCCCGGTCACGCGCGAGTGGCCGCACCTGGTCGATGAGCTGCTGGCTTCGATCGAGCAGAAGTACCGCGAGCCGGTGTGGCTGGTGGGGCATTCGCTGGGTGGTTTCCTGTCGCTGATGGCCGCGCTGCGCCGCCCGCAGTGGGTGCGCGGCGTGGTGATGCTGGATTCGCCCGTGATTGCCGGGTGGCGCGCCGCCTTGCTCAAGGCCGGTCAACGCTTCGGCCTGGATGAGCGGCCCAGCCCGGCTGCCGCGACCCGGCGGCGGCGCACGCACTGGCCGGATGCCGAGGCGGTGTGGGAGCATTTCCGCTCCAAGCAGGTGTTCGCGTCGTGGGACGAGGAGGTGCTGCGCGACTATGCGATGCATGGCACGGAGCCGACCGGCAACGACGCCGAACGCCGCCTGCGCTTCGAGCGCGAGATCGAGTACCAGATCTACCGCACGCTGCCCACCAGCCTGGGCGCGCGCGTGGCGCGCGGCGCGCCGGTGCCGGTCAGCTTTGTCGCCGGCACGCGTTCGCGCGAAGTGCGGCAATGCGGGCTCGGCGCCACGCGCAAGCTGGTGGGCGAGCGCCTGCGCTTTATCGAGGGCGGGCACCTGTATCCGATGGAGCGTCCCGGGCAGACCGCCGGGCTGATCCGCGATCTGGTCGGGCAAATGCGGGGCGACGGCGCCGCCTGCGCGCGTCCGTAGGCGGGGCAGGATCAGGCGGCGGCGCGGACGCGAGTGCGAAGCGGCGAAAGCGTCTCAGCGGCTGCCGGGCAAGGCGACTTGTCGCAAATGCGGCGCTGCAGCAGGCGGCCTCTCATGTATAATCCCGATTTCCCCGGCAAGCTCGGTTTATGACCAAATTCGTCTTCGTCACCGGTGGTGTCGTCTCTTCTCTCGGCAAGGGCATCGCTGCTGCTTCGCTCGCGGCCATTCTCGAGTCGCGCGGCCTCAAAGTCACCCTCCTCAAGCTAGATCCCTACATCAACGTCGATCCCGGCACGATGAGCCCCTTCCAGCATGGCGAAGTGTTCGTCACGGAAGACGGTGCGGAAACCGACCTCGATCTTGGCCACTATGAGCGCTTCGTCTCGGCCAAGATGCGCAAGTCGAACAACTTCACCACGGGCCAGATCTACGAATCGGTGATCCGCAAGGAACGCCGCGGCGAGTACCTCGGCAAGACGGTGCAGGTGATCCCGCACATCACCAACGAAATCCAGGCCTTCATCGAGCGCGGCGCGGCTGCGTCGCACGGTGGCAAGGCGGACGTCGCGCTGGTGGAGATCGGCGGCACGGTGGGTGACATCGAGTCGCTGCCCTTCCTGGAAGCCGCGCGCCAGATGAGCCTGCGCATGGGCCGCAACCACGCCGCCTTCGTGCACCTGACGCTGGTGCCGTTCATTGCCAGCGCCGGCGAGCTCAAGACCAAGCCGACCCAGCACTCGGTGCAGAAGCTGCGTGAAATCGGCATCTCGCCGACCGCGCTGCTGTGCCGCGCCGACCGCCCGATTCCGGACGAAGAGCGCGCCAAGATTTCGCTGTTCTCCAATATCCCGCAAGAAGCCGTGATCTCGGTGTGGGACGTGGACAGCATCTACAAGATCCCGCAGATGCTCAACGAGCAAGGCCTCGACCGCCTGATCTGCGAGGAGCTGCGTATCGATCCCAAACCGGCCGATCTTTCCATGTGGCAGCGCCTGGTCAATGCCCAGGAAAACCCGCAGCACGAGGTCACCATCGGCATGGTGGGCAAGTATGTCGACCTGACCGAATCCTACAAGTCGCTGATCGAGGCGCTGCGCCACGCCGGCATGCACACCGCCACCCGCGTGAACATCGAGTACATCGATTCGGAAGAGCTCGAATCCGGTCACCTCGAAGTGCTCAAGCCGCTGGACGCCATCCTGGTCCCGGGCGGCTTCGGCAAGCGCGGCACGGAAGGCAAGATCCGCGCGATCCAGTACGCTCGCGAGAACAAGGTGCCGTACCTGGGCATCTGCCTGGGCATGCAGCTGGCCGTGATCGAATTCGCGCGCCACGTGGCGGCGATGGCCGATGCCAACTCGACCGAGTTCAACCTGGAAACCGAACATCCGGTGGTTGCGCTGATCACCGAGTGGGTGGATCGCGAAGGCAAGGTCGAGCAGCGCTCCGCCGAGTCCGACCTGGGCGGCACCATGCGCCTTGGCGCGCAGCGCGTGCCGGTCAAGGCCGGGACCAAGGCCAGCCAGATCTATGGCCCGGAAGTCAACGAGCGCCATCGCCATCGCTACGAGGTCAACAATCACTACGTGCCGACGCTGGAAAAGGCGGGCATGGTGATCTCGGCCCGTACGCCGACCGAAGACCTGCCCGAGATGATGGAACTGCCGGAAAGCCTGCACCCGTGGTTCGTGGGCGTGCAGTTCCACCCGGAATTCACCTCCACCCCGCGCGATGGCCATCCGCTGTTCAAGGCCTACGTGGAAGCGGCGCTGGCGAGCCAGCAGAAGAAGGCGGGCTGAGCCCCGGCACCGCAAGCAGGAGATTAGCGATGAAACTCTGTGGATTTGACGTCGGCCTGGACCGGCCCTTCTTCCTGATCGCCGGCCCGTGCGTGATCGAGTCCGAGCAGATGGCGCTGGATACGGCCGGTGAGCTCAAGGCGATCACCAGCGAGCTTGGCATTCCCTTTATCTACAAGTCCTCGTTCGACAAGGCCAACCGCTCGTCGGGCCGGACCTTCCGTGGCCTGGGCATGGAGAAGGGGCTCGAGATCCTCGCCACCGTCAAGCGCGAGATCGGCGTGCCGGTGCTGACCGACATCCACGAGATCGACGAGGTCAAGCCGGTGGCGGCCGTGGTCGACGTGCTGCAGACGCCGGCCTTCCTGTGCCGGCAGACCGACTTCATCCGTGCCTGCGCGCAGAGCGGCCGCCCCGTCAATATCAAGAAGGGGCAGTTCCTGGCGCCGCACGACATGAAGAATGTCATCGACAAGGCGCGCGATGCCGCGCGCGAGGCCGGGCTGCCGGAAGACAGCTTCATGGCCTGCGAACGCGGCGTTTCCTTCGGCTACAACAACCTGGTCTCGGACATGCGCTCACTGGCGATCATGCGCGAGACCAGCGCGCCGGTGGTGTTCGACGCCACCCACTCGGTGCAGCTGCCGGGCGGCCAGGGCACCAGCTCGGGCGGCCAGCGCGAGTTCGTGCCGGTGCTGTCGCGCGCCGCTGTGGCAACCGGCGTGGCGGGCCTGTTCATGGAAACCCATCCGGATCCGAGCAAGGCCATGTCGGACGGCCCCAACGCCGTGCCGCTGTCGCGCATGAAGGAACTGCTGTCGGTGCTCAAGGACCTGGACACCCTGGTCAAGCGCAACGGCTTCCTGGAAGACAATTTCGGCTGGCCGGCGGCTTGCGCCTGAGCTTGCCGTGCCACCGCGGTCATGGCCGTCATCGGGCGGCCATGATCAGCCAAGTAGAATCAACATCATAAGAACACACGGAGATACGCCATGGCCAGCGGCTATATCATTGCCCACGTCGATGTCACCGATCCCCAGCAGTATGAAGAGTACAAAGTGCTCTCCAGCCATGCCATGAAGGTGCATGGCGCCGAGGTACTGGTGCGCGGCGGCAAGACCGAGAAGCTCGAGGGCGACTGGGCCCCGACGCGCGTGGTCGTGCTGAAGTTTCCCAGCTATGACGCGGCAAAGTCGTTCCACGACAGCGAGGAATACCGCGCCGCGCGCAAGTCGCGCGAGCACGCCGCGCGCATGAACATGATCGTGGTGGAAGGCGCTTAAGGCTTAGGCGTCAGCCAGCTCGGTCAGCTGTAGCCAGCGGTAGTCCAGGGCATGGCGCCCGTGTAGTAAGAAGTCATCAAGCATCAACAGTCCAAGAGGAATCCATGAGTGCAATCGTAGATATCATCGGTCGCGAAGTTCTCGACTCGCGCGGTAACCCGACGGTCGAGTGCGACGTCCTGCTCGAATCCGGCGTGATGGGCCGCGCGGCAGTGCCGTCGGGCGCATCCACCGGCTCGCGCGAAGCCATCGAGCTGCGTGACGGCGACAAGTCGCGCTACCTCGGCAAGGGCGTGCTGAAGGCGGTCGAGCATATCAATACTGAAATCTCCGAAGCCATCATGGGCCTGGACGCTTCCGAGCAAGCCTTCTTGGACCGCACCCTGATCGACCTCGACGGCACCGACAACAAGGCCCGCCTTGGCGCCAACGCCACGCTGGCCGTGTCGATGGCCGTGGCCCGCGCCGCTGCCGAAGAAGCCGGCCTGCCGCTGTACCGCTACTTCGGCGGGTCGGGCGCGATGCAGATGCCGGTGCCGATGATGAACATCGTCAACGGTGGCGCGCACGCCAACAACAGCCTGGACATCCAGGAATTCATGATCATGCCGGTGTCGCAAACGAGCTTCCGTGAAGCCCTGCGTTGCGGCGCTGAAGTGTTCCACGCACTGAAGAAGATCCTGTCCGACAAGGGCATGTCCACGGCGGTTGGCGACGAGGGCGGCTTTGCCCCCAACTTCGCTTCCAACGAAGAGTGCCTGAACACCATCCTGCTGGCCATCGAGAAGGCTGGCTACCGGGCTGGCGAAGACGTGCTGCTGGCGCTGGACTGCGCGGCGACCGAGTTCTATCACGAAGCCGAAGGCCAGTACCACCTGGATGGCGAAGGCCTGAAGCTGACCTCGACCCAGTTCGCCGACTACCTGGCCAACCTGTGCGACAAGTTCCCGATCGTGTCGATCGAGGACGGCATGGGCGAAGGCGACTGGGACGGCTGGAAGGTGCTGACCGACAAGCTGGGCAAGCGCGTGCAGCTGGTGGGCGACGACCTGTTCGTCACCAACACCAAGATCCTGAAGGAAGGCATTGAAAAGGGCATCGGCAACTCGATCCTGATCAAGATCAACCAGATCGGCACCCTGACCGAAACCTTCGCCGCCATCGAAATGGCCAAGCGCGCCGGCTACACGGCCGTGATCTCGCACCGTTCGGGCGAGACCGAGGACAGCACCATCGCCGATATCGCGGTGGGCACCAACGCCGGCCAGATCAAGACCGGCTCGCTGTCGCGTTCGGACCGTATCTCGAAGTACAACCAGCTGCTGCGCATCGAGGAAGATCTCGGTGATATCGCCAGCTACCCGGGCAAGAGCGCGTTCTACAATCTGCGCTAAGCTCGTGCCATGCGCCGGCCGCGCACAATGCCGTGGCCGGCGCATGACGCAACTTCCTTTTTTCGCTTAAGCGCCAGAATCCATGCGCCTGATCTCGTTGCTGTTGTTTGTGCTGTTGCTCGCCATCCAGTATCCACTATGGCTGGGCAAGGGCGGCTGGCTGCGTGTGTGGGATATGGACAAGCAGGTGCAGGAACAGAGCGCGCACAACCAGGCGCTCAAGCTGCGCAACGCCAAGCTGGAAGGGGAAGTGAAGGACCTGCAGGATGGCACCGGCGCCATTGAGGAGCGTGCCCGCTATGAGCTGGGCATGGTCAAGGATGGCGAGGTGTTCGTGCAGTTCGTGGCACCGGCCCCCAAGGTCAGCGCCACGCCGCCGCTGCCGCCACCGGCGAACTCCCCGGCATTCAATCGCCACTGACTGGCGTCTTTCCCGTTTTCTATCTCGTAGCGTCTGCCGCCGTTGCTCCGCAACGGCATGGATGAAGCATGCTCGCGTCCTTGGTTGCTTGCCGCACCAGTTTCGTCGGCCGCTTACCGCTGCTTACCACCAGTACGGATAGCCACCGTAGCCCCAGCCCCGGTATCCCGGGCTGCTGAATCCGACTCCGCCGCCCCAGTGCCCGCCGCCCCAGCCGCCGTAATACAGGTTCCAGCTAGGCGAGGGATAGGCATAGTAGCTTGCCGCCCGCGCCATGGCTTGCGCCTGTTGCTGGCGGGCAATCGCGGCATCCTGCTCGCGCAGTACCTGGCGGTTCAGCTCGCCGATCTTCTGGATGTCTTCCGCGGTGACGGGAGGCGGCGGCACGGCGTTGGGCGCCAGGCGGGCCGTCGGCGGCGAGCCGTTGAGGTCGCGCGGCAACTGGGCGCAGCCGCCGCAGGCCAGCACGGCGCCAAGCAGCATGGCGCTGATTGTGGCGCACGGGTGAGAGGACAAAGCGGACATGATGATTCCCTGACTCTGGTGGGGCGCTGACGCTTGGACCCCGGCGCAGGGCAGAAAGGTTCCTGCCGTTGCGCTTCGCATCATGGTTCGCACCGTCGCTCGCATCGCCGTCCCGCGCGTTGCCGCTCAGTGCTGCTGGCCCGCGCCGTCGCCGGCGCCGGTAGCCACGGGGACCGGCGTGAACAGCTGCGCGCAATCGACCGGGTCGAAGTGGTACTGCTGGCCGCAGAAATCGCATTGGATTTCCACTTCGCCGCGTTCCACCAAGATGTCTTCAATCTCCACGCGGCCCAGGTTCTGCAGCATGCCCGCCACCTTGGCGCGCGAGCACGAGCATTGGAAGTGCGGGGTCAGCGGCTCGAACACACGCAGGCCGGTGGCTTCCAGGTCTTCCCAGAACAGGCGGCGCAGCAAGGTGTCCGGCGTCTCGGCCAGCAGTTCGGCGTCCTTCAGCGTGGCGCCGAGCTGGCAGGCACGGTCCCAGGTGTCGAGGTCCTGCGCGCGGGCTGTGTCCGCCAGCGGCGCGCCGGTTTCGCCCACTTGCGCGGGCTCACGCTCGGCGTGGCCTTCCAGCGTGCCACCGTAGGAGGGCAGCTTTTGCAGCAGCATGCCTGCAGCGACATTGTCGTCGGCGGCCAGCCATAGCCGCGTGTCGAGCTGCTCGGACGTCTGCATATAGTGCTCGAGCACGGCGGTCATGGATGTCATCGGGCCATGCTTGTCGGCCAGCGGCACGATGCTCTGGTACGGCTGCTGCCCGGGCAGCTTGTCCTGCGGGTCCAGCGTGATGGCGAAGCGGCCGTGGCCGCTGACGTTGACGAGATCCGCCAACGTGGCGTCGTCGGCCAGCGTCACGCCTTCGGCCAGCTTGGCCGTTGCGCGCATCGACAGGTCGGACAAGCATTCCACCACCAGCATGCGCACCGGGCCATCGCCGTGCACTTGCATCACCAGCGCGCCGTTGAACTTCAGGTTGGCCGAAAGCAGGGCGGCGGCCGACATCATTTCGCCCAGCAGCCGGCGCACCGGCGTGGGGTAATGGTTGCGGCGCAGCACTTCTTGCCAGGTGGCCTGCATGCGTACCAGCTCGCCGCGCACGGGGGCCGCGTCGAACAGGAATTTCTGCAGGGTGTCAGGGGTGGTGGTGTCAGTCACGATGATCCGTCGGTAAATCGGAGCCGCTGGCGCGGCGCCTTGGTCGCTTAGTCGATGCGTTTGAGTTGTGTCTTGTACATGGCCTGGCGGGTGGCGTAGGTCTCGGCATTGCGATACAGGTTGGCTACGTCCTGCTCGGTGAGCTCGCGCACCACCTTGGCCGGCGCGCCGAGGATCAGCGAGCGGTCCGGGAACACCTTGCCTTCGGTGACCACGGCGCCGGCGCCGACAAGGCACTCCTTGCCGATCACCGCACGGTTCAGGATCACCGCCTGGATGCCGATCAGCGAGCCTTCGCCCACGGTGCAGCCGTGCAGCATGGCCTGGTGGCCGATCGAGACCTTGTCGCCGATGGTCAGCGGGCAGCCGGGGTCGGTGTGGAGCACGGTGCCTTCCTGCACATTGCTGGACTCGCCAACCACGATCGGCTCGTTGTCGCCTCGGATCACCACGCCTGGCCATACACTGGCACGTGCCTTGAGCATCACGTTACCGATGATGGTGGCCTCCGGCGCCACGTAGGCATCCGGATCGATGGTGGGGGCAACGTCGCCGAGCTGGTAAAGCGCCATGGGGTCTCCTGCACAAGTTCGTATGGGTATATGGGGTTTGCCGCCGGGCTTTAAAGGGTCGTGGGCGGGCCTGCTGGCATAGGGTGCCACCTGCCGGGCCCTACAATGGCGGCAAACCGGATTTTACGCTTATGCCAGCAAACCTACCCGATGCCGCGTCTCCTGGCGCCCCTGACCCCGATCGCGGTGCCGCGCCTGGCGCTTTATCCGGCGTGGCGGCGCCGTCCTTGCGCCGCCAGGCGCTTGCCATCCTCTGCCTGAGCGACGCGCACGAGAAGGCCGCGGCCACGCGCCGGATGCGGCTGGCGGCCGAGGCCATGGCGCCGGAGGCCCTGGGCATCGGCGAGGCGATCGCGGCCGAGTTGCCGCTGCCCGGCCGGCCGCCGCTGCCCGAACTGGTGGCGCCGCAGCGGGTGGAGCGCAGGCGGTCCATCCATACGCCCGCCGGCCGCGCGGCGCTGATCCACGCGCTCGCGCATATCGAGTTCAACGCGATCAACCTGGCGCTGGATGCCATCTGGCGATTCGACGCGATGCCGGTGGCCTTCTACCTGGACTGGCTGCGCGTGGCCGACGAGGAGGCGCTGCATTTCAGCCTGCTCGCGCAGCACCTGGCCACGCTGGACGCGCGCTACGGCGATTTTCCGGCGCACAACAGCCTGTGGGAGATGGCGGACAAGACCGCCGGCGATGTGCTGGCGCGCATGGCGCTGGTGCCGCGCACGCTGGAGGCGCGCGGGCTGGATGCCTCGCCGCCGGTGCGCGCCAAGCTCGCAGCCGCCGGCGATCATGAGGCCGCCGCCATCATCGACATCATCCTGCGCGACGAGGTGGGTCACGTAGCCATCGGCAACCGCTGGTACCGCTGGCTGTGTGCCTGCCGTGGCCTGGACCCCGTCGCCACCTACGCCGAACTGGCCGCGCGCTACCAGGCACCGCGCCTGCGGCCGCCCTTCAACCTGGCAGCGCGCCGCGCGGCGGGTTTCGACGAGGATGAGCTGGCGTGGCTCGAGGGACAGGCCGCTCAGTTGTATTCCGTCACCACGACATAGCCCTGCTTGCCGGCGCTACCGGGGCCTGCTGTGAATTGCACGGGCACGACCGAGGCGCGCGCTGCCGCCAGTTGGACGACCCGGCCAGGCAGCAGCGGCAGGGAGGCGGACTCCGCGGCATGGGTGCCGTTTGCCGGGCAATTGACCGAGGCGGTCCCGCTCGTGCTGATTTGCGTATTGCAGGGCGGCGCGACGATGGCCCCCCGGAAGTAGATCACGCCATCCGCGGCCCACGCGGATACCGAAAGCAAAGCACTCGCCAGGGCCAACGGCAGCCGGAGCGCGAAGCGGTGGGAGGCGGCGCGGCCGGTGCTTGCAAACGTGCTCATCGTGATCTCCTGTTCGTCATTAACTTGAAGCACATTGGGAAATTTCTGCGTGCTCTTTGGGAACTTTATTTCCCAAGATTGGGAAAAACAATCAAGATAATCCGAGTTTTCCCAACCCTTTTTTTTGCACTACTCTGTTAGGTCAGGTTGCGGAATGTGCTGCTATCCACCGTGCTGATGCTACTGAGGGGTATAGGAATTACCCTTGTTAAAAGGGCGAAAATGGAATGGTTCCGATTGGCATTTATACGAATAATCTTATAAATTTTTCGGAAAAAATGAGCTGGCATGGATGCCCCCTCCTGCGACTGGAACGTGTGGTCTGATCTGCCGAATGGGATGCGCCATAGCGATGCGCTCCGCATGTCCTTGCTAACGTCAGATTCGGCGAAAACTTGACTGTCGGGAGGGCGACGCATATCGATGCGCGCGATCGGTTGTCCGTGGCGCGGCAGGTTGTGCCGGCCGGACGCTGGGAGGCGGGGCTTGGAGGGCGGGTTTGAGCGCCAGGGACAGGGGCGGGTGCGAGCCTTGCGGCCGCACCCGCCTGCCAGTGCTACGGGCGGGCTGGCGCGGCGCGCCGGGCTTCGATCTCGCGCAGCGCGCGCCGCTGGATCTTGCCAGTGGTGGTCATCGGCAACTGCGCGATGAATTCGATGATCTTGGGATATTCATACGGCGCTAGCTGGCCGCGCACATGCTGCTGCAGCTCGGCGACCAGCGCGGCGTCGGCCTGCGCCGAACGCACAATCGATGGCACCAGCACGATGAATGCCTTGACCACCGCGCCGCGCTCCGGGTCCGGCGAGGGCACCACCGCGCAGTTCGACACGGCGGGATGCTTGAGCAGGCAGTTCTCGATCTCGGTCGGGCCAATGCGGTAGCCGGAGGATTTGAAGACATCGTCGGCGCGCCCCTGGTACCACAGGTAGCCGTCTTCGTCGATGCGCGCCAGGTCGCCCGTGCGGCACCAGCGCAGGCCATCGCGCTCCAGGTACTTGCCGGCGGTGGCGTCCTCGTTGCGCCAGTAGCCGAGGAAGAACACGGGGTCGGGATGGCCGTGGGCGTCGGTGCTGCACACGGCCACCTCGCCGTCCTCGCCCGCCGCGCAGGGCCTGCCTTCGTCGTCGACCACGGCGATGCGATGGCCGGGGTAGGGCCTGCCCATCGAGCCCGGGCGCGCCGGCCAGCCTGGCTGGCCATCGTTGTTCTGCGCGGTGCAGTTGCCCACGATGTAGTTGATCTCGGTCTGGCCGAACATTTCGTTGACGACCACGCCGAGCGCGTCGCGGCACCAGGCGAAGACGGTTTCCCCCACGGCTTCGCCCGCGCTCATCAGCGCGCGCAGGTGCAACTGGTAGTGCTTGCTCGGCGCGGGGCAGGTTTTCATCATCTGCTTGAGCGCGGTGGGAAACAGGAAGGTATTGGTGACGCGATAGCGCGCCATCAGCGCGAAGGCGGTCTGGGCGGAGAACCTGCCCTGATAGCCCACGATGGTCTTGCCGAAATACAGCGTGGGCATCAGTGCGTCCCACAGCCCGCCGGTCCAGGCCCAGTCCGCGGGGCTCCAGAACACGTCGTCAGCCTGAGGAAACCAGTTTTGCGAACAGACGAAGCCGGGGAGGTTGCCTATCAGCGCGCGGTGCGGGATCAGGGGGCCCTTGGGCGGGCCGGTGGTGCCGCTCGTATAGATCAGCACCGCCGCCTCGTCGGCTTTGGTCACGACTGCGGTGAACGCCGGCAGCTCGGCCGCCAGCAGCGCATCCCAGTCGTGCTCCGCGCGGCCCACGGCGGCACCGGCGCCGATCACCGTGGCCAGCGCCGGGCACTCGGCGCGCGCGGCCAGCACGTTGTCGATGGAGGATTCGTCTGCAATCGCCACGCACGCCTCGCTGTGCTGGAGACGGTACGCCAGGGCTTGCGGGCCGAACAGCATCGACAACGGCATGGCGATGGCGCCGAGCTGGTAGATCGCCATATGCGCAATCACCGTCTCGATGCGCTGCGGCATGACGATGCCCACGCGGTCGCCCCGCGCCACACCCAGCGTGCGCAGCGCCCGGGAGAGGCGATCGGCCTCGGCCTGGATGAAGGCGTAGCTGTAGCTGGCGCGGCGCCCGTCCTCGTGCTCGGTGTGGACCGCGATGCGATCCATCGTGGCCGGGTCGCGCGCCCAGCGGCCGCAGCATGCGTCGGCCAGGTTGAAAAACTCCGGCACATGCCAGTGGAATTGCGAGTGTAGCGCGGGATAGTCGTCGCGCCGGCTTGCTGGCAGGGCAGGTGCGGCCATGCTGGGTCTCCTGGGTTGCGTTCGGGATGCGGGCCGGGCCGGCTTGCCGCTATAATCCGCAAACGAACGATCGTTCTATTTTTGGGCTTCCCCGTTGCCACGGGTGAAAGCGTCCGCCACGATCAGGGAAAAGGCACCCGGGGAGACACCATGGCAATCAGAGAAACCTCGCGCTCGGAATTTATCACGTTGCGCGGCCTCAATATGCACGTGCGCCACTGGGGCGAGCCCGGTGCGCCCACCTTGTTCCTGCTGCATGGCTGGATGGACGTGGCCGCCTCGTTCCAGTTCATGGTGGACGCGCTGGAACGCGATTGGCACGTGATCGCCCCGGACTGGCGCGGCTTTGGCCAGACCGACTGGCCTACGCGCTATCCCGGCACCGAGTCCTACTGGTTTCCCGACTATGTTGCCGATCTCGAGGCCGTGCTCGACCACTACCAGCCGGACGCGCCGGTGAACCTGGTGGGGCACAGCATGGGCGCCAACGTGGCTTGCTTCTACGCCGGCATCCGCCCCGAGCGGGTGCGCCGCGTGGTTGACCTGGAGGGGTTTGGCATGACCGGCACGCGCGCCGAGCAAGCACCCGGGCGCTATGCGCGCTGGCTCGACGAGTTGCGCGAGCGCCAGCCGTTGCGCTCCTATGACAGCGTGGGGGCGGTGGCGGCACGGCTGCAGAAGACCAATCCGCGCCTGCCCGATGACCGCGCCGCCTTCCTGGCCGAGCACTGGTCAGCGCGCAATGCGCAAGGCCGCTGGGAGATCCTGGGCGATGCCGCGCACAAGATGGTCAATCCGGTGCTGTACCGGCTCGACGAGGTGATGGCGATCTGGGCGCAGGCCACCGCGCCGGTGCTGCACGTGGAAGCACGCAATTCGCAAACGCTCAGCCACATTGCAAAGGACCAGCCGCTGGCGGAGTTCAAGCAGCGCTTCAAGGCGTTTCGCGATTTCCGCGAGGCCATTGTCGATGACGCCGGCCATATGCTGCATCACGACCAGCCGCGGGTGGTGGCCGGGCTGGTCGAGTCTTTCTGCGTCTGAGGCTGTGGGCCGTGCAGGCTGTCGCGCTCAGGCGTGCGTCAGCTTTTCCTTGAGCGTGGCGTTGTTGCTGGTGTGCACATGAACCAGTGCCTTTTCCGGGAAGGCATAGTGATAGGCGCGCCGCAGGGCCAGGGCTGCCTCGTGGAAGCCCGAGAGGATGAGCTTTTGCTTGTTGGGGTAGAAGGCAATGTCGCCCGCGGCGAAAATGCCGCGGCGGGACGTTTCGTAGGTGGTGGTATCCACCATGATGCGCCCGGCGCGCATGTCGAGGTCCCACTGGGCGATCGGGCCGGGCTCGGAGACGAGGCCGTACAGCGCGACGAGTTCGTCGGCAGGCAGGCTGATCGTGTCTTCCCGGGTACGAATGTCGACCCCGGCCAGGGAGCCACCCTCGGTCTTGAGCGCGCCCAGCATGCCCACCACGAAGTCCATCTCGCCGGCGGCCACGGCCGCGCGCATTTCGGCCACCGTACCGTCGGCCGCGCGAAAGCCTTCCCGGCGGTGCAGCAACGTAACGCGCGCCGCGGTCTTGCGCAGCGCCAGCGCCCAGTCCAGGGCGGAATCTCCGCCGCCGGCCACCACCACGCGCTTGCCGGCGAAGCGCGCGGTGTCGCGCACAGCGTAGTGCAGGTGGCGGTCTTCCAGCGCGGCGGCCTCGGGCAGCGCCACGCGTTGCGGGGCGAAAGCGCCAGCGCCGGCGCAGATCAGCACTGCGGCCACGTCGAAGCGCTTGCCGGTGTCGGTTGTGACCAGCAGGCGGTGCGGGTGCTCATGGCCGGCCGTGCCGTGAGCTTCGGGCGGGACCTCGGCCAGGCCGTTGGCGCGCTCGTTGAAATGCATGGGAAAAGCGAACGGCGCGCATTGCTCGAGCAGGCGGTCGACCAGGTCCTGTGCCAGGCACCCCGGCACCGCGGGGATGTCGTAGATTGGCTTTTCCGGGTAGAGCTCGGTGCACTGTCCGCCGGCGCGGTCCAGCACGTCGATGAGCTCGCACTTCAGCCCCAGCACACCCGCCTGGAAGGCGGCAAACAGGCCGACCGGGCCGGCGCCGACGATCAGCACATCGGTGCGGATCACGTCGGCCGGGACGGTTGGGGTGCGGGAATCAGGCGTGGCGCAAGCAGGGGTTTGGGTCGGCATGGCTTGGCGGGCGGCGCGCGTGGCGGCGCCCGGCAGGAGGGTCGTCAGGCCCCAACTATACCGCGCGGGGCCGGCCCTGCCGCCTACGCCAGCGTTGGCGGCAGGGCTATCGGCGCGGATGTGTGGGCCAGCCCACGCGGCGCGCATTGGCGCGGTATTAAAGTCGGATTGAAGTTGGATTGAAGTTGGATTAGCGCGGAATTATCGCGAGAGTAGAATAGACGCATGCAAAATTCACACGCAATCAACGCAGATCTGCATTGCCATTCCACGGTGTCCGACGGCATGTTGTCCCCCGAGGACGTGGCCGCGCGCGCGCATGCCGGCGGCGTGGCGTTCTGGGCGCTGACGGACCATGACGAGGTCAAGGGCCAGGCCAGGGCGCGGGCCGCGGCCGAGGCGCTTGGCATGCGCTACGTGCCCGGGGTGGAGATCTCGGTGACGTGGGCCGGGCAGACCGTGCATATCGTTGGCTTGCAGATCGACCCCGGCAGCCAGGTGCTGGTCAATGGCCTGGCAGCCACGCGCTCCGGGCGGGCCGCCAGGGCGCAGGACATCGGCGAAGCGCTGGCCGCGATCGGCATCGAGGGCGCCTATGAGGGCGCGCTGCGCCACGTCGGCAATCCCGACCTGATCTCGCGCACCCATTTCGCGCGCTGGCTGGTGGAAGAAGGGCGGTGCAAGACCATCAGCGAAGTGTTTGACGACTACCTCGGCGAGGGCTGCCCGGGCTATGTCGGGCACCGCTGGGCCAAACTGGCCGATGCGGTGGGCTGGATCCAGGCGGCCGGCGGCATTCCTGTGATGGCGCACCCGGGCCGCTACAACTACACGCAACTCCAGCACGATGCGCTGTTCGACGAGTTCAAGCAGCTCGGCGGGGCCGCGGTCGAGGTGGTCACCGGCAGCCATACGCCGGAGCAGTACCGCCAATATGCCAATGTCGCGCATCACTATGGCCTGCTGGGCTCGCGCGGCTCGGACTTCCACGGGCCGGGCGAGGGACGGATCGAGCTGGGCTCGCTGCCGCCGCTGCCGTCGTCGGTCACCCCGGTCTGGCATGACTGGTAAGCCGCGCCGGCCAACGGCCGCCCCGCGCCCAGCCCTCCCGAACCCGCCATGCGCTCCCTTCGCTTCTCCCCATCGCAGAACTGGCCTGGAATGCGCGCGGCGTTTGCGCCCATCCCGCGGCCGGTCGCCCCAGGCCCGCACATGTCCCAATACTTCGAGATCCATCCGCTCAACCCGCAATCCCGCCTGATCAAGCAGGCCGCGCAGATCATCGGGCAGGGCGGGCTGATTGCCTTGCCCACCGACTCCAGCTATGCGCTGGCCTGCCGGCTCGACGACAAGGCCGCGGTAGAGCGGCTGCGCCGCTTGCGCGGGATCGACGACAAGCACCATCTGACCCTGATGTGCAGCGATTTGTCGGAGCTTGGCAACTTCGCGCGGGTGGACAACCGGCAGTACCGCTGGCTCAAGGGCGCCACGCCCGGGCCCTACGTCTTTATCCTCGAGGCCACCAAGGAAGTGCCGCGCCGGCTTTCGCATCCCGCCCGCAAGACCATTGGCGTGCGGGTGCCCGACCATCCCATTCCGCTGGCGCTGCTGGCCGAAGTGGGCGAGCCGCTGATTTCGGCTACTTTGCAGTTGCCGGGCGACGAAGCCCCGCTCAACGAGCCGGAGGTGATCCGCGCCCGGCTGGAAAAACTGCTGGAACTGGTGATCTGCGGCGGCGCCGCGCCCGCGCAGCCGACCACGGTGATCGACCTGACCGCCGGCGAGCCCGAGCTGGTGCGGCAAGGACGCGGCGATATCGAGCGTTTTGGACTGTGATTGCCACCGAACAGTCGCTTTGCCGCAGCCCCGGTACAATAGTGACCCATGGATTCTTCTCTGATTCAGACCCTAGCGGTCTACGCCCTGCCGGTCCTGTTCGCCATCACGCTGCATGAAGCCGCGCACGGCTACGTGGCCAAGCTGTTTGGCGACAACACCGCCTACTCGATGGGCCGCGTCAGCCTTAACCCGGCGCGCCATATCGATCCCATCGGCACCATCGCGGTGCCGCTGCTGCTCTATTTCATGACCAGCGGGCAGTTTGTCTTCGGCTACGCCAAGCCGGTGCCGGTCGCCTTCGACCACCTGCGCAATCCGCGCTGGCATGGCATGTGGGTGGCGCTGGCGGGCCCGGGCAGCAATGTGCTGCAGGCCTTCCTGTGGGCGCTGGTGGCGGTTGGCCTGGTGGTGGGCAGGGTGCAGGAGCCGTTCTTCACCCAGATGGCGCAGGCCGGCGTGCTGGTCAACCTGGTGATGGCTGCGTTCAACCTGTTCCCCGTGCCGCCGCTCGACGGCGGCCGCGTCCTGACCGCGTTGTTGCCGCAGCGGATCGCGCATGCGGTGTCGCGCATCGAGCCCTATGGCATCTTCGTGGTGCTGGCGCTGGTGGCGGCTGGCGTGATCACCAAAGTGTGGATGCAGCCGGTGATGGGGGCGCTCAGGAGCCTGGTGTTGCTGATGCTGCAACCCATCCTGGCGCTGGTGCAGTAAGCCGCGCCGCGGCGCCGGCGCCCATGCCGGCGCAGACCTCGAATACGCGTACCCGTACCTGCACCGATTCCCACAAATACAGATAGACATGTTTCCCGATCGCGTTCTTTCCGGCATGCGGCCTACCGGCGCGCTGCACCTGGGCCACTATCACGGCGTACTCAAGAACTGGGTCCAGCTCCAGGCCGAATATCCCTGTTTCTTCTTCGTGGCAGACTGGCACGCGCTCACCACGCACTATGAATCGCCGGAGGTGATCGGCGAATCCGTTTGGGAGATGCTGATCGACTGGCTCGCCGCCGGCGTCGATCCCGAGCGCGCCACGCTGTTCATCCAGAGCCGCGTGCCCGAGCATGCCGAGCTGTTCCTGCTGCTGTCGATGGGCACGCCGCTGGGCTGGCTGGAGCGGGTGCCGACCTACAAGGACCAGATCGAGAAGCTCAAGGACAAGGATCTCTCCACCTACGGCTTTCTCGGCTATCCGCTGCTGCAGGCCGCCGACATCCTGATCTACCGCGCTGGCCGTGTGCCGGTGGGCGAGGACCAGGTGCCGCATGTGGAGATCACGCGCGAGATCGCGCGCCGCTTCAACTACCTGTACGGGCGCCAGCCGGACTTCGAGGCGCAGGCGCAGGAAGCCGCCAAAAAGCTGGGCGGCAAGCGCACCAAGGCTTATCTGGAACTGCGCCGCGCCTATCAGGAGCAGGGCAAGGCAGAGGCGCTCGAGGAGGGCGGCGCGCTGGTGGCGCAGTCGCAGAGCCTGGCCGCCGAAGACCGTGAATTGCTGCTGGGCTACCTGGGCGGTTCGCGCAAGACTATCCTGGTCGAGCCGCAGGCGCTGCTGACCGCGGCATCGCGCATGCCCGGGCTGGACGGCCAGAAGATGTCGAAGTCCTATGGCAACACCATCCGCATGCGCGAGGACAAGGCGTCGGTGGAAAAAAAGGTGCGTACCATGCCGACCGATCCGGCGCGCGTGCGCCGCACCGATGCCGGCGACCCGGCGCGTTGCCCCGTGTGGCAACTGCACCAGGTCTATACGGACGCGCCCACCCGCGAGTGGGTCGAGAAGGGCTGCCGCAGCGCTGGCATCGGCTGCATCGAATGCAAACAGCCGGTGATCGAGGGCATCCTGCGCGAGCAGCAGCCCATGCTGGAGCGGGCGCAAAAATACATGGACGATCCGGCGCTGCTGCGCGCCATTGTCGACCACGGCTGCGACCGGGCCAGTCAGGTGGCGCGCGAGACGATGCGCGACGTGCGCACCGCCATGGGCCTGGGGTACCGGTGAGCACGGCGGCGGGCATCCCCCACGCGCCGCTGGGCGCACCGTCACCCTGGGTGGCGCGCTGGGCGCATCTGGTGCGCCCGGGCGGCCGCGTGCTCGACCTGGCCTGCGGCAATGGCCGGCACGCCACCTGGTTCGCGCGCCGCGGCCATGCGGTGCTGGGCGTCGATCGCGATGCGGCGGCATTGGCCGCGCTGGCGGCTTTGCCCGAAGGCGTCGCCACGCGCGCGGCCGACCTGGAGCAGGGCACGTGGCCGCTGGCGGATGAGCCGGGCTTCGACGCGATCGTGGTCACCAACTACCTGCACAGGCCGCTTTGGGCGCATTTGTTCGCTGCGCTGGCGCCGGGTGGCGTGTTTCTTTACGAAACCTTCGCGGCTGGCAACGAGACCGTGGGCAAGCCTTCGAACCCGGATTTCCTGTTGCAGCCGGGCGAGTTGCTGGATGCCGTGCACGGCATCTTGCGGGTGATTGCCTACGAAGATGGTGTGCTGGAAGTGCCTAAAGCTGCCTTTGTGCAGCGTATTTGCGCGATTCGCGAAGATATAGGCAAAACGGGCGGCGGAGCGCCGCCGCGGTATCCTTTGCCGGGCTGAAGTGCGGCCCCGGTTATTTGCGGGCCCGGTCGGCGAGACCTGGGCTTCACGCGGTGAACTGCCTTGGGTTTTCCCCGGTCGAAGGTGCGGTCGGAAGGCCTTGGGTATCCGGTACAATCGCGGTATTCGTTTCTCGAATTCTCAAACGTTATGACACAGATTAACGGCAGCATCGTCGCAATCGTGACGCCGATGCAGGAAGATGGCAGCCTGGATTTCCCCGCGCTGCGCGCCCTGGTCGACTGGCACGTGGCCGAGGGCACCGATGGCATCGTGATCGTCGGCACCACCGGCGAGTCGCCCACGGTGAACGTGGATGAGCATTGCGAGCTGATCCGCGTCGCCGTGGAGCAGGCCGACAAGCGCATCCCGATCATCGCCGGCACCGGCGGCAACTCGACCAAGGAAGCGATCGAGCTGACCGCGTTTGCCAAGCAGGTCGGCGCCGATGCGTCGCTGCAGGTGGTGCCCTACTACAACAAGCCCACCCAGGAGGGCATGTATCGCCATTTCCGCACGATCGCGGAAGCGGTGGACCTGCCTGTCGTGCTGTACAACGTGCCGGGCCGTACCGTGGCCGACATGCAGCACGACACCATCCTGCGCCTGGCGCAGGTGCCGGGCATCATAGGCGTCAAGGAAGCGACCGGCAATATCGACCGTGCCGCGCAACTGATCAAGGATGCGCCGCAGGGCTTCTCCATCTACAGCGGCGATGATCCCACGGCGATTGCCCTGATGCTGCTGGGCGGCCATGGCAATATCTCCGTCACGGCCAACGTGGCGCCGCGCAAGATGCACGAATTGTGCGTGGCTGCCCTGAAGGGCGACGCGATTACCGCGCGTCGCATCCATATGGAACTGGTTGCGCTGAACAAGGCGATGTTCGTCGAGGCCAACCCGATTCCCGTCAAGTGGGCGCTCCAGCAAATGGGCAGAATGCAGGGTGGCATCCGCCTCCCGCTTACTCCGCTGTCACCGGAATACCACGATGTGGTGCGCAAGGCGCTGTCGGCGGCCGGCCTGCTCGGCTGATCGCACTGTGTTTTGCCGTCATCCCTCAACTAGGATTGCGTGTCAATGAAACTCAAGCTTAACCGCCACGGTGCAACGCAAGTTGGCCGTGCCGCCCTGGTCTTGCCCGTGCTTGTGGCAAGCGCGTTGTCCGGTTGCAGCAGCATCAACGACGCGATGGCGCCCGACAAGATCGACTACAAGTCCGCTGCCAAGCGCACCTCCACGCTGGACGTGCCGCCGGACCTGACCAAGATCGAAGGCGACCGCCGCTACTCCGTGCCGGATCAGAACGGCACGTCCACCTTGTCGACCTACAACCAGTCGAACAAGGTCGTGCAGCAGCAGGTGGGCGCCGAGAACGTGCTGCCCTCCACGCAAGGCATCCGCATGGAGCGCGACGGCAACCAGCGCTGGCTGGTGATCAGCAACGGCATGCCGGCGGACAAGCTGTGGCAGTCGATGCGCGAATTCTGGCAGGAGAGCGGTTTCCTGCTGGTGCAGGACTCGCCCGAGACCGGCATCATGGAAACCGACTGGGCCGAGAACCGCGCCAAGATCCCGCAGGATTTCATCCGCAACACGATCGGCAAGGTCTTCGACGGGCTGTACTCGACGTCCGAGCGCGACAAGTTCCGCACGCGCGTGGAGCGCTCGCAGAACGGCAACCTGGAAGTCTTCATCAGCCACCGTGGTGCGCAGGAGCAACTGACTGGCATCGACAAGTCGACCACGACCTGGACGCCGCGCCCCTCCGATCCGGAGCTGGAGGCCGAATTCCTTTCGCGCTTCGCGCAGCGCCTGGGCGTGCAGAAGGAGCAGGCCGACCGCATGGCCAAGAACCCCGCTTCGCCGGCAGCCGCCGCTGCGGGCGCCACTGCCGCAAAGGGTGCAGCGCCTAGCGCCAATGCCAACCTGACCCAGGTCAATGGCAGCCAGGCACTGCAGTTGTCCGAGCCGTTCGACCGCGCCTGGCGCTCGGTCGGTCTGGCGCTGGACCGCGTGAATTTCACGGTGGAAGACCGGGACCGCGCGCAAGGCCTGTACTACGTGCGCTATGTCGACCCGCGCGACACCGTGGACAATCGCGGTTTCTTCTCCAAGCTGTTCACCAAGACCGGCACCGAGGACAGCAAGAAGGCGAAGAAGTATCGCGTGGCACTGAAGGGTGATGGCACTGGCACGACCGTGACGGTGCAGAACGATGCGGGCCAGCCGGAAGGCACCGAAGTCGGCAAACGCATTCTTTCGCTGCTCGACGAGCAACTGCGCTGACCGGCATGCGGGTCACACAGACCACCCCGCGGCGCCCTGCCGCGAGGTGGCTCGCCGGGCTGCCAGGGGAGGCAGGCGCATGATGCGCTTTGCCTTCCTCGGTAGCGGCAGCGAGGGCAATTCCCTGTTGATCGAGTCGCAAGAGGGCACCACCACGACCCGGGTGTTGCTCGATTGCGGCTTCGGCATTCGCGAAACCGCGCGGCGGCTGGAGCGGCTCGGCATCACGCCGGATCAGCTCGATGCCGTGCTGGTTACCCACGAGCACGGCGATCATGTCGGCTCGGCTTACGCCTTTGCTTCCCGTCACGACCTGCCGGTACATACCAGCCACGGCACCTGGCTTGCCACCTCGCATATGCGCGGGGCGGACAAGGCCGACGTGCGCGTGTGTGGTGCCGACCATCCGTTGGCGATCGGCAACCTCCACATCCTCCCATACACCGTGCCGCACGATGCGCGTGAGCCGTTGCAGTTCGTGCTCAGTGACGGCGACGCCCGCCTGGGCGTGCTGACGGACGCAGGCATGGAGACGCCTTACGTCACCGCGCGGCTGGCAGGGGTGCATGCCCTGGTGCTGGAATGTAACCACGATCGGGAGATGCTGCGTAATTCCGCTTACCCGTATTCGCTGAAGCAGCGCATTGGCGGCGATTTTGGCCACCTTGCCAATGAAGTGGCGGCCGGCATCCTGGAGCGAGTGGCGCATGCGGGGCTGCAGCGCGTAGTGGCCGCGCACCTGAGCCAACAGAACAATACCCGGGAGCTGGCCACCCAGGCACTGGCCACGGCGCTGGGCGTGTCGTCAGACGAAATCCTGGTGGCGGACCAGCACGAAGGACTGGGCTGGCAGCCGGTCAGGGCCTGAGACGCGGCGGGCAATGCGCCGGCGAAGCCTGCAGACGTAAAGCTACAGACGTAAAAAAGCCGACCCGAAGGTCGGCTTTTTTATCGGTCGAGACCGATTACTGCTTAGCAGCAGCAGCCGATGCGTCAGCAGCCGGTGCCGAAGCGTCAGCGGCAGCGGCCGGAGCCGATGCGTCAGCAGCGGGAGCAGCAGCCGGAGCCGATGCTTCAGCCGGAGCAGCAGCAGCCGGAGCCGAAGCTTCCGGTGCCGGAGCAGCGGCTTCTTCTTTCTTGCCGCAAGCGGCGAGAGCAACGGCGGCGAGCAGCGATGCGATCAGGAGAGACTTCTTCATTGTTCGTCCTTTAACTTTAATAACAGAAAAACAGGCGATGAATAATTACCGGTAATTATCGCTCTTGAACTGCAAAATAGAGGCTCTCCCGGGTGCCGACAAATGCAGTGGTACACAGTACTAGCCAGCCGGTGATTATATCCGCGTTTTCCCGGCTTGTGTAGCGCTGTCTTTTCCTGTTTTTGGTTGTTACGGATTATTACAGCGAAGCAGGTCCGAATTGCAGCCAGCCCTCCAGCGCCCAGTGATGGAAAGTCTCCATCAGATCCGGCAGGTCCGCGCAGGCAGCCACTTCCACGGCGCTCAGGCAGCGCCGGTCCGCCAGCAGGCGCAGCCAGCGCGCCAGCGCCGAGGGCGGCTCGTAAGCTTCGCCATTGATAAAGAAATGCGTGCGGTCATACAACGCGATGGATCCCGGCGCAAGCACGACGCCATGAGCCAGGGCGAGTTTGTTGTATTTCTTCAGCGTGATTTCGGATATTTCCGCAAACTCCACGCTTGGCTTGGGCTCGGAGAGATGCGCGCCCAGAAACTCCGAAACCATGCTACCCGACCAACGGAGGGCGCTCAGTTTCTCGGTCACCGCCCGCACCATCTGGGCAGGCAGCTGGGCTGGATGTGATGTTGCCGGCTCGCCGGCATCCGCGTAGCGCCCGCTCAAATCCTCGTTGTCCTCGACCGTTTCCGACAGCCAGGCCAGGAAGTGCCCCGCCAGTTCGCGGTAGGCCGGTGCGCGAAAGCCGATCGAGTACGTCATGCACTCGCCGTCGGCCACGCCGTCGTGGGCGTACTGAGGTGGCAGGTACAGCATGTCGCCTGGCTCCAACACCCATTCTTCTTCGGCCGTGAAGTCCGACAGGATCTTGAGCGGCAGGTCCGGGACCAGGTCGAGCTTGGTCTGGGACGAGATGCGCCAGCGGCGCCGGCCCGATACTTGCAACAGAAAAACGTCGTAGGAATCGAAGTGCGGGCCCACGCCGCCGCCGTCGGTGGCGTAGCTGACCATCAGGTCGTCCAGGCGCGCATCCGGGACGAAACGGAATTGCCCCAGCAAGTCCGCGGCTGCACTATCGTGGAGGTTAACGCCCTGCACCAGCAGCGACCATTGACGGGCTTTCAGGGAGGGCAGGTTGTCGGCGGCGAAGGGGCCTTGTTCGAGCTTCCAGCGGTTGCGAAAGTGCGACACCAGGCGCGACTCGACGTCGTCGCGGTCGGCCAGTTGGAAAAGCGACTCGCGCGATACCGGCGGCACGATTCCCGGTATGGCTTGTCGAATCAGCAGGGGTTTGCGGTGCCAGATATCGCGCATGAAAGCAGCTGGCGTCATGCCACCCAGGAGGGTGAGCGGCGCGTCAGGATCGACGGGGCCGGGGGGCAAGGCCTGCGCGTATAATGCGGAATCGTTCATGGAGTCAAGAATTGAAAATCGCTAAGAACACGGTGGTATCCGTGGTGTACAAGCTGTCGGATGCGCAGGGCAATCTGATCGAGGAGTCGGATGAGCCGATGGTTTACTTGCACGGCGGATATGATGGCACGTTCCCCAAGATCGAGGAAGCGCTGGAAGGCCATGAAGCCGGCTTCGAAACCCAGTTGCAGCTCGAGCCCGAGGAAGCCTTCGGCGATTACGACGCCGATATGGTCAAGGTAGAGCCGCGCGACCGTTTCCCCGAGCCGCTGGAAGTCGGCATGCAATTCGAAGGCGTGCCCGAAGACGGCGACGACGAAGACTCGATCATCTACACCGTGACCGACGTGGCCGAAGACAAGGTGGTGCTGGATGGCAACCACCCGCTGGCCGGCATGGCGCTGCGTTTCTGGCTGCAGGTAGCGGAAGTCCGCGAAGCCACGGGCGACGAAGTGCAGCACGGCCACGCGCATGGCGCCTCGGGCATCGAAGTCGTGGACGAAGATGAGGACGACGAAGGCGACGGCAGCCGCACGCTGCACTGAGTGCGCCACGCGCGCGCGCCCTTGCGGAAGGTCCCACGAATAAAGCCGGCATCGCCGGCTTTTTCTTTGTGGTGCGGGGTTGGGCTGACGCTATTCATTCCGCCTCGGGGCCATCCTTGAGCGTGACCTCAAACAGCGACGGCGACCCCGGCGTGATCACCAGTTCGGTGTACTGGCCGGGCGCGCCGCCTGGCAACACCACGCGGGAGACGTTGCGCAGCGTCTTGCCGCTGGCATCTTTCAGTGGCGTATCGATGCCGAAGCCGCCCAGGCCGGTATGCACCAGCAGGACCTGGCCACGGTAGCGCCCGGCCAGCTCGCGCAACTGGCGCTTGAACTCCAGGAAGCCATCGCGCGCGCGCCGGCGCAGGAAGCCATCGAGCAGGGAGGGCTTGCCGCGCTGCTCCCAGCCGTTGCCGAACTGTGGGTCGGCATGCATGAGCAGCACGATGCCGGGCAGGTTCTGCTGCTGCGCCAGCGAAAACGCGCGCGCCAGCCATTGGCGGTTGGCCTCGCGGCGATCCTCGAACTCGCCATTGCGCCCGCCTTCCGAGCGATAGTGATTGTTGTCGCCCGGCAGGTTCAACCCCACCAGCATGACGCGCCCAGCGTGCCAGCGCACGTTTTCCCGATAGCTGCGAAAGGTAGCCTGTTCGGACTGCCGCATCAGCGGCAGTACCCGCTGGCCCAGCGTGGTATCGGCCGGATAGAACAGCTCGCGCAGGCGGTTCAGCCGCTCCACCGCATCGAAGCGCCCGTTGGCGGCGCGAGCGCATTCCGCCCAGTCGGTTTCGCCAGGCAGGTAGACGAGCGGCAGCGGCGACTGGTCGAGCAACCGCTGGCGAGCGGAAAGCAGGGTGTCGCCGCAGGATTCGGTATCGCCCTTGATGCCGCCCAGATGGACGACAAACTCCAGCCGGCGCGCGGCCAGGAAATCGAGCAGGCGGGCGGTGCCCGCTTCGGCGGCCGGCCACTGCGGCTGGTCGGCGATCAGGGCCACGCGTATCGTTTCGGCAGCCGGAGCTGGAGCTGGAGCCGGAGCCCGGGCACGGTTCGCCGCCTGGCCCGGCAGCGCCAGCAACACGCCAAGCATGGCCAGTCCGGCCAGGAGCAGCCAGCGCTGGCGCACGATCCCGGTTGGCGTCATGCGGTGGCTACGGCATCCTTGGCGAGCGCGCGCAGCCGATAGAGCGCGTCGAGTGCATCGCGCGGCGTCAGGCTGTCCGGGTCGAGCTCGGCCACCGCGTCTAGCAAGGCGGCCTGCTGCACGGAAATCGCATTGACCGGCTGGCCATTGCCAAAGGTCCCGTCTTTGCCTTCGCCTTGTTCCAGGTAGTCGTCGTCATCGTCCGGGGGCGAGGGCGGCGCGGCGAACAGATCCAGCTGCGGCGTGGGCGTGGCATCCGCCGACTGTTGCTCCAGCCAGGCCAGGTGCTTGCGCGCGGCGCGGATCACCGGCTGCGGCACGCCCGCCAGCTGCGCCACCTGCAGGCCGTAACTCTGGCTGGCAGGCCCATCCTGTACGGCATGCAGGAAGACGATGCCATCGCCATGCTCGACCGCGGACAGGTGGACATTGGCCGCCTGCGTGAACTCCTGCGGCAGTTGCGTCAACTCGAAATAATGGGTGGCAAACAGTGTATGGCTGCGGTTATGCGCCAGCAGGTGGCGCGCGATCGCCCACGCCAGCGCGAGGCCGTCGAAGGTCGACGTGCCGCGGCCGATCTCGTCCATCAGCACCAGGCTGGCAGGCGTGGCGTTGTGCAGGATGCTGGCGGCCTCGGTCATTTCCACCATGAAGGTGGAGCGCCCACCCGCGAGGTCGTCGGCGGCGCCGATGCGGGTGAAGATGCGGTCGATCGGGCCGATCACCGCGCGCCGCGCCGGTACATAGGCGCCCACGCAAGCCAGCAGCACGATCAGCGCGGTCTGGCGCATGAAGGTCGATTTACCGCCCATGTTCGGGCCGGTGATCAGCAGCAGCTTGCGCGCTTCGGTCAACTGGCAATCATTGGCGATGAACGGCACGGATTCCGCGGCGAGCTGGCCCTCCACGACCGGATGGCGGCCCTGGGTCAGGTCGATCACGTTCTCGGCTACGCGCTCGGGCTGGGTCCAGTCCAGCGTCTGCGCACGCTCGGCCAGCGCCGCGAGGACGTCCAGGCGGGCCAGCGCGCCGGCCACCCGCTGCAACTCGCCGATATGCGGCAGCAATTGCTGGAGCAATGCGTCGTACAGCTGCTTCTCGCGTACCAGCGCGCGGTCTTGCGCGGACAGGGCCTTGTCCTCGAAGACCTTGAGCTCGGGCGTGATGTAGCGCTCGGCGTTCTTCAGCGTCTGGCGGCGGCGGTAGTCGTCGGGGACCTTGTCGGCCTGGCCGTTGGTCACCTCGATGTAGAAGCCATGCACGCGGTTGTATTCCACGCGCAGGTTGGCGATGCCGGTGCGAGTGCGCTCGCGGGCTTCCAGGTCGACCAGGAACTGCCCGCAGTTCTCCGAGATATCGCGCAGCTCATCGAGCGTGGCATCGTAGCCACGGGCGATCACGCCGCCATCGCGGACCACGGTGGCCGGCTCCGGCGCCACCGCGCTGGCCAGCAGGGCATGGCATTCCCAGGGCACCGCCAGTTCCGTCAACGTCTGGTTGAGCAACGGCGCGGCATCGTCAGCGCGCAGGCAGGCCTGCACGTCGGGCAGGGCGGTCAGCGTGTCGCGCAGGGAGGACAGGTCGCGCGGGCGCGCATTCATCAGGGCCAGGCGCGCGGTAATGCGCTCCACGTCGGACAGCCGGCGCAGCGCCGCGCGCAGCGCATCGGTGCCCTGGCCGATCAGCGCGCCGATGGCCTGCTGGCGCGCCTGCGGGATGGCGCTGTCGCGCAGCGGATGGTGCAGCCAGTGGCGCAACAGGCGGCTGCCCATGGCGGTGGCGCAGGTGTCCAGCAGCGAGAACAGGGTCGGTGACTCGCCGCCGCGCAGGGTCTCGGTCAGTTCCAGGTTGCGCCGCGTGGCGGTGTCCAGCCCAACGAATTCGGATTCGCGCTCGACCGTCACGCCCTTCACATGGCGCAGCGACTGCCCCTGGGTGGAAGCCGCGTAGTTCAGTAGCGCGCCGGCGGCGCCAAGCGCCGCGCCGAGCCCGGCACAGCCAAACGGATCGAGGCTGGCCACGCCGAGCTGCTCGCGCAGGCGGCGGGTGCCAGCTTCCTGGTCGAAATGCCACTCCGGCAGCCGGGTGCGTGCGCACTCCAGCGCAGGCAGCTCGATGCCATCGGCATACAGCAGCTCCGCCGGGCGGATCCGCTCCAGTTCGCGGCCGAGCTGCGCCACCTCGCACTCCATCAGGCGCAGCTCGCCGCTAGCCAGGTTGAGCCAGGCCAACCCGGTCTTGCTCACGCCGCGGCGCGTGGTTTGCTGGTGCACCGCCATCAGGTAGGTATCGACCTTGTCCGGCAGCAGTGCCGCGTCGGTCAGCGTGCCCGGCGTGACGATGCGCACCACCTTGCGTTCCACCGGCCCCTTGCTGGTGGCCGGGTCGCCGATCTGCTCGCAGATTGCCACCGATTCCCCCAGCTTGACCAGCCGCGCGAGGTATTGGTCCACCGAATGGAAGGGGATCCCGGCCATGCGGATCGGCACGCCGTTGGAGCTGCCGCGCGACGTCAGGGTGATGTCGAGCAGGCGCGAGGCCTTCTCGGCATCGTCGTGGAAGAGCTCGTAGAAGTCGCCCATCCGGTAGAACAGCAAGGTGTCCGGATGGTCGGCTTTCAGGCCGAGGTACTGCGCCATCATGGGCGTGTGCTTTTCCGCGCTGCCGGCCTTGGGCTCGGTCTTGGCGGACTGTCGGGGTTCTACGGACATGCAATCCTCTCGGGCGGCTTTGGCGAAGCCGCCTGTTTTCGGGTACTCCGGCGGCCCGGAGGCCTGGCGCGGATAAAACCCGCATTTTACTGCGAGCCGGCCCCCGAAGGGGGCGGAAGGGTGCAGGAAGGGTGGCAGGAACCGAGCCGGCCGGGCGTTTACAAAAAAAATACGCGGCCATCCGTCTCTTTACAGCATCTTTGCGGGATCCGAACTTATATGGAATCGAGATGACCAGCGCGATACGCGCCGGTAGCGAAACGATCGAGGATCGAGACAACGCAAGGGGTTCGACATGCTGAGAGTTCTGGTACCCGTCAACGGCTCCGTGCACGCGCTGGATGCGGTGCGTCATGCCGCCTTCATGTTCCGGGACCGCTGTGTGTCCGAGGTGGTTCTGCTCAATGTCCAGCCGCCGCTGGAATTTGGCCGCGCCTCGGCCTTTCATTCGCTGGACTCGTTGCGCAAGCTGGAGGAGGCCAGCGGCGAGGCTGCGCTGCGCGATGCACGCAGCATCCTGGACGACGCCGGGGCCAGCTATGTCGCGCAGATCAAGGTGGGCGATGTGGCGCAGACCATCGCGCAGGCCGCAGCGGCGAACGACTGCGATGCCATCGTGATGGGCACGGCCGGGCGCACGGCTGTTGGCGCGCTGCTGGCGGGCAGGCTGACCAACAAGCTGATACGCATGTCGCGCGTGCCAGTGACGCTGGTCAAATAGGCCGCGCCATCACGCTACTTTCATTGGCAGCAGCACCATCTGCTTGCCTTGCAGGTGTAGCCGCTCCTGCAACTCACCGGGTGTCTGGTTATGCAGCCAAGCTGTCAGGAAATTGACGTGCTGGAAGATCAGCTTGCTGGCAAAGCAGACGCTGTTCGGGTACTCGGCCGTCACCGCATCGACCAGCTTCATGAACTCAAGCACCGGGTTCGTGCCGAATGCCGCGCGCGAATCGGCCGCCAGGCCGTGGCGCTGGCAATTGGCGACGTAATAACGCAGTGACTCACCAATCGTCTGTTGAAGGCGATGCAGCGTTTCCTGGCCCTCGTAGCTTTGCGCATCGACCTCTCCCACGGCCAGGAAGAGCATGTTCTTGAAGTGTCCGGGAAATAATCGCTCGACCCAGAGCAGCGCATGCATGCTGGCGCCGCGGTGCTTGCCCACCAGGACGATCGCCGTGGGCAGGCTGCGGTCGAGGGGCCGCACGCGGCTCGCATCGACCAGGGGCGGGCTGCCGGCGAAGAGAGCATCCGCCCGGGCCAGCTCGGCGCGGGTTGTCGTGTAATGCCGCTTGATGAAGACGCACAGCGCAACCACCAGGCCCGTTACCAGCACGGTTAGCCAGCCGCCAGCGGTGAATTTCTCCACCAGCGTGATCATCAGGACCGTGGCGGTGACCGACAAGCCCAGCAGGGACAGGCCGAAGCGCACGATCCAGCGCGGCTCGCCGCGATGGCGCCACCAGTAGATGCACAGGCCAAGCAAGGAGAGGCTGAAGGTCAGGAAGACATTGATGCTGTACAGCACCACCAGTACCGCGACCTGGCCGTGCGTCCACAACAGGATCAGCAAGCTGGCCAGGCCCATGACGATGACGCCGTTCTGCCGCACCAGCCGGGCGGAGAGATCGCGGAAATGCCGCGGCACCCAGTAGTCCGCCGCCATGTTCGACAGCACCGCCGGGCCGTCCAGGAAGCCGGTCTGCGCGCCCACCAGCAGCAGCCCGGCCTCGGAGGCCAGCAGCGCCGCGAGCAGCGCATGGCGGGACCATGCCGAGCCGAAGCCAAGATGGTCGATGATGCGGTCGAAGACCACGGCGTTCAGCGTCTTGCCCTCCACCGGCGCCGCGTTCCACAGCATGTACAGCAGGATGATGCCGCCCGCCGTGAAGGCCAGCGACGTCGCCATGTAGAACATCGTCCACTTGCCGTTCGGCACCCGCGGCTCGGCCAGCATGTTCACGTTGTTCGAGACCGCCTCCAGCCCGGTGTAGGTACCGCCACCCAGCGAGAACGCGCGCATCAGCAGCGCCGCCACCACGATCGGACCCATCGCTTGCGACATGCCGGAGGCCTCGCCGATGGCGTTGGGCACGACCGCGCCGAGATGGTCGCCGTGCGCGGCAACGCCATAGACGATCAGCCCGAGATGCAGTACCACGAAGGCCAGGAAGATGGGCATCAGCACCAGGATCGATTCCTTCATGCCGCGGAAATTGAGCCCGGTCATCATGATCACGATTACCAGTTCGGTGGCCAGCTTGAAGGCTTGGGCCTCTACCGGCAGCAGGCTGAAGAACGCGTCGACGCCACTGGCCAGCGACGTCGCGACGGTCAGCACGTAATCGACCAGCAACGCCGCGCCCGACACCAGTCCGGGACGCGGTCCCAGCAAGGCCGTGGCCACGCGGTAGCCGCCGCCGCCGGTGGGGAACAGCTCGATGACCTGGTTGTAGCCGACCGCGATGATGAATACCGTGCTGGCGGTGGCCAGGGCAAGGAAGAGCGCCAGCGGCGTATGGGTGCCAAGCGCCAGGAAAGCCTCTTCGGGTCCATAGCACGAAGAGGAAAGTCCGTCGGCGCCTAATCCCACCCAGGCTAGCACCGGCACCACGGCGATCGCGTGGCGGGTTTCCGGGGCGAGCGGGTCGAGCGGTTTGCCGGCCAGGTGCCTCCACCACTTCGACAGTGCCGTCATGTTCGCCACCCTGGACGCGATTGCGGCGCAGCGCACGAAAGCGCGGCGCCGGAAATTGCAGCCGGCGGCGCCGCTGCCCGCGCGCCAGCACCGGGAGCTTGGCACTCCCATGGAAGTAATGTAGGCGGCGAGTGGGCAGATTCGCAAGAACGGGCTCAACACCGTGCTACGACACCGGCTCTCGCGGCAGCGCGTCAATTACCTGTGCCAGCCGCGCGATCAGCCCGTCGAAGGCGCCGGCCGGCACGCCGGCGTAGCCGAACACGAAGCCGTTGTACTGCGCCAGCGGCGTGCCGGCCAAGCGGTAGGTGCTCAGCGGCTGCACGATCAGTCCCTGCGCGCGCGCCGCGCGGGTGACCACGGTGTCGGCAAGCGGCAGTTCCAGGCGCGCGGACAGGTGCATGCCGCCGGCGCTGGCCGATACCGTCACGCTACCGCGCAGGTGGCGCGCCAGCGCCGCCTCCAGGGCGTCGCGGCGCTGCCCGTAGCGCTGGCGCATGCGGCGCAGGTGGCGGGCGAACTGGCCGCTGTCGATAAATTCCGCCAGCGCGATCTGCTCGGCCACGTGGCCGCGCCGGGAGATTTCGCCAAGCGTGCCGGCAATGGTCGCGGCCAGGTAGCGCGGCACCACCATGAAGCCCAGGCGCAGCGCCGGGAACATGGTCTTGCTGAACGTGCCCAGGTAGATCACCGGCGCGTCCTCACTCAGCCCCTGCACGGCCGAGAGCGGCACGCCGCCGCGGCGGAACTCGCTGTCGTAGTCGTCCTCGACAACCCAGGCACCGGCGGCGCGGGCATCTTCGATGAGCTTGAGGCGCCGTTCCAGGCTGAGAATGGAGCCTAGTGGATATTGATGGGATGGCGTGATGTAGATCAGCCGGGGCGGGGCGTCGCGCCACTGCTCCGGGCGGGGCGCCAGGCCGTCTGCGTCCACCGCCACGGGCTCGAGCACGAGGCCGGCCGACTGGAAGGCGGCCCGCGCGCCGCCGTAGCCGGGATTCTCGATCCAGGCCGTGTCGCCGGCATCGGCCAGGATGCGCGCGCACAGGTCCAGACTGGTCTGCGTGCCGTCGGTGATGAAGACTTGGTCCATGTCGCAGCGCACCCCGCGCGAGACCTTCAGGTACTCGGCGATGGCGTGGCGCAGCGCGGGCTGCCCCTCGACCTTGCCGTAGCCAAGATGGCGCGGGCCGAGTTGGCGCCAGGCGCGTTCGATGCAGCGCCGCCACGCGGCCAGCGGAAAGCCATCCAGGTCGGGCACGCCGGGCACGAACGGCAACAGGTCGTGCATACCGTCGGCATCGCGCTGCAGCCCGCGCACGCGGCGCGACAACTCGGCGACGCGCTTGACCGCCTCCGTGCTGTGGCCGGCCTGCGCCAGGCCCACGCGCGCCACCGTGGTGCCGTGCCGCGTCGGCACCACGAAGCCTTCCGCCGCCAGGCTCTCGTAGGCGTAGATCACCGAGTTGCGTGCCATGCCGAGCTCCGCTGCCAGCGTGCGCGTGGCGATCAGCTGGCTGCCCTGGGCGATTCGCCCGTCGAGGATGGCGCCGCGCAAGCACTCGTACAAGAGCCGCTGCTGGGTGAGCTTGCGGCCATCGAGCTGGCGCGTGAAGGTCGAGACCAGCAGGCCGTAGTCCATGTCGTCGCTTCCGTGGTTTCTGTGGTTTCCGTGGTTCTAAAAACCGTGCATTGGATGGGTCTAGTCATGGTGCCACGAAATCCCTATCTTGGCGGCATCGCCGTAACGCAACGAGATTGCCGCCGGCACCCACAACCCCAGGACAAGGAGCCACCATGAGCCAGAAACCCATGCCGCCGAGCGAACGTACCCGCGTGCGGCGCGTCGCCGATCGCGGCCACTATGATCGCGCGACACTGCATGCGATCCTCGACGATGCCTACCTGTGCCACCTGGCCTTCACCGACGATCACGGCACCCACTGCATTCCCACCGCGTGCTGGCGTGAGGGCGAGCACCTCTACATCCATGGCTCCAATGGCAGCCGCATGCTGAAGCTGGCCGCGGCAGGCAGCCAGGTCTGCGTAACCGTGACGCACCTCGACGGCCTGGTGATGGCGCGCTCCGCATTTCATCATTCGATGAACTACCGCTCGGCGGTGATCTACGGCAGTTTTGAAGTGGTGGCTGGCGCAGCGAAGGCGGCGGCGATGGATGCCTTCCTGGAGCGCATTGCGGTGGGGCGTTCGGGCGAAGCAAGGCCAGGAGATGCCAATGAGCTGGCGGCGACCACGGTGTTGCGCATCGGGCTGGAGGAAGCCGCCACCAAGATCCGCAGCGGCGGGCCCAAGGATGACGAGGCCGATATGGCGCTGCCGGTATGGGCGGGCGTGCTGCCGCTGCGCCTCCAGGGGCAGCGGCCGGTGCCGGATGGCATGCAGCCCAGCGTGCCGGACTATGTGCGAAGCTGGGGGCAGGGTGTTTGTACCGAGGCGATTGCAGGGGCGGCCGGCGAGACGATGCCGGGCAGGGCGGTCGCGGTGGATGCTTGAGGCGGCAGCGCGCCATGGCCATCCCAGCAGCGCTTTCACGTCGTGACGCCATCGCGCTGCTGGCCCTGGTGCCGGGTGAACCGCCTGTGCGGCCGCTGCCGGGCGCGATGGCGATGATCGTGGGCGGCGTGGCGCTCGGCATATGGCATCCTGCCGGGGCGCCGCCGCGTCCGTCACGCTGAGCGCGGCCAGGCGGCCGCGCTGCGTCGTTGCCGGGGTCCTTAGCGGGCCGGCTTGGCGTTGTCCACCGAGAACGGCGACAGCAGGCGCACCATCTGCGCGAACGCCTTGGGGTTGCCGGCCAGCACTTCGCCTTGTTCGAGCTGGCGCGCTTCGCCGGCGTAGTTGCCCACCAGGCCACCGGCCTCGGTCACCAGCAGCATGCCGGCGGCCATGTCCCACGGGTGCAGGCCTTGCTCGAAGAAACCATCGGTGCGGCCGCAGGCCACGTAGGCCAGATCGAGCGCCGCGGCACCCGGGCGGCGCAGGCCGGCGCAGCTTTGCGTCATCAGCGCGAACAGTTCCATGTACTGGTCCAGGCCTTCCATGTCGCGGTAGGGGAAGCCGGTGCCGATCAGGCAGTCGGCCAGCTTGTCGCGGCGCGACACGCGGATGCGGCGGTTGTTCAGGAACGCGCCGGCGCCCTTGCTGGCTGTGAAGAGTTCGTCACGCGACGGGTCGTAGACGACGGCTTGTGCCGGCACGCCCTTGTGCAGCTGGGCGATCGAGACCGCGTACTGGGGAAAGCCGTGGATGAAGTTGGTGGTGCCGTCGAGCGGGTCGATGACCCAGACGTATTCGCTGGTGGGTTCTTCGCCCTCGGCCCAGGACTGGCCGGACTCTTCCGCTAGAATGGCGTGATCCGGATAGGCCGTGCGGATGATCTCGACGATCGCGGCCTCGGCGGCGCGGTCGACTTCGGTGACGAAATCGTTGTGCTGCTTGCGCGATACCTGAACCCGGTCGATGTCCATCGACGCGCGGTTGATGACGGAACCTGCCTTGCGGGCTGCCTTGACGGCAATATTTAGCATCGGATGCATGAATCTCTCCAGGCCGGCCAAAGGTGCGCGGCCTGGCGCAAAAGGCCGGCGCGCTGCCCTTTGGGGCGGCTGACAACACAACGGATTGTAGAAGAACGGGCGCGTCGCTACCGCATAAAACGGGCGGCGCACCGAAGATGAAGCCTGAATTGTATATGAACCCGCAGAACCAGACGAGCGCCGACGCCAACGGCGCCCCCGCCGCAGCCCCCGCCACCCAGGCCGGCCAGGACCTTGATCCGCCATCTGGCGCGCCTTGCCAGGCAGTTTCCACTATCGCTCCGGAGGCTGCAGCCGATGCGGCCCTGATGGCCCCCGCCGCGTTTGCCGCAGTGCGTTTCGTGCTGGTCGAGACCAGCCATCCCGGCAATGTCGGCGCCGTCGCGCGGGCCATGAAGACCATGGGCTTCGGCACCGTGCCGGGCAGCCTGGTGCTGGTTTCGCCACGTGAGCCGGCGGTGCGCGAGCATCCGGATGCCATCGCCATGGCCAGCGGCGCCGACGACGTACTGGCAGGCTCGGTGATCGTCGACAACATCGAGGCCGCGCTGGCCGGTACCGCCTACGCAGTGGCGCTCACCGCGCGCCAGCGCGAGTTCGGGCCGCCTCGTTTGCTGCCGCGCGACGCGGTGGCGCAGGCCGGCGCCCGCATTGCCGCCCTGCAAGCCACCCTGCAAGGCGCGCAAGCCGCCGGCGCCCACATTGCCTTCGTGTTCGGCAATGAGCGCTTCGGCCTGCCCAACGAGGTGGTCGACCGCTGCTCGGCAGTCACCCACATTCCCGCCAATCCCGCCTACACCTCGCTCAATCTTGCCCAGGCCGTGCAACTGGTGGCCTACGAGATGCGCCTGGCACTGCTGGAGGTGAGGGCGACGCCGCTCGCCGAGATCGGCTATGCTGGCGAACCGGCCACGGCCGAGCAGATCGAGGCCATGTTCGGCCACCTGCAGTCTGGGCTGGAAGCCATCGGCTTCCTTGATCCGGCCAGCCCGAAGAAGCTGATGCCACGCTTGCGCCGGCTGCTCGCGCGCAGCGGGCTGGAGCGCGAGGAGGTCAATATCCTGCGGGGCATTGCCAAGCACATGCTGGCAGCCACGCAAGGCCAAGGCGCACGGGCGCCAACCAAACAGGAGAAGTGAGCAGGTGGAGATTCCGGCCTACTACATGCGTGGCGGCACCAGCAAAGGGGTCTTCTTCCTGGCTGACGACTTGCCCACCGATCCGGGTGACCGCGATGCCGTGCTGCTGCGCGTGATCGGCTCGCCCGATCCGCATGGCCGGCAGAGCGATGGCATGGGTGGCGCCACCGCCAGCACCAGCCATGTCGTGCTGGTGGGCCCCTCGCAGCGTCCCGATTGCGATGTGGACTGCCTGTTCGGCGCGGTGGCCATCGGCGAGCCGCGGATCGACTGGGCCGGCAATGGCGGCGAGCTGCTGGCGGCGGCAGCGCCGTTCGCGATCTGGCGCGGTTTCGTGCCGGCGCGCGATAGCATCACCACGGTGCGCATCTGGCTGCTGAACGTGAGCCAGGCCGTCGTTGCCCGCGTGCCTTGCCGCAATGGCCATCCGCTCGAGGATGGCGATTTTGCCGAGGACGGCTTGCCGTTCGCGGCGGCCAGGATCGTGCTTGACTACCTCGCGCCGGCCAGTGGGTCGTTGCCCCCCACCAGCGCGCGCCGCCTGATGACCGGCCTGGTGCACGTGCCCGAGCGATGTTGATGGCAGGCGCTGCCCGTCCCGCCGATCCGGCATGTCCAACATGTTCCGCGGGGCGGCCGGCGTCATTGCAGCCAATGTCCATGGCGGCAGCAGGGCAGCAAATCTCTTACACTCCCTGATCCCGTTTTCACCGGCCAATGACCATGCCGGCGATCGCGCCAGCCCTGGCCCAGGGCGCGCGGCGCACGGCGTGGCAACACGACACGACCAAGATGTTCACTCGCCTGAAGGAAGATATCGACGCCATCATGCGGCGCGACCCCGCCGCACGCAGCCGTCTGGAGGTACTGACCTGCTATCCCGGCTTTCACGCCGTGGTGTTCCATCGCTTCGCGCACGCCTGCTGGAATGCGGGGTTTCACTGGCTGGGCCGCTGGATCTCGCACTGGGCTCGCTTTTTCACCGGTATCGAGATCCACCCTGGCGCCAAGGTGGGGCGGCGCGTGTTCATTGACCACGGCATGGGCGTGGTGGTGGGCGAGACCGCCGAGATCGGCGACGACTGCACCATCTACCAGGGCGTGACCCTGGGCGGGACCTCGCTCTACAAGGGGGTGAAGCGTCACCCCACGCTAGGTGCGAACGTGGTGGTGAGCGCCGGGGCCAAGGTGCTCGGCGGCTACACCATCGGCGACGGCGCGCGCATCGGCTCCAACGCCGTGGTGCTCAAGCCGGTGCCGCCGGGCGCCACCGCGGTCGGCATCCCGGCGCGCATCATCCTGCCGGACGCACCCAGCGGGCAGCAGGGCGCCAAGCAGGAGTTCTCGGCCTATGGCATCACGCCGAACGCGGACGACCCGGTCTCGCTGGCGCTCAAGAGCCTGATCGACAACGCGGCGCAGCAGCACGAGCGGCTGGAGACCGTGATGGCCGCGCTGGATCGGCTCGGCGAGCATCTCGAGAACACGCCGAACGACCGCTTCGATGCGAGCGAGCTGCGCAAGCTGATGAAGTAGTTTGATGCAGAAGGTCGATGAAGCGTAGAGGGGGATTCGGCGTCAGCTTATTTGCGTCAGCTTACTTGCGGCAGCACGTTGAATCCGCCCGCGTCGAGTTGCAGCACGGCGGCGCGCGGCCGCTTGCCGTCGAGGTCCCAGTCGGTCAGCACCCAGCGCACGCCTTCCGGGCTTTCGTGCCGGGCGGGGCGGTGCGTATGGCCATGCACCAGGGCCGGCGCCTGGCTGGCGCGCAATAGCGCGGCCACGGCTTGCGGCGTGGTGTCGCCGTAGTCTGGCGGTGCGTCGCGGCGGGCCTGCGTGCGGCCCGCTTCGCTATCGGCGCGCAGGCGGCGCGCCACGCGCAGCCGCAGCGCCAACGGCAGCGACAGGAATACCCGCTGTACCCAGCGCTTGCGGGTCCAGTGGCGAAACCGCATATAGCGCTCATCGTCGGTGCACAGCATGTCACCGTGGCTGAGCACCACGCGCTGGCCGGCGCAGTCGATCACGGTGGGGTCGGGCAGCAAGGTGGCGCCCGCGGCGCGCGCAAAGCGCTGCCCCAGCAGGAAGTCGCGGTTGCCGTGCATCAGGTAGACCTGGACGCCGCGTCCGGCAAGCTGGCGCAACCTGGCGGCCACCTGCGCCGCGAAGGGGCTGTCGGTTTCTTCGTCGCCAACCCAGAATTCGAAAAAATCACCCAGGATGAACAGGGCGCGCGCCTCTTGCGCCGCGCGTTCGAGCACGTGCTCGAAGGCGGCCAGCGTGCGCGGCATGCCGGGGGTGAGATGCAGGTCGGAAATGAACCACGCCGGCGCTGGCACCGCGAGGGCACCGGCGGCCGGCGTGGATGGGGTCACAGTCATGCGGTTGGAAAGAGATGCTGGCCTGACTTCATGGTGCGACCCCGCGGGGCTCGGTGGAACGTGTCCCGGTGATGGCCCGTGGCTTATTCGACCACTACGGCCTTTTCGATGACCACGTCCTCGAGCGGCACGTCCTGGTGGAAGCCAGCGCTGCCGGTACGCACGCCCTTGATCTTCTCGACCACGTCGGTGCCGTCGGTCACCTTGCCGAACACGGCGTAGCCGAAGCCTTGCGGGGTCGGCGAGGTGAAGTTCAGGAAGTCATTGTCGACCGCGTTGATGAAGAACTGCGCGGTGGCCGAGTGCGGTGCGTTGGTACGCGCCATGGCAACCGTGTAGCGATCGTTCTTCAGGCCGTTGCCGGCTTCGTTCTCGATCGGGGCATCGGTGCCCTTTTGCTTCATGCCGGGTTCGAAGCCGCCGCCCTGGATCATGAAATTCTTGATCACGCGGTGAAAAATGGTGTTGTCGTAGTGACCCTTGCGCACATACGACAGGAAGTTCTCAACCGACTTCGGTGCCTTTTCGGCGTCGAGTTCGATGGTGATGACACCCTGGTTGGTGTGGAGCTCTACCTTGGACATTTGCGTTCCTTTGTTCGGTGTTTGTTCGGCGGTTATTTGACGACAGTAGCCGACTCGATCACGATCGGCGTGGCCGGCACATTACGCATCGGGCCATACGAGGTGGTGGGCGCGTTCTTCATCTTGTCGACGGTATCCATGCCTTCCACCACCTTGCCGAACACGGCATAGCCGTTACCGTCCGGCGACGGATAGTCGAGACTGGAATTATCCACCACATTGATGAAGAACTGGGCGGTGGCGGAGTTCGGATCGCTGGTGCGCGCCATGGCCACCGTGCCGGCCTTGTTCTTCAGCCCGTTCTGGGCTTCCAGCGGGATCGCCGCGCGCGTGGGCTTTTGCTTCATGTCGCGGTCGAAGCCGCCGCCTTGCACCATGAAGCCATTGATCACGCGGTGGAAGATGGTACCGCTATAGAAGCCGCTCTTCACGTACTCCATGAAGTTCGCGACAGTCTTGGGCGCGGCGTCCGGATAGACCTCGAGCGTGAACTTGCCGGCGCTGGTGACGAACTGCACCCGTTCGGTTTTCGTCTGCTGTGCCTGTGCGGCCAGCGGCGAGAGCGCCATCGCGGCGGCGATGCCGGCAAGGACTAGGCGACGCGAAAAGATCATGCTTGACTCCGTGGATCGGGGAAACGATAGGGCCGGGCAGGGTAGCGGTCCGGCCCGTTGGGCAAGGTAATTAAGGCTTGGGCGCCGTGGCTGGCTCGCTGGCGGCCGTGCCTGGCTTTCGGGTGCCGTCGGCCGGCGGCTGGATGGCCGCGACAGGCTGCAGTTGCTTCAGGCCGGCAGCGGCGCCCGCATCCTTGGGATTGCGCCGCAGCGCGTTGCGGTAGGCATTCTCGGCCAGGCGGCGGTAGACGTCGCCAAGGTTGGCATAGCCCACGGCGAAATCAGGTTTGACATCGATCGCGATCAGCAATTCCGCTTCGGCGCGCTTCAAGTCCCCGCGCTTGGCGTACAGCAGCGCCAGGTTGTTGTGCGGCTCGGGCAACTCAGGGAAGTCCTGGGCCATGGATTGCAACGCCGCGATGGCCTCGTCCTCGCGCCCGGCCTGGGCCAGGGCCCATGCCCGCTCGAAGCGGGCCTGGGCATTGCGCGGGTTGGTGGCCAGCACGCGGTCGAAGCGGTCGATGGCCTCGCCATATTTCTTCTGCGCTGCCGCCTTCTCGGCGTCCGCCATGCCAGGGTCGGCCGAGCGCACGCCGCCTGGCGTCGTGGCCGGCACCGCGAGCGATAGCGGACCGTTCTGCGCTCGCGCAGGCCCCGCTATGGCAAGCAGGCCTGCCAGGATCGCCGCCAGGGCGAATGAGGCGGCCGCAATGCGTTGGCGCGCGGGCTGGGATGACACGGTTGCTATGGTGGGCAGGAACAGGCTCATGTATGGGCGGTCCGTTATACTCCGCGGCATTCTAGCAAAGCGCGGCCATGCCGGCCCGGGTATCGGCGCGCCGGCCTGCGCTGGCCCGGCCCGAGCCGGCTTGTCCGTGGTGCGGTGCAAGGCGGGCGACGACCTGCCGCGCTCGGGCGCTTCCGGTAAGATATGGGTCGCGCCAGGCTTTGCGTTGGCGCCAAGTTGCCGGTCTCGCGAATGGCGCGACAATGGCGCCAATCCCTCATTCACCTCGTTTCATGCATCCTCTGAATATCTACAACACGCTCGCGCGTGAAAAGCAGCCTTTCGTGCCAATCGAACCCGGCCGTGTACGCATGTATGTCTGCGGCATGACGGTGTACGACTATTGCCACGTCGGCCATGCGCGCGTGATGGTGGTATTCGACATGGTGCAGCGCTGGCTGCGCACCGCCGGCTACGACGTGACGTATGTACAGAACATCACCGACATCGATGACAAGATCATTCGCCGCGCCGCGGAGAATGGCGAGACCATCGGCGCGCTGACTGACCGCTTCATCCGCTACATGCACGAAGACGCCGACGCACTCGGCATCCAGCGCCCGGACCATGAGCCGCGCGCCACCGACTACGTGCCGCAGATGCTCGACATCATCAGCAAGCTCGAAGCCCGCGGCCTGGCCTACCACGCCAGCGATGGCGACGTGAACTACGCCGTGCGCAAGTTTCCCAACTACGGCCGCCTGTCGGGCAAGTCGCTGGAGGACCTGCGCGCCGGCGAGCGCGTGGCCACCAACGAAGCCAAGCACGATCCGCTCGACTTCGTCCTGTGGAAGTCCGCCAAGGAAAGCGAGCCCGCCGAAAGCAAGTGGGATTCCAAGTGGGGCTCGGGCCGCCCGGGCTGGCATATCGAGTGCTCGGCGATGAGCTGCGCCTTGCTGGGCGAGCATTTCGACATCCACGGCGGCGGCGCCGACCTGCAGTTCCCGCACCACGAGAACGAGATCGCACAGTCCGAGGGCGCCAGCGGCAAGACGTTCGTCAACCTGTGGATGCACAACGGCTTCGTGCGCATCAACGACGAGAAGATGTCGAAGTCGCTCGGCAACTTCTTCACCATCCGCGATGTGCTCAAGGAGTACGACGCCGAGGTGGTGCGCTTCTTCATCCTGCGCGCGCACTACCGCAGCCCGCTGCACTACAGCAATGTCCACCTGGAAGACGCCCGTCACTCGCTGACGCGCCTGTACACGGCGCTCAAGGACGTGCAGCCCGATGTCCTGCCGCTGGACTGGGAAGAGGCGCATGCGCGGCGCTTTATCGACGCAATGGGCGATGACTTCAATACGCCGATCGCCATGGCCGTGCTGTTCGACCTGGCCGGTGAAGTCAATCGCACCGGCTCCAGCGCGATGGCGCGCCAGCTCAAGGGCCTGGCCGCCACGCTGGGCCTGCTCGGGCGCGACGCCCATGCGTTCCTGCAAGGCGGCAAGCCGGCCGATGGCCTGGAGCCGGAGCAGATCGAGGGGCTGATCGCGGCGCGCAAGCAGGCCAAGGCCGAGCGCAATTTTGCCGAAGCCGACCGCATCCGTGCCGAGCTGCTGGCGGGCGGCGTGGTTCTCGAGGACAAGCCCGGCGGTGCTACCGAGTGGAGGCGCGCTTGAACGCTGCCGTGCGCAAGACGGCGACGCCCGCGGCGCCGTCCAAGACTGCTGCGACCACCAAGGCCAAGCCCGCGGCCAAGCCGCCGGCGCCCGCGAAGCTGCCTGCAAAGCCGCCAAAGCCGCAGAAGGCAAGCCCGGCGGCGAACGTCGCCAAGCCTGTGAAAGCGGCTATCAAGGCTGCCGGCAAGTCATCTGGCCCGGTGCTCAAGGCGGACGGCAAGCCCGCCCTCAAGATCGGCGCGCGCGCGGCCAAGGCGCCCGTGCTGCCGGAAGCCGAGGCGCTGCCCCTGCCGGTCGAAACGGTGGTGGATGCCGTGCGTCCGGCTTATTGGGACGAGGCCTGCGCCGACCTGATGAAGCGCGACCGCATCCTGCGCAAGATGATCCCCACCTACGGCCCCGCGCACCTGATCTCGCGCGGCGACCCGTTCATCACGCTGGCTCGCTCCGTGGTGGGCCAGCAGATCTCGGTGAAGGCCGCGCAGACAGTGTGGGAGCGGCTGGTGGCGGTTTGTCCCAAGCTCACGCCGGCGCAGATGCTCAAGGCGGGGCACGACAACCTGGCCGCCTGCGGCCTGTCGCGCCGCAAGGCGGAATACATCGTCGACCTTGCCGAGCATTTCAAGGCAGGGCGCGTGCATGTGAATAGCTGGACCGAGATGGATGACGAAGCCGTCATCGCGGAGCTGACGCAGATCCGCGGCATTGGCCGCTGGACCGCCGAAATGTTCCTGATGTTCAACCTGATGCGGCCCAATGTGCTGCCGCTCGATGACGTCGGCCTGATCAACGCCATCTCGGCAAATTATTTCAGTGGAGAGCCCGTCACGCGCAGCGAGGCGCGCGAGGTGGCGGCCAACTGGGAGCCCTGGCGCACCGTCGCCACCTGGTACATGTGGCGCAGTCTTGATCCCCTGCCTGTGACGTATTAGGCTGGAAGGCAGCAAAATTTGCATGGAAGTGCGCGAGACTGCATCCGCAGACTTGCGGTTTAGTGGGCGAATTCCGGTAGAATGCGCTCCTTCACAGACAGGTACGCGAGTCTCATGAAAACCACCTTCCTAGATTTTGAGCAGCCGATTGCCGAACTCGAGGCAAAGATCGAAGAACTGCGATTTGTGCAGGACGATTCGGCTGTCGATATCTCCGAAGAGATTTCGCGGCTGGCCGGCAAGAGCCAGCAGCTTACCAAGGACATCTACGCCAACCTGACCCCATGGCAGGTGGCACAGATCGCCCGGCATCCGCAACGTCCGTACACGCTGGACTATGTGCGGGAGATCTTCACCGACTTCCACGAACTGCACGGCGACCGCAGCTTTGCCGACGATCTGTCGATCGTGGGCGGCCTGGCCCGCTTCAACGGGCAGGCGTGCATGGTGATCGGTCACCAGAAGGGACGCGACACCAAAGAGCGCGCGATGCGCAACTTTGGCATGCCCAAGCCCGAGGGCTACCGCAAGGCCAAGCGCCTGATGGAGTTGGCCGACAAGTTCGGCCTGCCGATCTTCACCTTCGTTGACACGCCGGGTGCATTCCCCGGCATCGACGCGGAAGAGCGCGGCCAGTCCGAAGCCATCGGTCACAATCTCTACGTGATGGCCGGCCTCAAGGTGCCGCTGATCGCCACCATCATCGGCGAAGGCGGCTCCGGCGGCGCGCTGGCGATTGCCGTGGGTGATGTGGTGCAGATGCTGCAATTTGCCACCTACGCCGTGATCTCGCCGGAAGGCTGCGCTTCCATCCTGTGGAAGACCGCCGAGAAGGCGCCGGAAGCTGCCGAAGCCCTCGGCCTGACCGCGCACCGCCTCAAGGCGCTCAGCCTGATCGACAAGATCGTCAGCGAGCCGCTGGGCGGCGCGCACCGCGACGTCAAGGGCATGGCCGCCATGCTCAAGCGTTCGCTGGCGGATTCGCTGCGCCAGTTCCAGGGCATGAGCGTGAAGGAGCTGCAAGCGCGTCGCAACGAGCGTCTGCTGGCCTATGGCAAGTTCAAGGAAACCGGCGCACCGGGCTGACCCGTCCGCCGGCTTGACCGACAAGGTCGCACAGGCGCTTCAGGCCGGTGCGGCCTTTGTTGTTTCTGGCGACGGCGCACGGGCGGGCACGGTGGCGGTGGCACTCTCCGGCGGACGCGATTCGGTCGCGCTGCTGCACGCGCTGCGTGCAGCGGTGGTGGCGTCGTCGCTGCCGCTGCGCGTGGTGGCGCTGCATGTGCATCATGGCCTGCAGGCCGAGGCGGACCAGTGGGACGTGTTCTGCGCGGCGCTGTGCGCCGACTGGCAACTGCCGTTCTACAGCCAGCGTGTCTCGGTCAGCCAGGGGCAGGGCGAAGGGCTGGAGGCGGCAGCGCGCCGCGCGCGCTACGCTGCGCTCGAAGCCATGTGTGACGAGGCCGGGGCGGAGTTGCTGCTGTTTGCCCATCACCTGGACGACCAGGTCGAGACGGTGCTGCTGCGCCTGTTCCGTGGCGCCGGGCTGGCCGGGCTTGGCGGCATGCCGCGCCTGCGCCGGCTCGGGGCAAGGCAGCAGATCGTCTTGCTGCGCCCGTGGCTCGAGGTCGGCCGCGACGACATCGATGCGTACTGCGCCGTGAATGCGCTCCCCTGGATCGACGACCCTTCCAATGACGATTCCCGATTCGCCCGCAACGCGCTGAGGCAGCATATGCCCGCGCTGGCCGCGGCGTTTCCCGCGTTGCGCGCCAATGTGGCGCAAGCCGCCGCACACCTGGCGCAGGCCAGCGAATTGCTCGACGCGCTGGCTACGCAATGGATGGCGGGGCTGGTGCGCACGCCGCGCGATGCCAGCACGCTGGCTGAACTCGATCTTGCCGGGCTGCGCGCGCTACCACCGGCCGAGGCCGATGCCGTGCTGCGCCTGTGGCTGCGCGAGCTTGGCACGCAGGCCCCGTCCACCGCGCGGCTGTCCGCCATGCGCGCGCAACTGATCGAGCATGAAGGCGGCGAGCCAGCCATCCAGCACGAGACCCTGATGTTGCACCGCTTCCGGGGCCGTGTGCTGGCCCGCCGCGCGGGGCCAGCCATCGAGTCTGAAGACCTGGCGCTGCACTGGCAGGGCGAGGCAGGCCTGGCCGTGCCTGCGTGGCAGGGTGAGCTGCGCTTTACGCGCGACGATACCTTCGGCCTGCCGGAAGCAGCGCTGCGCCGGCCCCTGCGCCTCGCCGCGCGCCAAGGCGGCGAGCGCATCGTGCTGCGTCCGGGCGGGCCCGCGCGCGCGCTCAAGCAGGCTTACCAGGAGGCTGGCGTGCCGATGGCGCGGCGCGCGCGGCTGCCGCTGTTGTGGTCGGGCGATCAGCTCGTGTTCGCGGCTGGCCTGGGCATGCACCGGCGCTGGCCGGATGCACCGGCCGCGCCGCGCTGGCGTGTCGAATGGGTCGAGTGGGTCGAGCCGGTTGCATCGCCCGGACAGGGCGCAGCCATCGGATAAGCCTCGGCAGGCTGCTTTCCGCCCGCAATATTCCTCGCGCGCCACTTGCCGTGGCCGTCGTCCGAGCCGCCCACACCTTGCCTTGGGGCTCCCCTTCGTGTATTTTCAAGGGTTTGCACAATCGCTGGTGTCGACAAACAGATGGCTCTCATCGTTCACAAATACGGTGGCACTTCGATGGGTTCTCCGGAACGCATCAAGAATGTCGCCAAGCGCGTTGCCAAATGGCATCGTGCAGGTCACCGCGTAGTCGTGGTGCCTTCGGCCATGTCAGGCGAGACCAATCGCTTGCTTGGCCTCGCCAAGGAAATTTCGGCGCAGCCGAGCCCGCGCGAGCTGGATATGCTGGCCGCCACCGGCGAGCAAGCCAGTTCCGCGTTGCTCGCGATTGCGCTGCAAAGCGAGGGCGTCGACGCGATCAGCTACACCGGCTGGCAAGTGCCGGTGAAGACCGACTCGTCCCATACCAAGGCCCGCATCGAGTCCATCGATGACGAGCGCATCCTGGCCGATCTCGACGCCGGGCGCGTGGTGGTGGTCACGGGCTTCCAGGGCATCGACGACAACGGCAACATCACCACGCTTGGCCGCGGTGGTTCCGATACCTCGGCCGTGGCGATCGCCGCCGCCATCGAGGCTGAGGAATGCCTGATCTACACCGACGTGGACGGGGTCTACACCACCGATCCGCGCGTGGTCGAAGACGCTCGCCGCCTGGACCAGATCACCTTCGAGGAAATGCTGGAAATGGCCAGCCTGGGCTCCAAGGTGCTGCAGATCCGTTCGGTGGAATTCGCCGGCAAGTACCGCGTGAAGACCCGCGTGCTGTCGTCGCTCACCGATCCCCTGATGCCCCTCGAGCAAGAAATGCACTCGGGCACGCTGATCACTTTTGAGGAAAATTCTGAAATGGAAGCAGCCGTCATCTCCGGCATCGCCTTTGCCCGTGACGAGGCGAAGATCACCGTCCTGGGCGTGCCCGACAAGCCCGGCATCGCATACCAGATCCTGGGCCCGGTAGCCGACGCCAACATCGACGTCGACATGATCATCCAGAACCAGTCCGTCGACGGCAAGACCGACTTCACCTTCACCGTGCCGCGCGGCGAATACCAGCGCGCGCTTGCCATCCTCAACGATGGCGTGAAGGCACATATCGGCGCCGCCAGCGTATCGGGCGACCCGAAGGTGTCGAAGGTCTCGGTAGTCGGCGTGGGCATGCGCTCGCACGTCGGCATCGCCAGCAAGATGTTCCGCACGCTGTCCGAAGAAGGCATCAACATCCAGATGATCTCCACCTCGGAAATCAAGATCTCGGTGCTGATCGACGAGAAGTACATGGAGCTCGCCGTGCGCGCGCTGCATAAGGTGTTCGAGCTGGATCAGGCGTGATCCATGCAAGGCAGGCCGCGCGCGGCCTGCGCTTCTAACGGGCTGTGCAAGTTTTTTCAATTAGTCATCGAATCACCGTTGACCAATTGAAATCTGACCGATAGAATACGCGCTTCGTTGTGTGGCCTCCCTCACACAACGGCAGATTTGGGAGACGTGGCCGAGAGGTCGAAGGCACTCCCCTGCTAAGGGAGCATCCGGGCCAAAACCTGGATCGAGGGTTCGAATCCCTCCGTCTCCGCCACTACATCGTAATGGCGGCGGAACCCCGGAAGATTGCGGTCTTCCGGGGTTTTGTTTTTTGTGCTCCCCGTTTCACTGCTCCCCGTTTCACTGCTCCCCCTTTCACTGCTGCTCCCGCGTGTGTACCTGACACAGACTGACCGGGAGCGAGCATGTACCTCACCCTCCGAGACGGCATCTACTACCTGCGCAAGCGCGCGCCGATGGACCGCATGGCGTCTATGGCAAGCGAGAGATCTTGCGCAGCCTTAGCGTCAAGGAGCGGGCCATCTACCGTGCATGAATCGATCGCACTGGTCCCGGCACGCTGAGCCGCGCTGCCGTGCCGGTCAGTCAGGCTGCATCACGCCCATGATGCGCCGGCCGAGCGAGATGCCCCACTGGGCCAGGCGTTTGTCATCGGCCCACTGGCTTCGATCCCACACCACGAGTGCGTCGTCGATACGCTCCCCGCCGGCCTGCAGTGCGCGCGCCAGGGCCACGGCATTGGCTGCCGCCTTGCCCGCGCCCGCGCCGGTATGTGGGCGCGCCACGAAGGCGGCATCGCCTAGCAGCACCGCGCGGCCAAAGCGCATGCGCGGTGCTGCGTAATCCTGGATCAGCTGCAGGAAGGGATCGGGGGTCGATGCGACCAGTGCCGCGAACACGGGCGCGAGGCTGTCCGCCGCAGCAAGCCGCAGCGCCTGGGCATCGGCATCCTTGACCGCGCCCGGGGGCAGCGAATGCGTGTGCTGGTGGCCATGGCGGTCCAGCAGCACGGCCGCCAGCGGTTCTCCCGCGGGCAGCGCGCGGTACCAGACCCAGTTCAGGCGCCGTTCGTTGCGCCGGGCCGATCCGTCCTCGCCGGGGATGAGGTAGGTCAGCATCTGGTGTCCCGGCTCGTCCTGGAAGGCGAAGGCATCGACCAGCAGCGACCTGGCCTGCTCGCCCAGCGCTGCCTCGGGCAGCACGCCGCGCCAGGCGACATAGCCGGCATAGGCGGGCGCATCGCCGGGCAGCAGTTGCTGCCGCACCGTCGACAGCGGTCCGTCGGCGCCGACCAGCAGATCCGCGTGCTCAGTGCGGCCCGAGGCAAAGCGGGCCGTCACATGATCGGCCTCGCGGTCCAGCGTGACCAGTTCCTCGCCCGCATGGATCATGCGCGGATCAAGCGCGCCTTTCATCAGCGCATAGAGTCCGTTCCAGGCGATTTGCGTCTGCGGCATGTCGATGCGGCGAACCACACCCTTGCGGTCCAGGAAGATGCGGTCCTTCGACGGCACGCCGAACTCTGGCGGGTGCGCGACTCCGGCGAAGGCCAGCGCGTCGAGCACGCCGGGCTGCAGCACGAGCCCGCCGCCGCGGCTGTCGAGCTGCTGCGGCGAGCGCTCGAAGACATCGACATCCCAGCCGATGGCGCGCAGGCAGATGGCGGTAAAGAGCCCGCCGAGCGAGCCGCCGATCACGATGGCGCGGTAAGGTCTGGACGTGGGCATGGTGGGCATGATGGTCATGGCGTTGAGGTTCAGGGGCCGGGCGCCGGTCAGCGCCCGGGGTCATGGCACGCAGCGCGCTACGGCGCGATTTCCCTGCGCAGCCGCTCGCCGCCCAGCGGCATGTCGCGCAGGCGCTTGCCGGTGGCATCGAACAGGGCGTTGCCGATGGCGCCCGCGGTGGGTCCCATCGCGGCTTCGGCCACGCCGAGGAACGGCGCGCCGGGGCGGTCGATCAGGTGCACGTTGACGGTGGTGGGCACGGCGGAGAAGCGCATGATCGGATAGGCACTCCAATCGAAGCTGCCGATGCCGCCGGTGTCAAAGCGCAGCTGCTCGTAAAGCGTCCAGCTCGCGGCCTGCAGGACGCCGCCCTCGATCTGGTTGCGCACGCCATCCGGATTGACGATCTGCCCGCAATCGACGGCCACCTCCGCATGCTCCAGGCGCACCAGTCCCGTGTCGCGCACCACCGAGATCTCCAGCGCGATCGCCATATAGCCCATCAGGTTCTTGTACCTGGCGAACGCGAAGCCGACGCCGTGGCCGGGCTTGCGGCCGCGCCGGGGCCAGCCGAACCTGGCGGCGGCAAGCTGGATCACGTCACGCGCGCGCGGGTCTTCCAGATGCCGCAGCCGGAACGCCACGGGGTCGGTGCTGGCCGCGGCGGCCAGTTCGTCCATGAAGCTCTCGATCGAGAAGACGTTCATGTGCGCGCCCAGCGAGCGCATCGCCGAGGTGCGCAGCGGCATGGTCGGCGAGAAGTGGTTGACGATGTGCGAGGCCGGGAGCTTGTAGAGCGGAATCGCGTTGCGGTCGCCGCCGCCTTCGGGCTGCAGCATCGGGACCGAGGGCGCGGGGACGAAGGGCCTGGCCAGCTGGGTGGCGGGCAGCAGCCGGCCCGCGTTGACCACGCGCTCGTTATGCGAGCTGCTCCACAGCGCGTAGTCCCAGTCGACGATATGGCCACCGGCGTCGAGCGAGGCCTGGACCTCGGTGACCATGGCCGGCGTGAAGTGGTCCCACAGGTTCTCCTGGTCACGCATCCATTGCACGCGCACCGGCTTTCCCGGCAGGGCGCGGGCCAGATAGGCGGCATGCGCGGCGGCGTCGTCGGCGCCGTTGTGCCCGTAGCATCCCGAGCCTTCCACGTGGATGCAGCGCAGCTTGTCCTTGGGCATCGACAGCATCTCGGCCAGGCCGTCGCGCAGCGGGTAGACGCCCTGGGAGTGGGTCCATACGGTCAGTACGCCGTCCTGCATCTGCGCGACGGCGCACGAGGGGCCAATCGATCCGTGCATCAGGTAGTGCTTGGAATAGCTGGCGGCCAGCGTCCTGGTGCCTGCCGGCACAGCGCTCCGCGTGTTGGCGATCTCGATGTGCTGCGTGGCGAGCTGCTTGAGCTGCGCGATCACGTCGGCGGGGCGGGGCAGCGCGCGCCCCTTGCTCCAGCGGCAGGCGGCGCCGAGCGCGCGCTGAGCCAGTACCGCCTGCCATTCTCCCGTGGCCACCACGCCGAGCAGGTTGCCGTCGCGCACGACGGCGATCACGCCGGGCATGGACTTGACCGCGGTCTCGTCGACCGACAACAGGGCAGCGTCATAGGCAGGCGGCAGCACCACGCGCGCATGCACCATGCCCGGCATGGCCAGGTCCTGGACATAGCTCGGCTTGCCGGTGACCTTGCCGGGAATGTCCAGCCGAGGCATCGGCGTGCCGATCACGGAGAACGACTTGGGGTCGCGCAGCGGCGAGGCGGGCGTTGCCGCGCGGTGCAGGTTCACCGTAGGCAGCAGTTCGCCGAACGACAGTGAGCGCCCGTCGGGGGCCGTGATGCGCGCATTGCCGACCGACAGCGACGCCGCATTGACACGCAGCTGCCGCGCGGCGGCGTCGGTCAGCAGCCCGCGCACCTGGGCCGCCGCGTTGAGCAGGGCGCTGCCGCTGTCGGCCATGGTGTGGCTGCCGGCGGTCAGCCCTTCGTCCGGCGAACGGCCGGTATCGGCGCTCAGGAAGGTGATCAGCGCGGGCGCCATCTGCAGTTCTTCCGCTGCCACCTGCAGCAGCGCGGTGCGCACACCAGTGCCCAGCTCGACCTTGCCGGTGTACACCGTGACCTGGTTGTCGGGGGCGATCCTGATCCAGGCGTCGAGATAGGGGTTGGTCTTCAGGCTGCCCGCCAGCGCCTGGTATTGCCGCGCGATCTGCACGGCCGCGCCCTCGTCGGCCAGCACGGTCTGCGCCATGGCCTCGCGTCCCGGCAGCAGCGTGAAGCCCACCACCAGCGAACCCGAGACCAGGAAGGTGCGGCGACCCAGGTCGATGTGGTCGTCATGGCCGCTCATCGCGCCCCCTCATTGCTGCTCTCGGCCTTGACCCCGCCCGGGCGCATGGCGCCAGGCGTGCCGGCCACGGCGCGGATGGCCGCCAGGATGCGCATATGGGTGCCGCACCGGCACAGGTTGGGTTCCATGTGCGCGCGCAGCTCGGCCTCGGTGGGATGCGCGTTGACCTCCAGCAGGGCCTGCGCGCGCATGATCATGCCAGCGATGCAGTAGCCGCATTGCGCCGCTTGGTGGTCGATGAACGCCTTCTGCAAGGGCCCCGGCCTGTCGGCGGTGCCCAGGCTCTCGATGGTGCGCACCGGCCGGGCGCCGATCGATGCCACCGGCATCAGGCACGAAAACACCGCGCGGTCGCCGACGATGACGGTGCAGGCGCCGCACTGGCCCAGGCCGCAGCCGAACTTGGCGCCGTGTAGGTGCAGCTCGTCGCGCAGGGCATAGAGCAGCGGCGTGGACGGATCGATGTCCAGCGCGTGGCTGGCGCCGTTGACGGTGAGCTTGATCATCTCGATTCGTCCCCTTTCCTGAGGTTGGCGATGGTGTCCTGCACGCCGGTCCACGGCGGCTGCCGGGTGTAGGTGGCGCGCAGGTAGGCCGCCAGGTCGGCAAGTTGCTGGTCGTCGAAGGCTTGCGCGAACGCTGGCATGTAGTGCATCGCGTCCTCGCCGTTCCACGCCACGCCTTGCAGCATCATCTGGATGGCGTTGCGCGGCGTGCTCGCGTTGACCGCGGAACTGGTGGCGAGGCTGGGCCGGGCCCCCACGCTTTGCATTGGCGAGCCGGGACCATGGCAGGCGGCGCACGCTCCGGTGAAGAGCGCCGCGCCGCGCGCGATGGCGGACTGGTCGGTCACGGCCGCCGACACCGGCACCACGGCGGGCGCGGATGCTGGCTTGCGCAGCGACATCAGATAGCTCGCAATGGCATCGACGTCCGCCTCTGGCACGGTGGCCAGTTCGAGCGTGACTGGCAGCATCGGCCCGGCTGCCGCGCCATGCGCCGCGGAGATGCCGGTGCGCAGGTATGTGCTTAGCTGCGCCTTGGTCCAGGGCACGGGCCCGCCCGCCAGGCGATTCAGCGGTGGCGCTTCCCAGTTGTCCACCACGCCGCCAGCGAAGGCGCGGCCCGGTTTTTCCCCGCCGATCGCATTGAGCGGAGAGTGGCAGGCGGCGCAGTGGCCAAGTCCGTCCACCAGCAGGCGGCCGCGGTTCCAGGCTTCATCCTGCGCTGGATCGTGTTGTGCTTCACCGGGTCGAAGGAACAGCACGTTCCAGAAGGCGACCAGGGGCCGGAAGTTGAGCGGGAAGATCAGTGCATTGGCGGGCGGCCTGGCAGTTACGGGCTCGCGCCGCATCAGGTAGGCATAGGCCGCCTCGATCTCGCGGTCCGACATCCTGGTGAAGTGGATGTACGGAAACGCCGGATAGAGCTGGTGGCCGTCGCGCGCGATGCCGCGCCGCATGGCACGCATGAAGGCGTCCAACGACCAGTTGCCGATGCCGGTTTGCGCATCGGGCGTGATGTTGGTCGAGTAGATGGTGCCGAACGGCGTGACCAGCGGCAGGCCGCCGGCGAAGGGCTGGCCGCCCTTGGCCGTATGGCATACCGCGCAGTCGCCGAGCGCGACCACGCGGGCGCCCTCCAGTGTCAGCGCCCGCTCGAAGGAAGCCGGCGCGGGCGCGGCGATCGGCGCGATGGCCGGCTCCCACATGATGCCGGCGGCAGCCAGCAGGGCAACAGCCGCTGCCCCTGCCGCAGCGAGAAGGATGGGCCGGCGTTTCATGCCTGGCCTGCCGGGAGTCGATGCCGGTTCATTGCGGGAATCCTTGTGTCGATAGAGGCCCGCGGTGCGCATTCCATGCATCGGGACCTCTGGCAGCGGCGGGAAGGCGCGGCTCAACTCGCATGGTAGGAGCCGTGTCGACCGGCAACAATCAGACGAGTGGTCTGTGACGCCCAAACCAAAGTATGAGAGGGGGGGCTAGCGCGATGGCGCGGCGGGCGGTGCTCGACCCGGCCGAGCACGCCGATCGCCTGCCGGCTACCCGCATTCACGCCGCGGCCGGGTAATCGGTGTAGCCTCCGGCACCGCCGCCGAAGAATGACGTGGCATCTGGCGCGTTCAGGGGCAGGCCGCCGCGCAGCCGGGCGGGCAGATCGGGATTGGCGATGAACGGGCGGCCGAAGGCGATGATGTCGGCGCGGCCGCTGGCGAGCGCGTGTTCGGCGCTGTCGCGGCCGTAGCCGCCCGCCAGCATCAGCACGCCGCGGTAGGCCGCGCGCAGTTGCCGGATGATCGCGTCCCAGCGGGGATCGGCGTGCTCCTCCTTGACGGTGCCGACCATGGCCGGCTCCACCAGGTGCAGGTAGGCCAGGCCCCGGGTGTCGAGCTGGCGCACGATATAGCCGAAGGTCTCTTCAGGCGATGCATCTCCCATGCCCATGAAGCGCCCCATGGGCGTCAGCCGCACGGCAACGCGCGCGGGCCCCACCTCCGCCGCGATCGCGTCCACCACCTCCAGCAGCAGCCGTGCCCTGTTCTCGATGCTGCCACCGTAGGCGTCGTCGCGCTGGTTGCTGTTGGAGTTGATGAACTGGTCGAGCAGGTAGCCGTTGCCGGCGTGGATCTCCACGCCGTCCATGCCGGCAGCCATGGCGTTGCGCGCGGCGTGCCGGTAGTCGGACACGATATCGTGGATGCCGTCCAGGGTCAGCGCCTGTGGCACAGGCACGTCGCCCCAGGCGCCGTTGCCCTGCGCGTCGATAATGAAGGTCTTGCCGGGGACGGGCAGGGCGCTGGGCGCCACTGGCAGCGCGCCGCCGGGCTGGAATACCGGGTGCGAGACGCGGCCGACGTGCCACAGTTGCATGAAGATGATGCCGCCTTGCCCATGCACGGCGTCGCTGACCGCCTGCCATCCCTGGATTTGCGCCTCGCTATGGATGCCCGGTGTCCAGGCGTAGCCCTGCCCCTGCTGCGAGATCTGCGTGGCTTCGGTGACGATCAGCGCCGCGCCGGCACGCTGCCGGTAGTACTCGACATTCATGCCGGTGGGCACGTTGCCGGGCTGGCCGGCACGCGAGCGCGTCAGCGGCGCCATGGCAACGCGATGCGCCAGGGTATGGTTGCCGAGGCGAACGGGGGTGAAGAGATGGTGGGTCACGATGGTTCTCCGTCAGGTGCGATGGGTCGGTCGGCGGCAGCAGGCTTGCCTTTGCGCCGCGCTGGCTGTCTCGAAAAGAGATGACCTGAAGGTTAGGTGCTAACCCGTCGTCGGAGAATCGGGCCACCGCGCAACGTTGCGTTGCGCTGGCGGCAAGGGGAAAGGAGAAAGCGGCAAGGGAAAGCGGAAGGGCGCGTCAGGCGCCCGCTTCGTTCCGGCCGGTCGGCCCGGGAATCCGCGAGAGAAAGTCGAGGAAGGCGGCGATGCGCCGCGAGCCGCGCTGGTTGGGCAGGTAGAGCGCGGTGATGGCCGAACTGGCGCGGTTGGGGTTGACGGTCCAGTCTTCCAGGAGTGCGGTCAGCCGCCCGCTCTGGATATCGTCGTCGACCAGCCAGTCGGGCAGCAGCGCGATGCCGCCGTCGGCCAGCGCCAGTTCGCGTAGCACTTCGGCGTTGTTGCTCTTGAAGGTGCCCGGAACGGGCACCTGGACTTCCTCGGTGCCGCGCAGCAAGGTCCACATCTGCTGGCCCGCGCCGTACGTGAAGCGCAGGCACGCGTGCCCGGCGAGCTCCGCCGGCGCGGTGGGGATGCCGCGCTGCTGCAGATAGCCAGGACTTGCCACCACCCTGCGCCGGAACGTGCCGATCTGACGCGCCACCACTTCATCGAGCGACGCGGCGCTGCCCAGGCGGATGGATAGATCGATGCGTTCGCCAAGCAGGTCGACAATCTCGTCGGTCAGCGTGACTTCCAGTTCCAGCTTTGGATACTGCGCGATCAGGCTGCCGAGGAACGGCGCGATGCAGCGGCGCCCGAACGCCACCGGCAGCGACACGCGAAGCTGGCCCACCGGCGTATCGCCACGGTCGGCGATCAGCGCATCGGCTTCCGCCACCGCGTCGAGGATCTTGCGCGCCCGCTGGTAGTAGGCCGCGCCGGCCTCGGACACCGTTACCTGCCGTGTCGACCGGTTCAGCAGCACGGTGCCCAGCTCCTCCTCCAGGCTGTCCATCATACGGGTCACCGATGACGTGGCCAGGTTGACCCGCCGCGCGGCGGACGAGAACCCCTTGGCGTCGACGGTCTCGACGAACAGCTTCAATGCCAGCAGCTTGTCCATAGGTAAGGCTCCAGCGGTAATGGTGTCGTCTATCCCTGCGGGGGATCAGTTGCCGGGCTTGTCGGGCGCACGCAGGGAACGCATGACGGCAGGCGCGCCGTGGAGAAACATGTCTACCTTGCGGCGGATCACGGCGTTGATGTCCGCGGGCACCTTGAGGCCATAGACCCATTTGCGCACGCCGAGATAGAAGATGGCCGCGTGCAGGCCCCAGATCATCTCGACCTCGGCCTCCAGCTCGGCCGCATTGCGCGGCTCCGGGATGCCGTACGCGGCGCGCACTTCGGCCAGCACGGGCAGGAAGACCTTGCTGCGCAGCTTGTTGAGGTACTTGTTGTTGATGCCTTCGCGCGTGAGGCCGGCAAAGATGAAGACCCGGATCCATTCCTCGCGCAGGATCACGGACGCATAGTCGAGGTAGAACGCATACAGCCGTTCGGTCAGCGGCGTAGCGCGATCGGCGATCTGGCGTTCCCAGTCGGGCCGCCATTGGAACACTTCGCTGTAGACCCGGTCGATCAGCGCCTCCTTGCTGGAGAAGTAGCGGTACAGCAAGGGCTGGGTGACGCCAATCTGCTTGGCGAGATCGCGCGTGCTGCCGGAGAATCCGTTGCGCGTGAAGTGCTCGATGGCCTTCTGCACGATCTGCTGCTCCCGCTCTTCGGGGAGCAGCCGTTTTGCGGTCTTGGCCGGGGCAGGGGTCTGCGTCGGCGTTGTGTCTCGTTTCATTCGTTCACCTGTGACAGGCACGTCCCGTGCGGAGCGTTTGCGGCATTGTACCAATCGGGTGATAAATTGTGAGGCGCGGCCGGGCTGCCGGCAATGGGGCCGGCAGCGCAGGGCACCGGTACTACTGCGGCTTCACCAGCCCGAGCTCGCAATCGACCAGCTGGTTATCGAAGGCGCCGCGTTCGCGCGCACCGCGCGCGGACCGGTCGGTGACCGAGAACACGTAGATGCTGGCGAAGGCCACTAGCATGGAGAACAGCGCCGGATACTCGTAGGGGTAGATGGCGCTCGCATGGCCAAGCACCTGCACCCATACGGTCGGGCTCAGCACCGTCAGCACCACCGCGCTCAGCAAGCCGAGAGAGCCGCCCACCACAGCGCCCCGCGTGGTCAGTCCGCGCCAGTAGATCGACAGCAGCAGCACCGGGAAATTCGAGCTGGCGGCGATCGAAAAGGTCAGGCTGACGATAAAGGCAATGGTCTGCTTCTCGAACAGGATGCCAAGCAGGATGGACAGTACGCCCAGCACCAGCGTGGTCATCCGGGAGACGCGCATCTCTTCCTTGTCGGTGGCGTTGCCCTGGCGCAGAACCTTGGCATAGAGGTCGTGCGAGATGGCGGAGGAACCCGCCAGCGTCAGCCCCGCCACCACGGCCAGGATGGTCGAGAACGCTACCGCGCAGATGAAGCCAAGGAAGAGGTTACCGCCGACGGCATGGGCCAGGTGCACGGCCACCATGTTGACGCCGCCGATCACCGCGCCAGCGGGCGTGTGGTAGGCCGGATCGCTGGCCACCAGCGCGATGGTGCCAAAGCCGATGATGATGATCAGCGCGTAGCCGATGCCGACGATGCCGGTGGCGTACAGGATGCTCTTGCGTGCCGCCTTGACGTCGCCGACGGTGAAGAAGCGCATCAGGATATGCGGCAGGCCGGCGGTGCCGAAGATCAGTGCCAGGCCGAGCGATACCGCCGAGACGGGATCGGAGACCAGACCGCCCGGGCGCATGATGGCCGCATGCTTGCCGTGGGCCTCGATGGCCTGCCCGAACAGCGCATTCAGGCTGAAGCCGAAGCGGCTCATGACCATGAATGCCATGAAGGCGGCGCCGGCCAGCAGCAGCACTGCCTTGATGATCTGGATCCAGGTGGTGGCCAGCATGCCGCCGAAGAACACATAGACCACCATCAGCACGCCGACCAGCACCACCGCCGCCGTGTAGCTGAAGCCGAACAGCAGCTCCACCAGCTTGCCGGCCCCCACCATCTGCGACACCAGGTACAGCAGCACGATGACGATGGAACTGGACGCGGAGAACGCGCGGATGGGGCGCTGCTGCAGGCGGTATGAGACCACGTCCGCCAGCGTGAAGCGGCCCAGGTTGCGCAGTGGCTCGGCGATCAGGAACAGGATGATCGGCCAGCTGGCGAGAAAGCCGATGGAGTAGATCAGGCCGTCGTAGCCGCTGGTGAAGACCAGCGCGGAGATGCCCAGCAGGGAGGCCGCCGACATGTAGTCGCCGGCAATGGCCCAGCCGTTCTGCAGGGCGGTGATCTTGCCGCCGGCTGCATAGTGGTCGGCCACGCTGTGGTTGCTCCTGGCCGCCCAGCGCGTGACCACGAGCGTGGCGGCGACGAACATCAGGAACATGGCGATGGCGATGACGTTCATGCCCTGGCCCACCGAGCTCGACGCCGCAAAGGCTGGCAACGCGGTGAGCAACAGGGCAGCGCCGATGGCGCAGAGGTTGGCTTGCTTCATTTTGCTGCCCCTTGCTTGATTTCGCTGATCCGCTGGTCGTACACGGTGTTGGTGCGATGCACGTACACCGCAACCAGCAGGAAGGTCAGCGCGAACATGCCGAAGCCCACGGGAATGCCCACGCTCATGGGCTGGCCCAGGGTCAGCTGGCGGCCCAGCAGCGCGGGCCGGAAGGCGAGCGTGAGGATGTAGCCGAAGTACACCGCCAGCATGATGGCGGTCAGGGCCCACGCGAACCTGCGCCGCGCGCGCACCAGGGACTGGAATGCCGGATTGGCGAGCAGGGGATTCGGTGGGGGCGCAGCGGGCGCGGCGCTTTCGCGGGCGGCTGCGGCAAAGGTGGGGGCGGTGTGTTCCAAGGTTGTCTCCGTTGGGGGCGGTTGGTCTGGCGGGAGGGCGGCGGCGCGCTCAGAAGCGCGTCGATACCGCCGTCTCGCGCATCACGGCTTCCGGCGTGCGATAGCGCTCGGCCATCTGGCGGTCGGTCTCGTTCTTGAGCTGCGCCTGCATATAGGCGCCGAGGTGGCGCGCGTGCTGGACGATGGCCGCGCCCACCTGCACGCGCTCGTCGCTGTAGCTTTCCAGTGCGGCACTGACGCTGTCATGCGCTTGCAAGGCCTTGACCAGCGAGATGGCGTCGCCCGCGGCCTTGGTCACACCCATGCCGCAGTGCGGGCGCGCCACGAAGGCGGCGTCGCCGAGCAGCGCCACGCGGCCGAAGGCCATGCGCGGCACCTCAAGGTCGAAGATGGGCTGGAACAGCGGCTGCGCGGCCTTGGTCACGACCTCGCCGAACTGGGGCGCCAGGTTGGCCAGCGCGGCTTCCTCCATGCTGGCAAGCACGTCCGGGCGGATCAGCCCCGGCGGGATGCCGCCGGACCAGCGCTTGCCGCTGGCGTCGGTCAGCAGGTCGGGCAGGTCCACGTCTTCGCTGGTGGCGCGGTACCACACGAAGTTGTAGCGGCGCTCGCCAACCCGGGTGCTGTTGCCCTGGCCCGCCACCGGGTAGCCGAGGATCTGCTCGCGCGGCGGCAGGCAGAAGGCGAACTTCTCGAACAGCATGTCGCGCGTGGCTTCGCTCAGGCTCGTTTCGTCCACCAGGCCGCGCCAGGCGATGTAGCCTGCGTACTGGAGCCGGGACTCGGGCAACAGGCACTCGCGCTGCGCGGAGCGCAAGCCGTCCGCGGCGACGACAAGATCGGCGTGATGGATCGAGCCGTCGTCCAGCATCACCACGGCGCGGCCGGGCTCGCTGCGCACCGACACCACATTGGCGCCCGTGCGGTAGGTGCCCCCGGTGAAGGCGGAGCGCAGCACGTGGTACATCTTGCCCCATGCCGTCAGCGTTTGCGGCAGCTCACGCTGCGACAGCACGCTGCCGTCCTGGCCCAGCGTCAGCCGGGACTTCACCTGCACGCCGATGGAGTCGTCCACCTCGACCCCGGCGGCGGCCAGGGCCTCGAACAATTCCGGATGCGTGACGATGCCCGCGCCGCGCCCGGCAAGGGCTTCGGGAACGCGCTCGCATACCTCCACTTCCCACCCGGCGCGGGCGAGCAGGTTGGCCGCGAACAGTCCGCCCAGCGAGCCGCCCACGATGATGGCCTTCGGCCGTGTCGATAGGGTCGTCATGATCAGTCTCCTGCCACTTCGGGGTGGGGCGCGCGCGCGCCGTTGCCCGGGATTTCAAGGCCCGCCACCTCGGCGGCGGGGTAGTTCAGTTCGATGGTGACGCCGGAAGGGTCCTCGATGAACACCTGGTGCAGGCCCAGGCTGGGGACGGTGCGGTCGCGCCACGGGATGCCCTCGGCTGCCAGCTTCGCCCACATCTGCGCCACGCCGGTGGCCAGGAACGCAATGTGGTCGAGGGCGCCGGTGCCAGCCGCCGAGGGGGCGCGGTCGCCGAGGTAGGCGGACAGTCCGCCGGGGTTGCCAGGGTCGGCACCGATGATGTGGACGGTGCCGAAGTCACCTTCGTCCCCGCCCATGTACAGCCAGGCGCCGGGGAAATCGAAGGGCGGGCGATAGCCTCGCCTGAATCCGAGAATGCGTTCGTAGAAGGCGCAGGATTGCTCGAGGTCCGTGGTGCGGATCGAGAAGTGTGCGAGTTTGCGGATGGTCATGGGTGCCTCTGCTATTGATCGATCGATTAGTGATCGTGTGATAAATTGTAGGTCGGCTGCGTGGAACGGCCAAGAGCAAAAAAGGGGAGTACTTACCCTGATCGGCGGAGTGCATGCCGGCTGCGCCACTTCTTCGCGGCGCAGCCCTGTGCCTTAGTGCAGTGCGATCCCCATGATGCGGTTGCCCATGCGAATGCCCCACTGGGTCATCTGCTCGCCTTGTGCGTGTTCACCCTGCTGCCAGCGCTGCAGCGCCTGGTCCGGGTCGGCCGTGCCGTCGAGCGCCTTGGCCAGCGCCACGGCATTGGCTGCGGCCTTGGCGGTGCTGCCGGCGGTATGGGGGCGGGGAATGAAGGCGGCATCGCCGGTCAGCAGCACGCGGCCGAACACCATGCGTGGCACCTGCAGGTCCTGGATGGCCTGGACGAAGATCTGATCGGTGTTATCGATCAGCGCGCGGAACGAGGGGTTGGCGCGCGCGGCCGCGGTCTGGCGAAACCAACGCTCTTGCTCAGCCGACAACATGCCCGGCGGGATCGAATGGCCGCGGCGTTTTCCGTCGCGATCGGTGAGCACGGCATCGAGCGCAGCGCCGGGCTCGGCCTTCAGGTACCAGAGCCAGTTGAAGCGGCGCCGTCCGGGCGCCGTGGCGCCGTCGGCGCCGGGCACCATGTACTGCAGCATCATCGAGTCGCGGTCTTGCTGGAACACGAAGTTCTCGTGCAGCAGCGGCCTGGCCGATTCGGGCAGAAGGCCCTCGTCGACCAGGCCACGCCAGACGACATAGCCGGCATAGGCGGGGGCGACGCCGGGCAGCACGATCCCGCGCACGGTAGAGCCGGCGCCGTCGGCACCGACCAGCAGCTCGCCGCACGCCTGGCGTCCATCGGCAAACGTGGCGCAAACGCCGTGCTCGTCCTGCGCGATAGCGGTGAGCGCGGCACCGCGATGATAGTGCGCCGCCGGGAAATGATCGAGCAGGGTGGAATACAGCGTGTTCCACGAGGTCTGTGTCTGCGGCATGCGCTGGCGGTGGAGCACGTGGCCGCCTTGGTCCAGGAACAGCCGGTCGTGCGAGCGCACACCCAGCGCGCCGTGCGCGGCGATGCCGGCGAACGAGAACGCCCGCAGCACCTCCGGCTGCAGGACAATGCCGCCGCCACGGCTGTCGAGGTCCGATGCCGAACGCTCGAACACGTCGACCTGCCAGCCCACGGCACGCAGCGCGGTGGCCGTGAACAGGCCGCCCAGCGAGCCGCCTATGACCAGGGCCTTGCGCGGGCCGACGGAGGATGCGTCATTGGTGTTCATGTGTGGCTCCAGAGTGCGAGTGGATGCGTTGCATCGTAGAAGCGCCCGGGTCCGCAGAGAATGCTTGGCGGGGGCAAAGCAGTTTTGCGTGGGCGGCAACGGGGTGGCGCACTCGCCGCGCGAACCCAGCGTTGCGCCGCCGGCAACGCAGGTTTGCGCCGGCATGCCATTCCGCTGATGCGGGCCGCCGTCTACGCTGGCTGCATCACTCACGCAAGGAGCCGTCATGAAACCCATCGACACCCAGATCACCTATGACTTCATTTGCCCGTGGTGCTGGATCGGCCATCGCAACCTGAAGGCCGCCATCGGGCGCATGTCGACCGAGGCCACCCTCGCGATTTCCTATGTGCCCTACGAACTCAACCCGGACATGCCGGTGGAAGGCGCGGACCGCAAGGCCTACCGTAGCGCGAAATTTGGCAGCTGGGCCCGCTCGCAGTCCATGGACGCAGAGGTGACGACGATGGGCCGGCGCACCGGACTGGATTTCAACTATGACCTGATCACGGTCACGCCCAATACCCGGCTTGCGCACCGGCTGATGGCATTCGCCCAACAGAACGGCGACGCAGCCATGGCGGAGGCGTTGTTCGATGCCATCTTCGCTGCGTACTTCTCCCGCGGCGAGCACATCGGCCTGATCGATGTACTCGTGCCGCTGGCCGTATCGGCCGGCTTCGATGCGCAAGCTGTGCGCAATCACCTGTCTGGCACCGACGGCGAAGCGCAGATCGTGGCGGCGCAGGCGAAGGCGCTGCGCGAGGGGGTCCGCTCCGTGCCCACGATCCGGATCGGCAACGCCGTCATCGCTGGGGCGCAGCCGCCTTCGATCATGGAGAAGGCGTTGCAGGCGGGCGTGGCCGAGGCCATTTGATCGTGAACATGCAGCACGCGCACCGGGCGGCTGCCGCAGAGAATCTGGAGAACACAGACATGAACAAGCAAGCGACGCTTCATTACGTCTACGACCCGTTTTGCGGATGGTGCTATGGGCTTGCGCCGCTCGTGTCGGCAGCCGACGAAGCCGGCCTGAGGGTGGTGCCGCACAGCGGCGGCATGCTGGCGGGAGAGCGGGCGCAGAACATGTCCGCCGAATGGCGCGATTTCGTTCGCCCTCACGAGGAGCGCATCACCGCGCTCAGCGGGCAGCCTTTCAGCGAGACGTACCAGCAGGGCACGCAGTTCGACTACGATGTCAGGCTGGATTCCGGCCCGCCCACCGCGGCGATGCTGGCCGCCGAAGCCGTCGCCGGAGCAGGGCTGAAGATGCTGGAGCGCCTTCAGGTTGCGTACTATCGCGAAGGACGCCCGATCGCCGAGCGCAAGGAACTGATCCAGATTGCCGACGAACTGGGGCTCGATGCTGCGTCGTTCGCAAACGCCTACGACCAGGCGAGCGCGATGCTGCCGGACCATTTCGAGCAGACCCAGGCGCTACTCGAGGAGATCGGCGGCCGTGGCTACCCGGCGCTGGCCATCGAGCAGGACGGCAAGATCTCGAGACTGCGCCTGGGTCGGTATTTCGGGAAGCCGGAGTTGTTCAAGAAGGCAATGGGGGAGGCTTTGGCGCAATGAGTGCGTGCTTCGGCGCAATTCGGGCTGTTTGATTGACACCTTGCCCACGCGAATCACGCGGCGCTGCGCTGCGCTGTGCTGCAGGGCAGCCAGCCGGCGGATTAGAATGCTCGCACCGGCGCGCTCCACGCTGACCCGGCGCCATCCGGGCGCCGCAGCGCGCGCTTGATTGGCGACTTTCCGTATCCAGGCTTTCATCGTGACCATTCGCAGCTTCCAGGGCAAGGCCCCCCAACTCGGCGACCGCGCGTTCGTCGACCCCAGTGCCGTCGTGATCGGCGACGTAGAGATCGGCGCGGACAGCTCCGTCTGGCCGCTGGTGACCATTCGTGGCGACATGCACCGCATTCGCATCGGCGCGCGCACCAGCGTGCAGGACGGCAGCGTGCTGCACATCACGCATGCCGGGCCGTTCAATCCCGATGGCTTCGCGCTCACCATCGGCGACGACGTGACGATCGGCCACAAGGCGCTGCTGCATGGCTGCACGGTAGGCAGCCGCATCCTGATCGGCATGGGCACCATCGTGATGGACGGCGCGGTGATCGAGGATGAAGTGATCCTCGGCGCCGGCAGCCTGGTGCCTCCCGGCAAGGTGCTCAAGAGCGGGCATCTCTATGTCGGCAGCCCGGCGAAAGAGGCAAGGGCGCTGACGGAGAAGGAGCTTGGCTTCTTTCGCTATACGGCGGCCAATTACGTCAAGCTGAAGGACCAGCACGTGGCGGCATTGAAGGGCGGCTGACGGGTTGCCTGCCTGGTTCGCGGGGATATCCCGGCCGCTATTGTCCAGGATCGCCGCGACTTCCAGGTCGCAGCCCAGCGCCAGGCAGACGCCATTGCCTGTGAGGGCTTTGCCTTTACAATAGAAGATCACATTTCCGAGAAAAAAGAACAATGAACTTCTATGAAGGCAAGGTATCGGTGCGAACGATCTCTGCATTGCTGGTCATCGTTGGCGCGTCGCTCTGTGTAGCGCCGGCCAGTGCGCAGTCCACGAATATGGGCGGCTCGGAGCAGATCTCCGTTGGCACGCTGTCGATCCTGGCCGCGCCTGTCGTCAGCGTGGCCGGCAGCACCGGTGGCGCGGGCCCTGTGCAGGGTTCCTTGCTGGCGGGCATGGGCAGTGCCTTTGTCGTTTCCGGCATTGCGCAGGGCGGGAAGGATACCGTCGAGGTGATCCTCGACTCGGTCAGCACCGCGGGCAAGGCCTCGGTCAAGGTCGCCAAGAGCGGGTTCGAGAAACTGGGCGTGTCGGTGGGCGCCACCGTGAACGCCGTGGCCGATTCGACCGGCACCGTGCTGGTGGTGTCAGGCAAGGTGCTCGCCTTCATTCCCAATACGATCGGTGAGGCGTTGCTTTATCGCGAGCGGGTTCCCACGGCCGCGAAGCCGTGAAGGGGCGCGCCATGATCTTGAACCGGATGGGGCGCACCGGCGCCTTGCTCGCCTTGCTGCTGGTTCCGCTGCTGGCGTCGGCGGGGCAGAGCTGCGAAGACACGCCGCTCAGCACGCAGACGCTGCGCCAGGCCATGGCCACGGCGCAAAAGGTGACGGCGGAGATGGAACGGCGCCAGGACAACGTGGCGCTGGTGGGGCGGGTGGGGCAGGACCTGTCCAGCTATGGGCTGAAATACAGCCACGTCGGCATCATCTACCGCAACCCGGCGGACGCGCGTTGGCGCATTGCCCATTTGCTCAATAGCTGTGGCACCGCGCAGTCGGATCTGTGGTACGAGGGCGTCGGCAATTTCTTCCTCGACGATATGTTCTCGTACGATGCCGTCCTGATCGTCCCTCCCAAGCCGATCGCCGATCGCCTGCTGCCGCGCCTGCAGGATGGCGCAGCCCTGCGCTCGGTTCACGACGTCAACTACAGCCTGGTATCGTACCCATTCTCCACGCAGTACCAGAACTCCAACACCTGGGTGCTGGAAACGCTGGCAGCCGTGGAAGCCAGGGACGCCAAGATCGTCAATCGCGAGCAGGCGCAGGCCTGGCTCAAGCTGGCCGGTTACCAGCCGTCCGAGATGAAGATCGGTACGTTCAAGCGCCTGGGTGGCCGCGTGTTCAAGGCCAACGTGGCCTTTGACGATCATCCCACTGAACTGCGCTTCTCCGACCGCATCAGGACCGTCACCGTCGATTCCGTGATGCGATTCCTGGCGGACCGCAACGAGGGCTGGCAGGTCGTGGAAATTCCGGCAGCGCGCTAAGCCACCGGCGCGCGTTTCCCGTCAGATCACCTTGCCCGGATTCATCAACCCCTGGGGATCGAGCGCCTGCTTGATCGCCCGCATCATCGCCAGCTCCACGCCGCTCTTGTAGCGGCGGTTTTCCTCGCGCTTGAGCTGGCCCAGCCCATGCTCGGCGGAGATCGAGCCGCGGTGGGCGTGCACGCTGTCATGCACGATCAGGTTGATGGCTGCCGAGTTGCCGAGGAAGGCATCGTGGCTTTCGCCCACGGGCGGCGACACGTTGTAGTGCAGGTTGCCGTCGCCGAGATGGCCGAAGGTGACCATGCGCGCGCCGGGGAAGGCATGCTGGATCAGGGCGTCGGTGGTGTCGATGAAGTCGGCGATGCGCGAGATCGGCACGGCGATGTCGTGCTTGATGTTCTTGCCATCGTCGACCTGGGCGAGCGGGATATGTTCGCGCAGGTTCCAGAAGTCGCGTGACTGCTGCACGGATTCGGCGACTACCGCGTCTTGCACCACGCCGGCTTCGAAGGCAGTTTCCATCAGCGCTTCGAAGATCGCGCGCGCATGGTCTTCGCTTTCGTTGTCGGACAGTTCCAGCAGCACGACTTGGGGGTGCGGGCGGTCGAACGGATAGCGCAGTTGCGGGTAATGCGTGGTGACCAGCGACAGGCACCGCTCGGATATCAGCTCGAAGCCGGTCAGCATGGCGCCTGCGCGCTGCTGGGCGATGGCCAGCAGGGCCAGCGCAGCGCGCGGGTTGGCCACGGCTGCCAGCGCGGTGACGCGAGCGCGCGGCAGCGGGTAGAGCTTCATCACAGCGGCGGTGATGATGCCGAGCGTGCCTTCCGCCCCGATGAACAGGTCGCGCAGGTCGTAGCCGGTGTTGTCCTTGCGCAGGCCGCGCAGGCCGTCCCAGATCTCGCCGGCAGGCGTTACCACCTCCAGCCCCAGGCAAAGCTCACGCGTATTGCCATAGCGCAGCACGGCGGTGCCGCCCGCGTTGGTGGAGAGGTTGCCGCCGATGGTGCAGCTGCCTTCCGCGGCCAGGCTCAGCGGGAACAGCCGCCCGTGCTCGCGCGCGGTGTCCTGCAACTGCTGCAGGATCACGCCGGCTTCCACGGTGATGGTGTTGTTGAGCGGGTCCACCTGCCGCACGCGGTTCAGGCGTTGCAGCGAGATCACCACCGAAGCTTGGTCCGCCTGCGGCGTGGCGCCGCCGCATAGCCCCGTATTGCCGCCTTGCGGCACCACGGCGAGCTTGTGCGCGTGGCAGGCGTGCACGGCGGCGGCGACTTCTTCCGCCGAGCCCGGCCGCAGCACCGCCACTGCCTCGCCCGTGTAGCGCTTGCGCCAGTCGGTCAGGTAGGGGGCCTGATCGGCGGCGTCGGTCAGCACGTGCTGCTCACCGAGCGCGGCGCGGCACAGGGCAAGGAAGGAATCGAGGTGCGAGGCGTTCATGGCGGTGGGTCCGGGAGGGCGGCCGCTGTGAGGGCGGCCGCGCTGAGATGGATCGGTGCGGGCTGATGGCAAGCTCGCCGGCGTGGTCATTTGCCGGGCTTGGCCGGCTGCAGGGCCTTGGCGCGGCGCTTGTAAGGGCGCAGGTAGAGGATGGTGCCGAAGAAGAACAGCAGCGTCAGCGCCACCTCGGTCCACGCCAGCGTGGAAGATGGGGCGCGGTCGCTGGTGGCACGCACGATGCCTTCGGTGAAGAACAGCAGGATCAGCATCGACGACCACTGCATGGTGTAGCGGTTGCGGGTCAGCACGCCGCGCAGCGGCAGCAGCAGGGGCAGGAACTTGAGGATCAGCCAGGAGCCGCCCGGACGCAGCGGCGCCAGGAACCATTCCCAGGCGATGCACAGCACGATCAGCGCAATCAAGCTGCCGGCGCTCAGGCGCCACAGGGCGGCATTGTGCAGCGCGCCGTCGCTGGCGTTGGCGGCGGACGGGGCCGTGGCGTGCGACGCGTCCGGGACTTTCGGGGCGGCGCTCATGCGCGGCTCCCGCCAGCCAGGCGCAGCGCAGTCTCGGCCAGGCGCTTGCCCATGGCGCGCGCGAGCGCGGCTTCCTCCTCGGACACCGGCGCGCTGTTGTCCACGCGCGCGTGGTGGCTTGGGCCGTAGGGCGTGCCGCCACCGGTGGTGGTCATCAGCGCGCTTTCCGAATAAGGCAGGCCCATGACCAGCATGCCGTGATGCAGCAGGGGCAACATCATGGACAGCAAGGTGGTTTCCTGGCCCCCGTGCAGGCTGCCGGTGGCGGTGAACACACAGGCGGGCTTGCCGGTGAGGGCGCCGGACAGCCACTGGGCCACCGTGCCATCGAGGAAGTACTTCATCGGCGCGGCCATGTTGCCGAAGCGCGTGGGGCTACCCAGGGCCAGGCCCGCGCATTCCTCGAGGTCGCGCAGTTCCGCGTAGGGCGGGCCTTGCGGGGGGATATCCGGGGCGGTGGCTTCGCTCACCGTCGAGACCGGCGGCACCGTGCGCAGGCGCGCCTGGGCGCCGGGCACGCTGTCGATGCCGGTGGCGATGAGTTCGGCCAGCTTGCGGGTGCTGCCGTGGCGGCTGTAGTAGAGGACTAGGAGTTCGGTCATGGACGGGGCTACGGCGCCTGACGGTGTAACCGGGGAGGCGCCAGGATGGAGCGGTCCCGGGAGGCAGGCCGGGTTTGTGCCTTGCGCGGCGCGCGAGGGCAATGCGCGTATTATAGTTGCGGCCTCGCCACGGAATCCGGTAAGGAGTTTGCCCCCGCATGTTTGCCGCCCGCATCGTTCGCCTGCGCAGGGAATGGAATCTGCAAAAACTACGCGCGCTCACGCGCTACGCGCTGCGCCGCGCTGGCGAAGGCCGCTTGCCGCAGGTCGCGGCCAGCCTGACATTCACCACGGTACTGGCGGTGGTGCCGGTGCTGACGGTGGCCTTCGCCTTGCTGGCGGCCTTCCCGGTGTTCCGCGAGTTTCGCAGCGCGACCGAATCCTTCCTGTTCCAGAACCTGATTCCTGGCAACGTCAGTAATTCCATCACCAGCTACCTTGGCCAGTTCGCCAAGAATGCCAAGGGCCTGACGGCGGTGGGCCTGGGTGGCTTGATGGTGACTTCGGTGCTCACCATGCTGACGGTGGAGGACGCGCTCAACGCGATCTGGCGGGTCAAGCAGCGCCGCCCGCTGGCGCAGCGCGTGCTGGTGTTCTGGGCCGTGTTGACGCTGGGCCCCGTGCTGATCGGTGCCAGCCTGTCGATCAGCTCCTACCTGATCTCGGTCTCGGCTGGTTATGTCGGCACCATGCCGTTCGGGCTGGGGCTGGTGGTCGGCCTGACGCCGGTGCTGCTGTCGGCGCTCGCCTTTGCCTTCCTCTACACGGCAGTGCCCAACGCCAACGTGGAGTGGCGCGACGCGATCGCCGCCGGGCTGGTGGCAGCGCTGGCCTTCGAGCTGGCCAAACGCGGCTTTGGCTACTTCGTCACCCATATCCCGACTTACACCGCGGTCTACGGCACCTTTGCCGCGCTGCCGATCTTCCTGCTGTGGATCTACCTGAGCTGGCTGGTGACGCTGCTGGGTGCCACCATCGCCGCCAACCTGCCGGTGATCCGGCAGGGCTACTGGCGCCGCCGCACCTTTGCCGGCAGCGAGTTCTTCGACGCGCTGGGCGTGCTCTACCTGCTCTATCGGGCGCGGGACGAAGTGCCGCGCAGCGTCGGCGAGCTCGACCTGGGGCGCAAGCTGCGGGTGGAGGCGGACTACCTGGCTGGCCTGCTCGGCAAGCTCAAGGGCATGCATCTGGTCGGCAGGCTGGCGCAGGATCGCGGCCAGGCGCACTGGGCGCTGCTGTGCGATCCGGGCCAGGTGACGCTGCGCACGCTGCACGACCGGCTGGTGCTGAACCTGCCGCGCCTGCCGCGCACGGCGCTAGCGCAGCAACTCCAGGGCGCCGATGCGCTCAAGCAGGTGCTGGACAACCCGCGCCTGGACCAGCCGCTGGAGGCCGTGTTCCGGCGCCAGCAACAGGATCAACAGGCGCAAGCGCAGGCCGGGCCGGCCGCCCAGGAACGCCCCGCCGATCCCGCGCGGCGCACCCTGGAGGTGGTGCCGCCCGGCTGGCACGGCCAGGTCTGAAGGCCGCGCGGGCCTAGAAGGGAATCCTGCCGCGCCAGATATCGCCGTACATCACCCAGTCGCCCATCAGGCTGTAGAGCGGATGGCGGAAGGTGGCGGGCCGGTTTTTCTCGAAGCCGAAATGGCCGACCCAGGCGAAGGCATAGCCGGACACTGCGGCCGCTGCCAGCCACCACCAGTTGCCGCTGAGCAGCAGTGCAAGCAGGCACAGCAATGCCACGGTGGAACCAGCGAAATGCAGGCGGCGGCAGGTGGGGTTGCGGTGCTCGTTCAGGTAGAAGGGGTAGAAGGCGGCGAAATTCTCGAACTCACGGGGGTGGGCCTGGGGCATGGCGGGGGCCTGTGGGGTGTTCGGGGGCTTTTAGTTTAGGTGGGGGGGGACTGTCACTGCAACTGCTTAACGTCAAAGGCAACTGCAGTTTCGCCACCCCTGCGGGGCGGCGACTGTGGTGGTCAAGTAAACCTGGACACTTTCTCAGGCAGCTTCCACCTTTAAATCCTCGTACTCGGCCGGCGGCATGTTCAACGTGGCCGAGTGCAATCTCTGTTGGTTGTAGAAGAACAGCACATAGTCTGTGATGTCCGCTCGGGCCTCCGCGCGGTCCCGGTAAGTCCGGTCTCGTATGCGTTCCCCCTTCAAGCTACAGAAGAAGCGCTCCACCACCGCGTTGTCCCAGCAGTTGCCAGCGCGGCTCATGCTGGGCGTAATCCCTTCATCGTGTAGCAGCGCCTGGAACGCGAGGCTGGCGTACTGACTACCTTGGTCCGAGTGGAACATCAGCCCTTCGGCCGGCCGTCGGCTCGATAGCGCCAGTCTCAACGCTCTGACCACCAGCTGCGTGTCGGCCGAGGCCGAGTACGCCCACCCAACTACCCGTCGCGAGAACAAGTCGATCACCACAGCCAAGTACAGCCAGCCTTGCTGCGTCCCAATGAAGGTCACATCACCAGCCCATACGCGGTTTGGCTGCGCCACCGCAAACTGCCGATTCAGTCGGTTCGGCGCAATGGCCGAGGACTTCCCGCCCTTCGAGTAGTAGTGCTTGCGTGCCCTCCGGACTGCAACCTGTGCTTCCTGCATCAATCCTCTGGCCTGATGGCGTCCCACGGCGTGGCCTCGTCGCCGCATCTCTTGCGACATGCGGCGGCTGCCGTAGCTTTCTCCGCTTGCCTCGTGGATCAACTTGACCTGATCCACCAAGGCCTCGCGCTGCGCACGCGGCGGCCCTTGCCGGGCCTTCCACGCGTAGTAGCTGCTGCGCGGCATTCCCAGCGTCCTGCACACCACGGCCACTGGCCAGACCTTCTCCGCCTGTTCGATCACTTCGTATTGCGATCGAGTTCCTTGACGAAGAAGGCCGTGGACTTTTTTAGGATGTCGCGCTCGCGCTCCAGTTGGGCCACCTGCCGCTCCAAATCCCGGATGCGGCGCTGATCCGGCGTTAGACTCACCAGGTCACTCGGGCCCGGCTGCACCTTCGCCTGTCGATGTCCCAGCCAGCGTCGAAGCGCCGTCTCCCCGATGCCCAGTGCCTTGGCAGCCTTGGTCACCGTATAGCCCTGCTCTAACACCAAGTTCACGGCCTCTGCCTTGAACTCGTCCGAGAAATCCTTGTGTGCCATCATCACCTCTCTAGTCGACGGGAAGTCTACCTTTTGAGGTGTCCAAGTTCATTAGACCACTACAGCCCTACTTTCTTGTCTTGCCAAGAAAGTAGGCAAAGAAGGCGCGCCGGTGTACGGCCTGGGCACACCTTGACGGCTCACTTCGCATCGCGCTTGGGTGTTTCCCGCCCCTTAGGGCGGGAAACACGGCTACCACAGTTGGTTGATCTTGCCGCTGGTTGGCTCCCCTCTCCCACAAGTGGGAGAGGGGCCGGGGGAGAGGGCGGGCGCTCGCTACGCCGCCGCCTTCAAGCTGCCGCTACCACTTTGCGCGCAAACGCCGCCAGCGCGTCCAGTACCTCATCCGGCCTTTCCCCCATCAGCGCGTGCCCGCAGGGCACCGTGACCGTGCTGGCCGATGCCATCCTGGCGGCGAGCGCCTGGGCGGCCTTGGGCGAGGTCATCATGTCCTTGCTGCCGCTGATGAACAGGGCGGGGCAGCGCACGGCGGCCACCGCGGCGTCGCCGTTGGCGTAGGCGTTGCAGGCGGAGAAGTCGTTGTGGAAGACGTGGCCTTCAGGGTTGCGTTGTGCCACGCGTTCCATCAGGCGCTGGCTGCCGCCTTGCATCCACGAGCCCGGTCCCGGCGAGGAGGGCTTGTTGGCGAGGCTGGAGTGAGACCACGCGTTGACCATGGCGATGGCCTGGTCCACGCGGTTGAGCGAGGCGTCGAGCAGGGCGTCGGCAACCTTCATCGGATAGGCCGTGGCAAGCAGGGCGATGCCGCGCACCGCGTCAGGGTGGCGGGCGGCCGTTTCCAGGGCGATCAGCGAGCCCATGCTGTGCCCGAAGACCAGCGCGGGGGCGCTTACTCCGGCCGCGCGCACCAGTTCGATCACCCAGTCGGCCATGGCCTCGACCGTCTTGAGGGGCATGCCCTCGCTGCGGTTGTGGCCGGGCAGGTCCACCGCCAGCACGCTGAAGCCGTGATTGGCGAACCAGCGCGTCTGCAGGGCCCAGACGCTGTGGTCGTTCTGCGCGCCGTGCACGAACACGGCACAGGGCAGGGCGGGGTCGAAGGGTTTGCCGCCGGTGTAGGCGTAGGCCTTGTGGCCTGCGATCGTCAGTTCCATCAGGCTTGCCCTCCCTTGGCGCTCATGGCCTTCTCGGCTGCCTTGAGGCCGCGCTTGAGGTCGTCGATGAGGTCGTCCGGGTCTTCCAGTCCGACCGATAGACGGATGGTGCCTTCGCTGATGCCGGCGGCCTGCAGCGCCGCGGCGTCCATGCGGAAGTGGGTGGTGGAGGCCGGGTGGATCACCAGCGAGCGGGCATCGCCCACATTGGCCAGGTGCGAGAACAGCGCCAGGCTTTCGATGAAGCGCTGGCCCGCGGCACGGTTGCCCTTGAGGTTGAAGCTGAACACGGCGCCCGCGCCGCGCGGCAGCAGGCGCTTGGCGAGTTCGTAGTCCGGGTGGGATTCCAGCTCCGGATAGGCGACCGACTCGACCATCGGGTGCGACACCAGGAACTGCACCACGCGGCGCGCGTTGTCCACATGGCGGGCCATGCGCAGCGGCAGCGTCTCGATGCCCTGGAGCAGTTGCCAGGCGGCCATCGGGCTCAGGCAGGCGCCGAAGTCGCGCAGGCCTTCGCGGCGCGCGCGCAGCAGGAACGGCGCCACCGTGCTCTCCTCGGTGAAGACCATGTTGTGGAAGCCAGCATAGGGTTCCGACAGCTCCGGGAAGCGCCCGGAGGCTTCGAAGTCGAAGGTGCCGCCTTCCGCCAGCACGCCGCCGATGGTGGTGCCATGGCCGCCCAGGAACTTGGTGGCCGAGTGATAGAGCAGGCCGGCGCCCAGGTCGAAGGGCTTGAGCAGGTAGGGCGTGGTGAAGGTGGAGTCGACCAGCAGCGGGATACCGTTGTCCTGGCCGAGCTGCGCCAGGGTCGGGATGTCGAGCACGTCCAGCCCAGGGTTGCCCAGGGTCTCGCCGAACAGCAGCTTGGTCTCGGGCCGGATGGCAGCGCGCCAAGCGTCGATGTCGCGCGCCTGCACGAAGGTGGTCTCGATGCCGAAGCGGCGCAGCGTGTAGTGCAGCAGGTTGTGCGAGCCGCCATACAGGGCGCTGGACGCCACGATGTGCGAGCCCGCGCCCATCAGCGTCGCCACCGCCAGATGCAGCGCGGCCTGGCCCGAAGCCACGCCGATCGCGCCGGCGCCGTTCTCCAGGGCGGCGATGCGCTCCTCGAAGACGGCGACCGTCGGATTGGAGATGCGGGAGTAGACGTGGCCCGCGCGTTCCATATTGAACAGCGAGGCGGCGTGCTCGCTGTCTTTAAAGACGAAGGATGTCGTCAGGTGGATGGGCGTGGCCCGCGCCCCCGTGGCGGGGTCGGGAGCGGCGCCAGCATGCAGCGCCAGGGTGTCGAAACGGGTACCGGACATGGCTTCAAGGGCTAGAGTTGTCTCCGGATCGCATCGTAGCATCCGCTGCTGCCGGGGGCACGGCAAATAGCCTTGGCGGCCCCGGCGGCGGCCCGTGCTTTACTTGGGCGGCTGGTTTCGGCTAGGATCGGCGCATCAGGCCATGCCGGCGGCGGCAGGTAATAAACAGCAAAACAGCAGATTCAGAGAAGCGGAGACCATCATGAAAGTCAGCGACATCCTGCAGATCAAGGGCAACACGCTCTATACGGTGAAGCCGGAAACGTCACTGCTGCTGGCGGTCAACATCATGGCAGAGCACGATATCGGCTCGCTGGTGGTGATGGAATACGGCGACCTGGTCGGCATGCTGACCTTCCGCGAGATCATCAAGACGCTCTCCGCCAACGGGGGCAACGTTGGCACCACCAGCCTGCGCAAGGTCATGGACGACGCGCCGCTGACCTGCACCATGGAGACGGACGTCAATGAAGTCCGCCGCATGATGCTGGAGCGCCACACCCGTTACCTGCCGGTGCTGGACAACCGGACGCTGATGGGCGTGATTTCGTTTTACGACGTGGCCAAGGCCGTGGTGGAAGAGCAGAGCTTCGAGAACCGCATGCTCAAGGCCTACATCCGCGATTGGCCGGAAGAAAAGAGCGATTGAGCCGCCCATGGCGCGAGAGGCGCCACGTAGCGGCGGCCGGGTTGGGCCGATCGAGGCGCTGCGGGCTGTGCACCCTCCTGGGGCGCGCCCATAGTCCGTACAAGTGGTAAATGCCGCGCAACGACGCGGCATCTTTTTGAGCCGACTGCGACATGAGCGCTACATGAGCCAACAAAACCAATTCCGTCTGCTCCGCACGCGCCGCTTCGCGCCCTTCTTCTGGACCCAGTTCCTGGGCGCCATGAACGACAACCTGTTCAAGGTCGCCTTCACCTCGCTGGTCACCTACCATACGGCCCTGTTCGACGGTGTTGACGCCAAGAGCGCGGCGTTCCTGATCTCAGCCATCTTTATCGCACCGTTCGTGCTGTTCTCGGCCACCAGCGGCCAGATCGCCGACAAGATCGAGAAGTCCCGGCTGATCCGGCTGGTGAAGACGCTGGAAATCGCCATCATGCTGCTGGGGCTGGCGGGTTTTGCCATGCACAGCGCCCCCTTGCTCTACACGGGCACCTTCCTGATGGGGTTGCACTCGACGCTGTTTGGCCCGGTCAAGTTCGCTTACCTGCCGCAGCACCTGGACGAGACCGAACTGGTGGGCGGCAACGGCCTGGTGGAGATGGGCACCTTCGTGGCCATCCTGCTCGGTACCCTGCTTGGCGGCGAACTGGCCGGCCTGACCCATGGCGAGAAGATCGTGGGGCCGTTCTATGTCGGCGCAGCTTGCGTGGTGCTGGCGCTGGCCGGCCGCATGGTGTCCGCACGCGTGCCGGACTCGCCGGCGCCGCAACCTGACCTGCGCATCAACTGGAACCCGTTTACCGAGACCTGGCGTAACCTCAAGCTGGCGCGCACCGACCGCACGGTGTTCCTGAGCTTGCTGGGGATTTCCTGGCTCTGGTTTTTGGGCGCGACCTTCCTCACCTCGTTTTTCAGCTTTGCCAAGGACGTGCTGGGCGGCGACCAGAACGTGGTGACGCTGCTGCTGGCGGTGTTCTCGCTGGGCATCGGCACCGGCTCGCTGCTGTGCGAGCGGCTGTCCGGTCGGCATGTCGAGATCGGCCTGGTGCCGTTCGGCTCGATTGGCATGACGGTGTTCGCGGTCGACCTGTTCTTTGCCAGCAACGGCGAGCAGCACAGCGAACTGTCCGGGCTGGCCGGCTTTGCCGCCGACCCGCGCCACTGGCGCGTGCTGATCGACCTGTTCCTGCTGGCGATGTTCGGCGGCTTCTACAGCGTGCCGCTGTACGCGCTGATCCAGAGTCGCTGCGCGCCGACGCACCGGGCCCGCATCATCGCCGCCAACAACATCCTCAACAGCTTCTTCATGATCGGCTCCTCGCTGCTGGCGGTGGTGCTGACCCAGGCCGGCTTCAGCATTCCGCAGCTGTTCCTGGTGGTGGGGCTGCTCAACGCGATGGTTGCCATCTACATCTACTCGCTGGTGCCGGAGTTCCTGCTGCGCTTCATTGCCTGGATCCTGGTGCATACGGTGTATCGCCTGAAGCGCGTCAACGCCGAGCACATTCCGGCCGAGGGCGCGGCGGTGCTGGTGTGCAACCACGTCAGCTTTGCCGATGCGGTGGTGCTGATGGCCGCCAGCCCGCGGCCGGTGCGCTTCTTGATGGATCACCGCATCTTCAAGGTGCCGCTGATGTCGTGGTTCTTCCGCCAGGCCAAGGCGATCCCGATCGCGCCGGCGCACGAGGACCCGGTCATGCTGGAGCGCGCCTACGACGAAGTCGCGCGGGCGCTGGCCGGCGGCGACCTGGTCTGCATCTTCCCGGAGGGCAAGATCACGGCCACCGGCGAGCTCAATCCTTTCAAGCAGGGCGTGCAGCAGATCATCCGGCGCACCCCCGTGCCGGTCGTGCCTATGGCGCTGCGCGGGCTGTGGGGCAGCTTTTTCTCCCGCAAGGGCGGCAATGCCATGTCCCGGCCATTCCGGCGCGGCATCCTGAATCGGCTGGAACTGGTCGTGGGCGACCCGATCGCGCCGGAACTGGCCACGCCGGAGGGCTTGCAGCAGGTGGTGCAGGGCTTGCGCGGCGAGTGGCGCTAACGATAAGCGGGAGGCGGCAACCATGATCACGCTTTACACCTTCGGGCCGGCCTTCGGCCTGCCAGACGCCAGCCCTTTCGTCACCAAGGCCGACATGCTGCTCAAGCTCGCGGGACTGCCGTACCGCGCCGCGCAGGGCGGCCTGCGGCGCGCGCCCAAGGGCAAGCTGCCCTATCTCGACGACGAGGGCCGCGTGGTGGCGGACTCCACGCTGATCCGCTGGCACCTGGAGAAGACCTACCACATCGACTTCGATGAAGGGCTGACGCGGTCCCAGCGTGGCACGGCCTGGGCGGTCGAGAAGATGCTGGAAGATAACTTCTACTGGGCTGTGGCCGATGCGCGCTGGAACCACGACGCCAATTTTGCCCGGGGCCCGGCGACGTTCTTCCGCGCCGTGCCCTGGCCGGTGCGGGGGCTGGCGATGCGTTTTGTGCGCTCGAAGATCCGCCGCATCCTGTGGACGCAGGGGCTCGGGCGCCATAGCCCGGCCGATCTGGCCGCGATAGCCAGCCGCGATGTGGCGGCCGTGGCCGATGTGCTGGGTGGCCAGCCCTACCTGATGGGCGACAAGCCTTGCGGCGCCGACGCCACGGTCTTCGCCTTCATGGCCGGCGCGCTGTGCCCGCTGTTCGACACGCCGATCCGCACCGCCGCCGAATCCCACCCCAGCCTGGTGGCCTACGTGGCGCGGATGCGGGAGCGCTTCTATCCGGACCTGCAGGCGGCGCCCGCGCCCTGAGCGCGAGCCGGGGAGGGCCGCAAGGGCGGCAAAAGCCTTACAATGTAGCCCGTTCCCCAATTCTCACGCCCTGCGCGGCCTCCCATCATGTCCGGCAATACTCTCGGCCTGCTCTTCACTGTCACCACTTTCGGCGAATCGCACGGGCCGGCCATCGGCGCGGTGGTGGATGGCTGTCCGCCGGGCATGTCCCTGACCGAGGCCGACATCCAGCTGGACCTGGATCGCCGCAAGCCCGGCACCTCGCGCCACGTCACGCAGCGCCAGGAGCCCGACCAGGTCGAGATCCTGTCCGGCGTGTTCGAGGGCAAGACCACCGGCACGCCGATCTGCCTGCTGATCCGCAACACCGACCAACGCAGCAAGGACTACGGCAATATCGTCGAGACCTTCCGCCCGGGCCACGCCGACTACACCTACTGGCAGAAGTACGGCATCCGCGACTATCGCGGCGGCGGCCGCTCGTCGGCCCGCCTGACGGCACCGGTGGTGGCAGCGGCGGCCGTGGCCAGGAAGTGGCTGCGCGAGCAGTATGGCACCGAGATCCGGGGCTATATGTCGCAGCTGGGCGAAGTCCGCGTGCCGTTCGTGGACTGGGCGGAAGTGCCGGAGAATCCCTTCTTTGCCCCCAATGCGGAGATCGTGCCGGAGCTGGAAACCTATATGGACGCGCTGCGCCGCGACGGCGACTCCGTCGGCGCGCGCATCGAGGTGGTGGCGAGCCATGTGCCGGTGGGCCTGGGCGAGCCGCTGTTCGACAAGCTCGATGCCGATATCGCGCATGCCATGATGGGCATCAACGCCGTCAAGGGCGTGGAGATCGGCGCGGGGTTTGAGAGCGTGAGCCAGCGTGGCAGCGTGCATGGCGACTCGCTCAGCGCCGAAGGCTTCCGTGGCAATAACGCCGGCGGCGTGCTTGGCGGCATCTCGACCGGCCAGGACGTCACCGTCTCGCTGGCAATCAAGCCCACCTCCAGCATCCGCACCCCGCGCGAATCCATCGACAAGGCAGGCCAGCCCGCCACGGTGGAAACCTTCGGCCGCCACGATCCCTGCGTGGGCATCCGCGCCACCCCCATCGCCGAAGCCATGCTGGCGCTGGTGCTGATGGACCATGCGCTGCGCCACCGCGCCCAATGCGGCGACGTCAAGGTCGATACCCCGCGCATTCCCGCCCAGTCGCCGCAGTCCGGCCCGTCGCGCTGAGTTGGCGCAGGCGGAGCAACACGCCCGCGCCGCGGGTGCCGGGCGCGTCTCCGAGACGCGCTTTGGCCTGTTTTATCTTGGCTACTACGGCTACGTCGGCGTCATCTCCCCCTATGTGAGCCTGTTCTTCGCCGGGCGCGGTTTCTCCCCGGTGCAGATCGGCGTGCTGATGGCCTGCTTCCAGGTCAGCCGCATCGTCGGCCCGTATTTCTGGGGCTGGCTGTCCGACGTGACGCATACGCGCGTGCGCCTGCTGCGCCTGGCCGCCGTGACATCCTTGCTGGCGTTCCTGATGGTGCCCGGCGTCACCAGCTACGGCGCAATGATGGCGATGATGATCGGGCTGAACCTGATCACCAGCGCCATGTCTCCGCTGGGCGACGCGCTCACCATCTCCACGCTGCGCCGCTACGGCGCCTTCGATTACCGCTACGGGCGCATCCGCATGTTCGGCTCGGCCGGCTTTATCGCGGCCGTGCTGATGGGTGGGGCGCTGTTCGAGCACTACGGCATGGAGGTGTTCCCGTGGCTGGCGAGCGCCATGCTGGCGCTGTTCCTGGTGGTGGTGTTCGGCATGCGCGATGCGCCCGAGGACGGGCCGCGCGTCAAGCCGCCGCCGGCGCTGCCGCTGCTGCGCCGTCCCGATGTGAGCTGGTTCTTCGGCTCGGCGTTCCTGATGATGTTCGCCCACGCCGCGCTGTACGTGTTCTATTCGCTGTACCTGGAGCAGCTTGGCTACAGCAAGTTCGCCATCGGCGTGATGTGGACCATCGGCGTGGTGGCCGAGATCGTTTTCTTCTTTTACCAGGGGCGGTTGTTCGCAAGCGTGCCGTTGCGCACCATCCTGGCTGGCACCTTCGTGCTGGCCGCGATCCGCTTTGGCCTGACCGGCTACTTCGCCCAGTTGTCATGGCTGATGGCGCTGGTGCAGGTCCTGCACGCGGCCACCTTCGGCGCGCACCATAGCGCCAGCCTGAAACGCCTGCAGCGCTGGTTCTCGGGTCCTTTGCAGGGGCGTGGCCAGGCGCTTTACACCGGCCTTTCCTACGGCCTTGGCGGCACCTGCGGCGGGCTGGCGATGGGGTGGACCTGGAAGGCGCTCGGGCCCGCGCACACATTCGGGCTGGCGGCACTAGCGGCGGCGGGCGGCGCACTGTGCGCGTTCATGACGTTCCGTACGGAGGCGGCGTCCGACGCCAAGGCGGATGCCGCCACGGCCGGGCGCTGACGCGCGCCGGCATTTGGATCGTTCAGGGCTTCACAGCAGGCTTGCCACATGCTCGGCCAGCGCCAGCGACGAGGTCAGCCCGGGCGACTCGATGCCGAACAGGTTGACCAGCCCCGGCACACCATGGGTGGCTGGGCCATCAATGCGGAAATCCGCCGCGGGCTCGCCCGGCCCGCTGATCTTGGGGCGGATGCCGGCATAGCCCGGCTGCAGCGCGCCGTCGGCCAGTCCCGGCCAGTAATTGCGCACTTCACCGTAAAAGCTGTCGGCATCGGCCGGGTCCACGCCGTACTCGATCTCGTCGATCCAGCGCACATTGGGGCCGAAGCGCGCCTGGCCGCCCAGGTCGATCGTCAGGTGCACGCCCAGGCCGGCGGCCTCCGGCACCGGGTAGATCAGGCGCGAGAAGGGGGCGCGCCCGGCCAGTGTGAAGTAGCAGCCTTTGGCGTAGTACTGAGGTGGAATATGTGCGGCGGGCATGCCTTCGATGCTGCGCGCCAGCGCCGGCGCGGTCAGGCCGGCCGAGTTGATCACGGTGCGGGCCAGCAGCGTGGTGCCGTCCGCCTCGTCCTGGCTGCCCACGTCGAGGCGGATGCCATCCGGCATCACGGCGCCGCCGGCCACGGGCGACTGCACCGCCAGCATGGCGCCGGCGTTCTCGGCGTCGCCCAGCAAGGCCAGCATCAGGCCATGGCTGTCGACGATGCCGGTGGACGCAGAGAGCAGGGCGGCGCGGCATTGCAGGTTTGGCTCCAGCGCCTGCGCCTCGGCCTGGCTGAGCAACTGCAGGTCATGCACGCCATTGGCCGCGGCCTTGGCCCTGATGCCTTCCAGTGTGGCGACCTGGGCCTCGGTGGTGGCTACGATCAGCTTGCCGCAGCGCTGGTGCTGGATGTGGTGCGAGGCGCAGTAGTCGTACAGCATGGCCTTGCCGCGCACGCACATCGCGGCCTTGAGCGAGCCGGCCGGATAGTAGATGCCGGCGTGGATCACTTCGCTGTTGCGCGCGCTGGTGATGGTGCCGAAGGCGTTCTCGGCTTCCAGGATGATGACTTCGCGGCCCTGCATGGCCAGTTGTCTCGCCACGGCCAGGCCCACTACGCCCGCGCCGATTACCACGCAATCTACTTGTTCCATTGTCGTTCTCTGCTGATGCGGCCGGCGCCTGTCAGGCGGTACGTGCCGCGGGTCCCTGGATTGTGTTGTGCCGTGGATAGGCCCTGCGCTCTGCGCGCCAGGGCTTAACGCAAAGTCAGCCCCATGCGCTTGGCTGCCGCGCCGAGGTGCCTGCGTGCGGCCTGCCGCGCCGCGCTGGCGTTGCCGGCGGCAATGGCCTGCACCAGCGCGGTGTGCTCGCTATCCGCGCCCTGCGAGCCGCCGCGAAAGCGGGCGGCGTTTTCCCAGGCGGTTTGCCGCGCCGCCAGCATGTGCTGGCCAACAAAATCGGTCAGGCCGGTGAAGCAGGGGTTGTGCGCGGCCTGCGCGATGGCGTGGTGGAACGCCACGTCGGCGGCTGCGGCGCTGGTGAAATCTTCGGCGTGCTCGCGCATCGCGGCCAGCGCGGCGTGGATGGCTTGCAGGTCCTCGTCGGTGCGGCGCAGCGCGGCCATTTCGGCGCAGGCGCATTCCACCACCATGCGCAACTCGAATAGCTGGGCCGGGGTCGGACCGCCTTGCAGTTCGGGGGCCATGCGCCATACCTGCCCGCCGGGCGTGTCCGATACATAGGCACCCGAGCCTTTGCGCGTGACCAGCAGCCCGTCCGCCTTCAGTTGTGCAATGGCCTCCCGGACGATGGGGCGGCTCACGCCAAAAGTCTCGCCAAGGGCGGCTTCGGCCGGGAGCCGGGCGCCGGCGGCAAAGCGGCCCGCTGCGATGTCGGCGCGCAGGGCGTCGGCGATACGTGCGGCAAGCGAGGCGGGGCGGCTTAGGATGGTCATCGATTAATATGTAAGGCTGTCAGACAGATTGTGGCGAGATTTTGCGAGGAAAGCGAGACGGCGTCAAGGCATGCCTGCCCCCTTGGCTGTCCGATTGTTCTCAAGGTTTTCCAGGAATGCGCCGATAGCAAACTGGATGGGATGCGCTATTCACTTGGTACATCGCGGCGCCTTGAGGCAGCCGCGCCAGCCGCTCTGTGCACTGAGCGCCTCGCTAGGTGGTGGCCGGGACGACCGTTTCTGCGTTCCCGTAGCCGCCGTTGGATCTGCCACGCCCGCTGCCCGGGCGTTCACCGGTGCTAACCATGATTGCACTCACCCCTAACGATCTCCCCGTCGGCCAGCCCTTGCCTTGGTCCTTGCTGGACGAGGCAGGCAATCTCGTGCTCGGCAGCGGCAGCGTGATTCCCGAGGACCGCGACGTCGCCCTGGTGTTTCGCCATGGCACTGTGTGCCGGCCGGAGGACGAGCCGGGCGAACCGGGCGAGCCGATGGACAGCGGGCGGCTGGCCAGTGCGGGGCCGCTTGGCCTGCAGGTGGGCACGCTGCTTCAGGTCAAATCGCCGGGGCAGACCGGGCGCGCCGCGGCCAGCCGGCTGATCGGATTTGTCGAGCAGGGCCTGTTCGTGACCTGGCCGCAGCTCGGCGGGAAGGAACTGCAGCTCAAGCCCGGCGAGACGGTGTTGCTGCGCGGCTTTTCCGGTCACGCCATCCTCAGTTTCGAGTCGACGGTGACCGCCATCTGCCGCAGTCCATTCCGCTACCTGGTCTTGTCGGCGCCGGCCGAGCCGCAGCAGATGCCGGTGCGCAAGGCGACCCGCGTGCTGACGCGGCTGGCGGCTTACCTTGTGGATCCCGGCAGCACGGACGATGAGGCTGCGGCACAGCACCAGCCTGCCCGCCTGGTGTTGCTGACCGACCTGAGCACTGGCGGCGCGCAGATCCAGATCGCCGGCGCAGTGCCGGCGCCCGGTGCGCCGGTACGCTTGTGCTTCCATCTGCGCACCGCCGCGCTGGACAGCGAGATCATGGTCGACGGGGTGGTGCGCAACGCGTTGCCTGCCGAGGGCGATGTGGAGTTTCCCACGTTCGGCGTTGTGTTCGAAGCCCTAGGCGAGCGCGAGCTGACGCTGCTCCAGTGCTTTATCTATGAGCAGTTGCTGGCCAATGCCAGCATGCAGGTCACCGCCGCGTGAGAGGGGGCGGCGTTTGGAGTCATCCTGCTAACACGGATTCTTGCCCGAATCACGCTTCCCGTCTCTACTGTTCCCTGCGAGAAGATCCGGCACGGCATGCTGGCATTGTGGCGGGCCGGTATCCCGATTCCTGCCACAAGGAGACATCATGAAGCGTTTATCCCGCCTTGGCGCGCAATTGCGCGCGCCCATCCTGGCAGCCCTGCTAGCCATTGCCATGCCAGCCATGGCTGATATCGCGCAGGGCGGCAGCCAGGCGAGTGCTTTGTCGATGGACGAACGCGCGCTGGGACTGGAAGATTTTTCGAGTGGAACCAAGCCAGTTAGTGCCGACGCCGGTGCCGACGGCACACGCCTGCTGGTCGGGATGTCGCCCCTGGACGTGGCCTCGGCCACCGCCCTCGGCAAGCCGCGCGAGGCGGGCGGCATGACGGACGTGGTGCTGGCCCTGATCGACGGGATCGGGCAGGTGCCGCTTGCTGGCCCGGCACTCATCACGCTGATTGCGGGCGTGGCTGATGTGATTGGCTGGTATCAGAGCGTGGCCGACGACAAGCCGCTCTACCATGATTCACTGACGTCGCCCGCAACGTCGAGCCCGCAGGTCTGAGCCCAAAAAAAACGGCACCGAACCCGGTGCCGTTGTTCTTGCCATGCGGCTAAGTTACATACCCACGTAGTTCGGGCCGCCGCCGCCTTCCGGCGTCACCCATACGATATTCTGGGTGGGATCCTTGATGTCGCAGGTCTTGCAGTGCACGCAGTTCTGCGCGTTGATCTGCAGGCGTTCCTTGCCGTCGTCATTCTGCACGAACTCGTACACACCGGCTGGGCAGTAGCGGCTTTCGGGGCCGGCAAACTTGTCCCAGTTGACATTGACTGGGACGCTTGCGTCCTTGAGCGTCAAGTGGGCCGGCTGGTTTTCCTCATGGTTGGTGTTGCTGATGAACACCGAGCTGAGGCGATCGAAGGTGAGCTTGCCGTCCGGCTTCGGGTAAACGATCTGCGGGCACTCGGCGGCTGGCTTGAGGTAGACGTGGTCCGGCTTCTCGCGGTGGATGGTCCAGGGCGGGTTGCGGATGCCCAGCTTGGGCAGCAGCCATTGCTCGATGCCGGTCATCAGCGTGGCGGTGGTGCGGCCCTTCTTGAACCACTGCTTGAAGTTCTTTGCCTGCAGCAGTTCCTTGTGCAGCCAGCTGTTCTCGAAGGCGGTCGGGTAGGCCGTCAGTTCGTCGTGCTGGCGGTTGGCCTGCAGCGCATCATAGGCGGCTTCGGCGGCCATCATGCCGGTCTTGATGGCAGCGTGGCTGCCCTTGATGCGCGAGGCGTTCAGGTAACCGGCGTCGCAGCCGACCAGGGCGCCACCCGGGAACACGGTCTTGGGCAGCGACAGCAGGCCGCCGGCCGTAATGGCGCGCGCGCCGTAGCTGATGCGCTTGCCACCTTCGAAATACGTGCGGATTTCCGGGTGCGTCTTGAAGCGCTGGAACTCCTCGAACGGGGAAAGCCAGGGGTTGGTGTAGTCCAGGCCCACCACGAAGCCCACAGCGACCTTGTTGTCTTCCATGTGGTACAGGAAGGAGCCGCCGTAGGTGGCCGGGTCCAGCGGCCAGCCGGCGGTGTGCACCACCAGGCCTGGCTGGTGCTTGGCGGGATCGATCTCCCACAGCTCTTTCAGGCCGATACCGTAGCTTTGCGGATCCTTGCCGTCATCGAGCTTGTACTTGGCGATCAGCTGCTTGCCCAGGTGGCCGCGCGACCCTTCGGCGAAGATGGTGTACTTGGCGTGCAGCTCCATGCCGAGCTGGAAATTCTCGGTCGGCTCGCCTTCCTTGTTGATGCCCATGTTGCCGGTGGCCACGCCCTTGACCGAGCCGTCGTCGTTGTAGAGCACCTCGGCGGCCGGGAAGCCCGGGAAGATCTCGACGCCCAGGCCTTCGGCCTGTTGCCCCAGCCAGCGCGTGAAGTTGGACAGGCTGACGATGTAGTTGCCGTGGTTGTGGAAGCACTCCGGCAGCAGGGCGGACGGCGTGGCCTTGGAACCGGTTTCGTTGAGGAACAGGAACTTGTCTTCAGCGACCGGTTGGTTCAGCGGGGCGCCGAGTTCCTTCCAGTTGGGGATCAGCTCATTGAGCGCAACCGGGTCCATGATGGCGCCGGACAGGATGTGGGCGCCCGGCTCGGAGCCTTTTTCCAGCACGCAGACATTGACCTCGGTGCCTTTCTCCTGGGCGAGCTGCTTCAGGCGGATGGCGGTTGCCAGGCCGGCGGGGCCGCCGCCAACGATGACGACGTCGTATTCCATGGCCTCGCGGGGGCCGTACTGCTCCAGGAGCTGTTGCTGATTCATTGTCTCTAACCCTCTATTCTTGGCAACTTGCGCGCAATTGTGGGAAATGCCGTGTTCGGTGGTACCGGGGATGCGATGATCGGGCGGAACTTGGGGCAAGGGCGGGGCGGCGCACTCGCCAAATCGTGGCGGCCATGCGCGTTTTTCCTCTTTCCCTTTGTGGCCCGAGTTCTTAGAATCTCCGGCATTGTCCGGGACTCGCCATGGTCAGGCAAGATTTTTTTTGGAACGACCGTTCTTTTTTTTGATATGCTGCCTTCGGTTTCAGCAGGCAGATTTCGCGAGGAGCTCCCGTAGGCCGTGGCCATGGCAGGCGGCGCCGGGGGCTCCCGAACATAGAGGCCATTATGGGTTTGTCGATCAATCTGGAAGGCAAGGTCGCGCTGGTGACAGGCGCTTCGAGCGGTCTGGGCACGCGGTTTGCCCATGTCCTGGCGAGTGCCGGCGCCAAGGTCATCCTGGCGTCGCGGCGTACCGAGCGGCTCAAGGAGCTGCGTGCCGCGATCGAGGCCGAGGGCGGCAGCGCGCACGTGGTGCAGCTCGACGTGACCGACCACGACAGCGTGCGCTCCGCGGTGGCGCATGCCGAGACCGAGGCCGGGGCGATCGACATCCTGGTCAATAACTCGGGCGTCTCCACCACCCAGCGCCTGACCGACGTCACCCCCGACGACTTCGATTTCGTCTTCGACACCAATACCCGGGGCGCTTTCTTCGTGGCGCAGGAAGTGGCCAAGCGCATGATTGCGCGCGCCAAGGGCGCCGAGAAGAACGGCAATCCGCTGCCGCAGTCGCGTATCGTCAATATCGCCTCGGTCGCCGGGCTCAAGGTGCTCTCGCAAATCGGCGTGTACTGCATGAGCAAGGCCGCGGTGGTGCACATGACCAAGTCGATGGCGCTGGAGTGGGCGCGCCATGGCATCAACGTCAACGCCATCTGCCCCGGTTATATCGACACCGATATCAATCACCACCATTGGGACACCGACGCCGGCCAGAAGCTGGTCCAGATGCTGCCCCGCAAGCGCGTGGGCAAGCCCGAGGACCTGGACGGCCTGTTGTTGCTGCTGGCGTCCGACCAGTCGGCATTCATCAACGGCGCAATCATTACCGCCGACGACGGCATGGTATAGCCGCCAGAAGGGGCGGCGCGCGCTTGCGTGCGCCCGCCGGCAGGTTGGCCCTGGCCCGCGCCAAAAGCGCCGGCGGGGCGTGCGATTCCCGGTCCCTGGGCTTATCCGGTCCCCTTGGGCACCCTGCGGAATCGATGGCCTGCCGGATTCCCACGGCCAGAAGATTGCCTGTTGGCGCGGCATGGAGCAAAAGTTCCCGCGCGCTCGGCAAGTCTTGGCATAATCCGCCATGTCTTGAGATTAAGTCTTTACATAATTCAAAGAGAAAATCCGTGCGCAGCCAGCGGCGCCGCGCGGACCGGACCGGAGGCCGGGGAGATGCAAGCAGATCGGGAGGGGCGGCGCGATGCCGACCCAAAACACGTCACGGCCATGCCGGATGAGACTGGCGCCAGCCAGCAAGGGGACAGCGGCTTCAAGGTATCGCCGCGAATTGAAGACTGGGTTGGCGTAATCGTCATGGTGCTGCTGGTGTGCATCACCTTCGCCAACGTGGTGGTCCGTTATTTCACCGATGAATCGTTTGCCTGGACCGAGGAATTCTCGGTCTTCCTGATGATCGTGCTGGCCCTGGTGGCAGGCAGCGCGGCCGTGGCGCGCGACCGCAATATCCGCATTGAATTCTTTTTCGATCGTGGCAGCGCGGCGCGGCAGCGGCGCCTGGCGGTGCTGTCGGCGGTGGCCGTTGCAGTCATGTTCATCGCGCTGGCGGTGCTGGGTGCTCGCGTGGCGTGGGACGAATACACGTTTGGTGAGACCTCGCCGGGCATTGGCGTGCCGAGCTGGTGGTACTCCGTCTGGCTGCCGGTGCTGTCCGCCGCCATCGCGCTGCGGGCGCTCGGCGTAGCGGTGCGCAACCTGCGCGCGCTCAAGGCCCTGCATGCCGAGCGCGTTGCCGGCGCAGCAGCTTCGGAGTCCACGCCATGACCCTCATTGCCATTATCCTGTTCGTGGTGTTCCTGGGCTTGATGATGCTGGGCGTGCCGATCGGCGTGTCGCTGGGGCTTGGCGGCCTGGTGGCGATCGGGCTGTCCAACGTGGACACCCAGATGTTCGGCCTGCTGGCCGTGCCGCAGAATTTCTACGCCGGCCTGGGCAAGTACCCGCTGCTGGCGATCCCGATGTTCGTGCTGGTCGGCTCGATCTTCGACCGTTCCGGCGTGGCGCAGCGGCTGGTGACCTTCGCCATTGCCATTGTCGGGCGCGGTCCGGGCATGCTGCCGCTGGTGGCCATCCTGGTTGCCATGTTCCTGGGCGGCATCTCCGGCTCCGGCCCGGCCAATGCGGCCGCGGTGGGTGGCGTGATGATTGCTGCGATGTCGCGGGCCGGCTATCCCGGCGCGTACAGCGCGGCCGTGGTCGGCGCTGCCGCCGCAACCGACATCCTGATTCCGCCGTCCGTTGCCTTCATCATCTACAGCGTGCTGGTGCCCGGCGCCTCGGTGCCGGCGCTGTTCGCAGCCGGCATGATCCCCGGCATCCTGGCCGGCGTGGCGCTGATCGTGCCGGCCGTCTGGCTGGCGCGCAAGCACAATATGGGCGCCATCGAGGCCGGCCTGCCGCGTCCCCCGTTCTGGAAGAGCCTGCGCGAAGCGGCCTGGGGCCTGGTCGCGCCGTTCCTGATCCTGGGCGGCATGCGCGCGGGCTGGTTCACGCCGACCGAAGCCGCCGTGGTGGCGGTGGTGTACGGCCTGTTCGTTGGCATGGTGATCTACCGCAGCATCGGCATGCGCGACCTGTTCGTGATCTTCCAGGAGGCGGCGGAGACTTCCGCGGTGATCCTGCTGGTGGTGGCGCTGGCCGGCATCTTTGCCTACGCGCTGTCCACGCTGGGCGTGATCGATCCGCTGGCCAATGCCATTGCGCATTCCGGGCTGGGCGAATATGGCGTGCTGGCGCTGATCGTGGCCTTGCTGATGACGGTGGGGATGTTCCTCGACGGCATCTCGATCTTCCTGATCTTCGTGCCGCTGCTGCTGCCGATCGCCAATGCCTTTCACTGGAACCCGGTTTGGTTCGGGGTGGTGCTGACGCTCAAGGTCGCGCTTGGCCAGTTCACGCCGCCGCTGGCGGTGAACCTGATGGTTTCGTGCCGGATCGCGCGCGTGCGCATGGAAGAGACCGTGCCCTGGGTGGTGTGGATGCTGCTGGCGATGTTCGTCGCCATGCTGCTGGTGCTGGCCTTCCCGCCGCTGGCGACCTGGTTGCCTGACTACCTGGGTTATTGAGTTATTCGAGGTGTTGACATTCTCGTTGCCCATAAGAAACACACAACAGATCCTGAGAGGAGAGAACGCATGAAACGTCGTGCCCTGATGCTGTCGCTGGCAGCCACCATCGCCGCTGCCGCCCTCGCGCCCGCTGGCGCCATGGCGCAGAGCTACAAAGCCGAGTACAAGATGTCGCTGGTGCTCGGCCCGGCCTTCCCGTGGGGCAAGGGCGGCGAGATCTGGGCCGACCTGGTGCGCCAGCGCACCAGCGGCCGCATCAACATCAAGCTGTACCCGGGTACCTCGCTGGTGGCCGGCGACCAGACCCGTGAGTTCTCGGCGATCCGCCAGGGCGTGATCGACATGGCGGTTGGCTCGACCATCAACTGGTCGCCGCAGGTCAAGGAGCTGAACCTGTTCTCGTTGCCGTTCCTGATGCCTGACTACAAGGCACTGGACGCCCTCACGCAAGGCGAGGTCGGCAAGTCGATCTTCGCGACCCTGGACAAGTCCGGTGTGGTGCCGCTGGCCTGGGGCGAGAACGGCTTTCGTGAAGTCTCCAACTCCAAGCGCGAAATCCGCAAGCCGGAAGACCTGAAAGGCATGAAGCTGCGTGTGGTGGGCTCGCCGCTGTATATCGAGACCTTCAACGCGCTCGGTGCCAACCCGACCCAGATGAGCTGGGCCGACGCGCAGCCGGCCATGGCCTCGGGCGCGGTGGATGGCCAGGAAAATCCGCAATCGGTGTTCGCCGCCGCCAAGCTCTACACGGTGGGCCAGAAGTACGTGACCACCTGGGGCTACGTGGCTGACCCGCTGATCTTCGTGGTCAACAAGCAGATCTGGGAAAGCTGGACGCCGGCCGACCGCGAGATCGTCAAGCAAGCCGCCATCGACGCCGGCAAGCAGGAAACGGCGCTGGCCCGCAAGGGCCTGGTCGAGGCGGGCGCACCGGCCTGGAAGGATATGGAGGCCCACGGTGTGAAGGTGGCGCAACTGACGCCGGCTGAGCACGATGCCTTCCGCAAGGCCACGGCCAAGGTCTATGACAAGTGGAAGAAGCAGATTGGCGTGGACCTCGTGAGCAAGGCAGAAACCTCGATCGCCAAGCGTTAAGCGGCGCGCAGTTGCAGTAGCGTGGGGTGGCGCCAACGCCTCCCCACGCGCCAGTGGGGCTGTTGCGGGAATGGCAACGCCAATCCCGCAATGGTTACAAAACGCGGTCCCTGCTGGGAAGCTTGTTACAATCCGCGGTCGGTGAGGTGCGCGCTGCGCATCATTGCCGTCGGGTAGTGCCGCATGATGCACCCCGATTTCCTGAACCGTATTTCGTCCCTGTCCCAGCCGGAACGCCATGTTGAATAATTCCTGCCGCGCCCCCTTGCTAGCCAGTCTGATTGGCCTGGCCTTGTCGCTGTCCGCCTCCGGTGTCGTGGCGGCGGCCGAGCCCGTGCCGATGTCGGTGGCCCCGGCGCCGCTGACCGCTTCGGGCAGCATGCCGCAGGCCTCGCCGGCTTCCCTGGGGTTGGTGTCGGAGCTGCAGAAGCGCCTGCGTGACAGGTCGGTGCGCGAGCTGCGCACCAGCTACAACGGCGACTACGGCACCACGCTGATGCTTGCGGACGATCAGGTGGTTTGCTATGTGGCGCTGTTTTACCAGAAGAATCTCTGGCGGGTTTTCCGCTTCGAATCGATTGGGGCGGCGGAACAGGCTTACCGCCAGGTAACGCAGCAGAGCGCGGTCTGGGCTGATGACGATATCCGCCGCCAGGTGCTGGCATCGCAAAAACGCGCGTTTGACAAGGCACTGCAAGAAACCGAGGCGCGTGCCAATGCGCTCAATGAAGACGTGCGCGTGATGCAGGCGCAGCGCCAGCGTATCGCCGAAGAGCAGAAGGCGGCGCGCATCGAGGTGCAAAGCGCGGAAATCGAGAGCCGTGCCTCCCGTATCCGCCTGGAGCAGCTGCAGCAGCAGATCCGCCGCATGGAATCGTCCCTGACGGATTCCGGCCTCGCCATGCCCGGCGCGGCGGGCAGCGATCGCCCTGTGCGCCGCTAAGCCATCGTTCTCCTGGTTTTGCCTATCATGCCGGCGGCGTCCGTCGCCGGCATGAACTTGCCTCAACGTCTGAAGGCAGATTCGGATTGGTCCGAGATGAGCATGCTTGGCTGATCGAAGGCCAAGGCAGCCGTTCTCCCGATGTGCCGATGCGTGAACCGTCGCTTTCGCCGATGGAAGCGACCGGCTCCCGGTGTTACGCTCACGCGGATGAAACCCGTATTCACTCTGCGCATGCCCATCCGTTGGGGCGACATGGACGCCATGGGCCATGTCAACAACACGGTCTACTTCCGTTACCTGGAACAGGCGCGCATTGCCTGGTTCGAGTCGCTGGGACATGGCGGCAAGGACCCCAGCGGTTGCGGGCCAGTCATCATCAACGCCCACATGAGTTTCCTGAAGCAGTTGCGCTATCCCGGGGATATCGAGTGCCGGATGTTTGCGGGCGACCTGGGGCGCACGAGCTTCGAGACCCGCATGGAGATCCGCCGCATCGACCAGCCGGACGTGGTGTACGCGCAAGGCGGCGCCAAGGTGGTCTGGTGCGACTACGAGGCCGAAAAATCAGTGCCCGTGCCGCCGGCAATCCGGGCGCTGATGATGGAGTAGGGCGCCGCCCTTAGTGGTTGACCAGGCGTTGCACTAGGTCGACCGAGGTATGGGCGCCGTACTTCTTCATCAGCCTGGCCCGGTAGATGTCCACCGTGCGGGGGCTGATGGAGAGCAGCTTGCCGATCTGCTTGCTGGTCTTGCCATCCACCAGTTGCGCGGCGATATCGCGTTCGCGCGCCGTCAGCTCGGCGGTGACCGGGCGCTTCTGCGATAGGTCTTCGAAGGTCCAGATGCCGGCGCCCAAGGGCTGCAGGCGGTCCAGCGAGCGCCCGGTGACGTGGCACCAGAACAGGTCGCCGCCGGCGCGCTTCATGATGCGCTCGTCGGAGTAGGAGCCTTTGGCGTTCATGATCGGCACGATGCGCGCGCCGGTACGCTCGAACTCGTCTGCGGTGGGATAGAGCACCTGGAACGATTCGCCGATCAGGGCGGCCCGGGTGGTGCCAAAGATGCGGCAGAGCTCGTCGTTGCAGTCCTCGATCATGCGCTCGCGCGACAGCACGAGGCCGACTGGGGCGAGCTGGAAGGCGGTCTGGTAGTCGATAGCGGGCATTTGCTTATGTAATTGTACGTATTGGCGCGGGATGCGACGCTTGCGTATGCTGTCGGACGGTTGGCAACTGGACGATCTCCGTCCGATTGTACCGTTACAATTTTCCTGCGTGACTCGCCGGCATCACCTGGAGGCGGGCGCAATGACAGGAAATCACCGAGGAAGGAGCAAACATGAACAAGGTCTACGCCAGCGCCGCGGAGGCGCTCGCGGGCGTCGTTCGCGACGGCCAGACGATCGCGGTTGGCGGTTTCGGTCTGTGCGGCATCCCGGAGGCGCTGATTGCCGCGCTGCGCGACAGCGGCGCCAAGCAACTCACCTGCATCTCGAACAACGCTGGCGTTGACGGTTTCGGCCTGGGCCTGCTGCTCGCCACACGCCAGATCAAGAAGATGATTTCGTCGTACGTGGGTGAGAACAAGGAGTTCGAGCGCCAGTACCTGGCCGGCGAACTCGAACTGGAATTCACCCCGCAGGGCACGCTGGCCGAGAAGCTGCGCGCCGGCGGCTCGGGCATCCCGGCCTTCTTCACCAAGACCGGCGTGGGCACCATCGTGGCCGACGGCAAGGAAATCCGCGAGTTCGATGGCCAGCAGTACGTGATGGAACGCGCGCTGACCGCTGACGTGGCCCTGGTCAAGGCGTACAAGGCGGACCGCGCCGGCAACCTGGTGTTCCGCCGCACCGCGCGCAACTTCAACCCGATGTGCGCGATGGCCGGCAAGGTCACCGTCGTCGAGGTCGAGCACCTGGTCGATACCGGCACGCTGGATCCGGATGAGGTCCACACCCCGGGCATCTTCGTGCAGCGCATCGTGCTGAACGCCAACCCCGAGAAACGCATCGAGCAGCGCACCGTGCGTGCCGCGGGCTAAGGAGAATCATCATGGCATGGACACGTGACGAAATGGCGGCGCGCGCCGCGAGCGAACTGCAGGACGGCTTCTATGTGAACCTGGGCATCGGCCTGCCGACGCTGGTGGCCAACCACGTGCCGCAAGGCATGGAAGTCTGGCTGCAATCTGAGAACGGCCTGCTGGGCATCGGCCCGTTCCCGACCGAGGCCGAGGTCGACGCCGACATGATCAACGCCGGCAAGCAGACCGTGACGACCCTGCCGGGCTCGTCGATCTTCTCCTCGGCGGATTCCTTCGCGATGATTCGCGGCGGCCATATCAACCTGGCTATCCTTGGCGCCATGCAGGTCAGCGAGAAGGGCGACCTGGCCAACTGGATGATCCCGGGCAAGATGGTCAAGGGCATGGGCGGCGCGATGGACCTGGTGGCTGGTGTCGGCCGCGTGGTGGTCCTGATGGAACACACCGCCAAGAAGAAGGACGGCAGCGAGGACATCAAGATCCTGGCGTCGTGCGCGCTGCCGCTGACCGGCGTGGGCGTGGTCAATCGCATCATCACGGACCTTGGCGTGATCGACGTGACCGAAGCCGGCTTGAAGCTGGTGGAGACCGCGCCGGGCGTGAGCCGCGAAGAGATCCAGAGCAAGACGGGCGCTCCGCTGCTCTGATACGCGCTGTCGCAATGAAAAAAACCCCGCGAGCTTGCGTTCGCGGGGTTTTTTATTCTCAGCGCCGGGGGCTTCAGGTGCTGCGCTTGTTGTAGCTGGCGAAGACCGATGCGCCGCCATCCGCGCGGACCAGCAGGACATCGAACGGGTCCTTGCGCTTACCCTGTTCCATGCCTGGCGAGCCAACCGGCATGGCGGGCACGGCCAGGCCCACGGCCTTGGGCTTGCTGGCTACCAGCCGCCTGATGTCGGCGGCCGGCACATGCCCCTCGATCGCATAGCCTGCGATGCGGCCGGTATGGCAGGAGCCGAAGCGCTCTGGCATGCCGAAGCGGGCGCGATAGACGCCGGTGTCTTCCACGTCGCGCACGGTCACGGCAATGCCATTCGCGCGCAGGTGCTCGACCCAGCCCTCGCAGCAGCCACATTGCGGGCTCTTGTACACCTCGATGGCGAGCGGGGCGGCAGCGGCGCTGGCACCGGCGCGCAGCCCCAGCGAGGCGGCGGCGCCCAGGGTCAGGGCGCGCAGAACGTGGCGTCGCTGCATGCTCCGTGCCTTTGTTTTCATTGCGCTCATTGCGCCACCCAACCGCCATCCATGTTCCAGGCCACGCCGCGCACCTGGCGGGCCGCGTCGCTGGCCAGGAACACGGCCAGCGCGCCGAGTTCGTCGGGCGTGACGAACTGGCCGGAAGGCTGCTTCTCGATCACCAACTCGTGCTTGGCCTGCTCCACGGGAATGCCGTCCTTCTGCGCGCGCGCTTCCACCTGCTTTTGCACCAGCGGCGTCAGCACCCAGCCCGGGCAGATCGCATTGGCGGTCACCCCGGTCTGGGCGGTTTCCAGCGCGGTGACCTTGGTCAGGCCGACGATGCCGTGCTTGGCGGCTACGTAGGCGGATTTTTGCGCGGAGGCCACCAGCCCGTGGGCGGAGGCGATATTGATGATGCGGCCCCAGTCCTTGCGCTTCATGCCAGGCAGGGCGAGGCGGGTGGTGTGGAAGGCGGAGGTCAGGTTGATGGCGATGATCGCGTCCCAGCGCTCGGGCGGGAAGTCCTCGATATTGGCCACGTACTGGATGCCGGCATTGTTGACGAGGATGTCGGCGCCGCCGAATTCCGCGTCGGCGTAGCGCATCATGTCTTCGATCTCGGCGGACTTGCTCATGTCCGCGCCGTGGTAGCCCACGCGAATGCCCGCGCCGGCCTGCGCGATCTCGCGCTCGGCGGCTTGCGCATCGCCGAAGCCGTTGACGATGATGTTGGCGCCCTGGGCGGCCAGTGCCTGTGCGATGCCGAGCCCGATACCGCTGGTGGAACCCGTGACCAGTGCCGTCTTGCCTTTAAGCATGTTTGCCCTTTCGTCGGAGTGCTTTGCACGTTGGAGTTGGACTGCGCGAGGGACCCGTCGCGCGCCAGCGGCAAAGGCATGGCGGCGAGAACCCCGATGCTGTGGCATTGTAACTGCTGCAGCGTACAATCCAGCTTTGCCCAACCCGGGCGCCACCATGCCGGCGGCGCCGTTCTCGCTACCGTATTGCCAGGGAGTTCAGATGTCGTCAGTCAGTCCGCGCCTCGGCTTCGTCCAGTGCATCAGCCCGGCGGGCCTTCACCGCATGGCCTATCACGAATGGGGCGATCCCACCAATCCCCGGGTGCTGATGTGCGTGCATGGCCTGACGCGCACCGGCCGTGACTTTGACACGGTGGCCGCCGCCTTGTGCGGCGAGTACCGCGTGGTGTGCCCCGACGTGGTCGGGCGCGGCCGCTCGGACTGGCTCGCGGACCCGCGCCGCTACGTGGTGCCGCAGTACGTGTCCGATATGGTCACCCTGATCGCTCGGCTCAATGTCGAGCAGGTCGACTGGTTCGGCACCTCGATGGGCGGGCTGATCGGCATGGGGCTGGCTGGCCTGCCCAAGTCGCCGGTGCGCAAGCTGCTGCTCAACGACGTGGGCCCGCGCATCGCCGCCTCGGCGGTGGAGCGGATCGGTGCCTACCTGGGCCTGCCGGTGCGCTTCAAGACCTTCGAGGAAGGCCTCGCCTACCTCCAGACCATCAGCGCGTCTTTTGGCCGGCACACGCCCGAGCAATGGCGCGAGCTCAATGGCGCCATCCTCAAGCCGGTGCAGGGCGCCGAAGGCCTGGAATGGGGCTTGCATTACGATCCGGCGATGGCGCTGCCGTTCCGCGAGACCACGCCCGAGCAGGTGAGCGCAGGCGAGGCGGCGCTGTGGCAGATGTTCGAGGCCATCCAGGCGCCCACGCTGGTGGTGCGCGGCGCGCAGTCCGATCTGCTCACGCGCGAGACGGTGGCGGAGATGGTGGCGCGCGGGCGCAACGTGACTTCTGTGGAAGTGCCGGATGTGGGGCATGCCCCGACGTTCATCGATCCCGCGCAAGTGGCCATCGCCAAGCAGTTTTTCCTGGGCGCGGGCTGAAGCGAGAGGCGCTGGCCGGTCCCGATGATTTTGATGTTTTACCCGACGACTAAAGTATTGCCATGAGTACCAATGAACTGAAGCGCGCCCACGTGGGCAAGCGCCTGTCCGAATACGCGATCTACAACGGCGTGGTCTACCTCGCCGGCCAGGTGCCGGAAGTCGATCCCGGCGCGGACCTGCGTGGCCAGACCGGCGAGGTGCTGGGCCATATCGAGCGCCTCTTGAACGAAGCAGGCAGCGACAAGAGCCGGATTCTCTCGTGCCAGATCTTCCTCACCGACGTCGACCAGATCGGCATCATGAACGAAGTCTGGGACGCGTGGGTGGTGCAGGGCCATACGCCCCCGCGCGCCACCGTGGAGGCTCGCCTGGCCAATCCGCAGTACCTGATCGAAGTGGTGGTCACCGCCGCGCTCAAGTGAGACTGGGGCAGCGAGATGGTGACGTCGACTGACCTGACCGGGCAGATTGCCGGCACGCCCGATGCCGGGCTGGTGGAGCGCGCCCTGGCGTTCGTGCGCGAGCGCGGCAGCGCTGCGTTGCTGCCCACGGGCGAAACCGTGCTCTCGCATGCCGAGGGCATGCTGCGCATTCTCGACGGCCTGCGCGTCGACGATGCCGCGCGCGCGGCGGCCTGCCTGTTCGCGCTGGCCGCGTTCGTACCTGGCAGCGAGGCGGAAATCGAGCCGCTCTTCGGCGAAGAAGTAGCGGGGCTGGTCAAGGGTGTGCGGCAGTTGTTGCGTATCGGCGCGATCGCGGTGGGCCACAGCGGCGCGCCCGAAACCACCAAGGATGAAATCGCCGCGCGCCAGGAGCAGGTGGAGGCGCTGCGCAAGATGCTGCTGGCCTTCGCGCAGGACATCCGCGTGGTGCTGGTACGCCTCGCCTCGCGGCTGCAGACGCTGCGCTGGCTGGCGCAGGTCAAGGCGCAGCCGCTGCCGGGGGTCGCGCGCGAAACGCTGGACATCTACGCGCCGCTGGCCAACCGGCTCGGGATCTGGCAGATGAAGTGGGAGCTGGAGGACCTGGCATTCCGCTTCGAGCAGCCCGACACCTACAAGCGCATCGCGCGGCTGCTCGACGAAAAACGCATCGAGCGCGAAGGCTATATCGCCAGCGCCATCGCGCGGCTGCAGTCCGAGCTGGCATCGGCCGAGATCCGAGCCGAGGTGAGCGGGCGGCCCAAGCATATCTACAGCATCTGGAAGAAGATGCGTGGCAAGGAGCTCGACTTTGCCGATCTCTACGACGTGCGCGCCTTCCGCGTGATCGTTGACGACATCAAGGATTGCTACACCGTGCTGGGCATCGTGCACCATATCTGGCAGCCGATCCCGCGTGAGTTCGACGACTACATTTCCCGGCCCAAATCGAACGGCTACAAGTCGCTGCACACGGTGGTGATCGGCGACGACGGGCGCGCCTTCGAGGTGCAGATCCGCACCCAGGAGATGCATCACTTCGCCGAGTACGGCGTGGCCGCGCACTGGCGCTACAAGGAAGCGGGCAGCAAGGGCTATAGCGGCCAGTTCTCCGCCAGCGAACGCTACGACGAGAAGATCGCGTGGCTGCGCCAGCTGCTGGCGTGGAAGGACGACGCCGATCATTCGGTTGCGCACGACGAGTCGCCCTGGGAGCAGCTCAAGCACGCGGCCATCGACGACCACATCTATGTACTGACGCCGCAGGCGCGCGTGGTGGCGTTGCCGCAGGGCGCTACGCCGGTGGATTTCGCGTACTACCTGCATACGGACCTGGGCCATCGCTGCCGCGGCGCACGTGTGGACGGCACCATGGTGCCGCTGAACACGCCGCTGAAGAACGGCCAGACGGTGGACATCATCGCCGTCAAGCAGGGCGGCCCGTCACGCGACTGGCTCAACGCGGAACTAGGCTACCTGGCCAGCCCGCGTGCGCGCGCCAAGGTGCGCGCCTGGTTCAATGCGCTGGATTCGCAAGAGACCATGTCGCAAGGCCGCGCGCTGATCGACAAGACCTTGCAGCGCGAGGGCAAGACCGCTGTCAACCTGGATGACCTTGCCGCGCGCCTGGGCTTCAAGACGCCGGACGACCTGTTCGCCGCGGTTGCCAAGGATGAGTTCAGCCTGCGCCATGTGGAGCAGGCGCTGCGGCACCCCGAGGGCGAAGCCGCGGTGGTGCAGAGCGAGGAAGAGGCCGTCACCAAGAAGAGCCGCGCCACCAGCGTGGCGCGTGGCGCCAAGAGCGGTGTGCTGGTGGTGGGCGTGGATTCGCTGCTCACGCAGATGTCCAAATGCTGCAAGCCGGCGCCGCCGGACGAGATCGTGGGCTTTGTCACGCGCGGGCGCGGCGTCTCGATCCATCGCCGCACCTGCCACACCTTCGGGCAGCTCTCGGCGCGTGCGCCGGAGCGCGTGATCCATACCGAGTGGGGCAAGCGCAGCGATGCCGTTTATCCGGTGGACATCCACGTGGAGGCGATCGACCGGCAAGGGCTGCTGCGTGACATCTCCGAAGTGCTGTCGCGCGAGAAGATCAACGTCACCGGCGTGAAGACGCTGTCGAGCAAAGGCGTCGCGCGGATGCAGTTCACCGCCGAGGTTGCCGAGGCCACGCAGTTGCAGCGCGCACTCGGTTTGATCGAAGATGTGGTGGGGGTCTTGCAAGCGAAAAGAAAGTGATGCTATACTTTCGTTCTCCGTAGGCTCGTAGCTCAGCTGGTTAGAGCACCACCTTGACATGGTGGGGGTCGTTGGTTCGAGTCCAATCGAGCCTACCAACGAACAAGCAGTAAGACGTAGGCGCAGTGCAGCAAGCGCATACAGCGGTTAGTTTCAAGCAGTACCATAGGCTCGTAGCTCAGCTGGTTAGAGCACCACCTTGACATGGTGGGGGTCGTTGGTTCGAGTCCAATCGAGCCTACC